>CAYNFP010000003.1:0-152354 GCA_964396655.1 uncultured Muribaculaceae bacterium | reverse complement strand
AAGTAGAACGTTTTTCCTTTTATCGTGTCTACTTTTATATTATCACTACAAATTTTATTTATATTATCTTTTTAATTTTAAAAAAATAAATTGATATCATTAATTTTATATAGTATAATTATAATGAAAATAGTGGAGGTTATCCAATATGAATAAAGCAGTTAAGGTGTTAATAACATTAGGGGTTTTTACATTAGTAGTATTATATTTTGTACAAGCATGTGGAAATAATAAACCAGTCGGAAATGCATGTGAGAACTTTAATAGTTTATTAATGCAAAAAACAGAAGAATATTTTTCAAATAATCTACCTCAAGAAGATGGAGATGTAAAAACAGCATCAATAATAGAATTAGTAAATGTTGGAGCACTAACATTATCAGATTTAGAGAGTATAGGAACAACATGTTCTGGAAATGTTTACGTAGGTAAAAGTGGAGATAATTATTATTATTCAAACGATGTAACATGTGGAACATGTACAACAGGGAATCTATATACATCATGGAGTGAATGGCAAGATATATTACCAAATATAATAAATGAAAATTCACAGGTACAAGTAGGAATGTTTTATAATTACGGAAAAGGTGAATTAAAATATACTGACTGGAGTGAATGGGCATTAAATATAGATGAAATAGAAGAACCAGTATTACCAACAGGAGTAACTATAGCAAATACAGAAAAAGAAGAAAAGACACAATATAGTTATAGAGATGGATCATTTAAATGGTACAAATTAACTGGAGGAACAGAATATTATAGTAATGGAAAATATTATGAAACATCACCAGCGAGTGGATATTCAAAAGATACATCGACAAAAACATTATCAAGAACAACAGCAATAAATACATCAAAGACATCATTAACATCATCATTAGCAGGATTAGATTATGATGTAGTAACAACAACAGCATATAAAACATTAACACCAAGATATATATATTCATATAACAAACCAACAGGATGTACAGCATATAAACCATTATATAAATGTTATAATATAACAGGAAGCTACACACAAGACTGTTATACATCATCATCCGCAACAGCGCTTTCAGCATGTAATGCTCAAAGTAATGTAAAGAACTGTGCGGTAAAAACATGTTCTACAACATCAGGAGGTACATGGGATTATAATTTCGTTTACGGTATTCAAGCAGGTAATATACTTGGTTTAGGGGAAACATCGTGTATTACAAGATGTTCCGGAGTTTCAACAAACTATAGTAGTTGCTCTAAAACGGCATTAAAAACATGTTTATTGTCCGGTAACGTTAGTTATAGTAGATGCTATTCTGGTATTCAAGTTTATTGGGCATCATCATATGCTAGTACATATTTCTTATATAAGACTTGTGACTATAAATTAAGTTCTGGTGTAATAGTTCATTATCCAAGCTGTGATCTTTATCAATGTGATATGTCAAAAACAAATAGTGGAGGAACAACCACATATACATATGGGTACACATATGATACAGTAAGCTATTATAATGGAGGAGCAACGTATACAAGCTGTTCAGATAAAACAGGATACACAAATGCAGAAGCAACTGGAACATACAGTACAACCGAATGTACATCAGCAGCAACAACCACATATACAACATATTATTTAAAATCAGATGGAACAAGTACAACAATAAAGAGTCAAGCAGATTATTTGTCTGATTCAGAATATTCAGCGTTAGGAAGCTTGGGGTCAAATTATTCAAAAACCAGTGATAGTAGCTCAAGTGGTGGAACTTATGTTGAAGGAACTTGTCCGGGAGGAGTAAGTTCATCAACATGTTCTCAAGTAACAGCATATAAAGCCAAAGTATATAAATATAAATGGTATAAAACAACATCATCAACAAAGACATGGTATAATGATGGAGAATATTCAGCAACAGGGCCTAGTGGATATCAACCAGATACAAGTAGTGCTCAGTGGGGAGAGTGGTCTACATTTAGTGATACGAAAGTAACAGCAACCTCAACACGTCAAGTAAAAACACAAATAATGAAAAGAATAAGAAAATCATACATGGGTTCAGGTACATTATATTTAGAAAACTTTTTACCATTAGGAGAGTTTGAAACTAAAGTTGGCAAAACATTAGCGGAATTATCTCAAGATACAAGTTTAGTAATTCAAAAGAAAATAATGTATAGATATAGAACTTTAAATATTCAATAATAATAAAAAACTAATACTACCTTTTAGTATTAGTTTTTAGTATAATATAATGGAGGAGAGAAAAATTATATGAAATTTTTAATAGTAGCCGGTGGTACTGGTGGACATATATTTCCTGCTTTATCTTTAATAGAAAAAATTAAAGAAGATTCAAAAAATGATTATTTATATGTTGGAACTACCGATAGGATGGAAAATGAAATAGTGCCTTCATTGGGTATACCTTACAAAGCATTAAAAATTCATGGATTAAGTAAAAATATATATAAAAATATTAAAAATATCAAAGACATATTCTTATCAATAAAAGAAGCAAGTTCAATAATAAAGGAATTTAAACCAGACGCTGTTGTTGGATTTGGTGGGTATGTTACACTACCAGTCATAATCGCGGCTCATAGAAATAAAGTGCCAGTATATTTACATGAACAAAATGTTATTCCTGGCAAAGTTAATAAATTATTAAGTTTATATTCTAAGAAAGTATTTACTTCATTTAAAGAAAGTGAAAAATATTTTAATGCTAAGAAGATTATTTATTCTGGTAACCCTTGTTTAGAAAGAGCTAAAAAAATAAGAAAACATAATAAAACAGATTTAGGATTTGATAAAGATAAAAAATTAATATTAATAGTTATGGGCAGTGAAGGAAGTACTGCAATGAATGAAAAACTATTGGAATTTTTAAGAAGTTTTAATGAAACAGATAAAGAAATACTTTTTATAACTGGTAAAAGACAATATAGTGCTTTAAGCAATAATTTAAAAGTTCCTTCAAGTATTAAAATAATGCCTTTTTATAAAGATTTGCCAGCATTAATGAAAGATTCAGATTTAATAATATCAAGAGCAGGAGCTTCTACTATAAGTGAGATAATAGCGACTTCTACTCCTTCTATATTAATACCAAGTCCTTATGTTGCTAATAATCATCAATATTATAATGCATTATCTTTAAAAGATATGGGAGTAAGTATTATGATTGAACAAGCTAATTTATCTAAAGAAGTTTTATTAGATAATATTAAAAAACTTCTTGATAATAAAAAAGAATATGAAAGATTAAAAGAAAAGCTTGAATTTATGGAAAAACCAAATTCTAGTACTATAATTTATAATGAAATAACAAAAAATATATAATTGGAGAATAAAATGGGAGAAGTAAAAAAAGTAAAGAAAAAAAGATTTAATTTTTTAAAATTCATAGTTTTTGTACTTTTTATGTATATTGTTGTTTCAATTATTTTAGTATTATATAAATCTCCTATTAAAAATATTATTATTTTAAATAATAACTATGTAAAAGATGAAGAAATTATAGAAGCAGCTAAAATAGAAAATTATCCATCTTTTATAAGGACAACTAAGTCTTCAATTTGTAAAAGAGTTAAAAAATTAGATTTAATTGAGTCTTGTAAAGTAAAAAAGAAAATTGGTTTTGTGGTTGAAATAAAGGTAAAAGAATATAAAATTCTTTATAAAATGAGAAGTAATAATAAATATATTTTAAGTAATGGAGAGTCTTTAGAATTAGAAGAAAATATAAAGGGTGTACCAATTTTAATTAATTATATAACAAATGAAATTGGAGAAGAATTGAATTCTAAATTTTCTGAATTAAGTTATGATGTATTATTTAAAATAAGTGAAATTGAATATAGCCCAACTGGATATGATAAAGAGAGATTTATATTATATATGAAAGATGAAAATATGGTTTATATAACTCTTAATAAGATTTCTAAATTGAATAAATATGATGAAATTAAGAAGAAGTTAGAAGAACATAAAGGTATATTATATTTAGATAGTGGAAATTATTTTGAAATAAAGGAGTAGTTATGGTAAGTATTGAACAGTTAAAAGAATATTCTGAAAATTTAATGTTTAAAATGGATGAAAAAGAATATGAAACTCTTTCATGTGAATTTGAAGTATTTTTAAATTGGATGGATCATATAGGTCAAATTGAAGGGTTAGAAAAGATTGAACCTATGTATTTTCCATATGATAAAGAAGATATCACTTTAAGAAAAGATGAACCTGTTACTTCTTTATCAAAAGAAGATATAATAAAAAATGCTAAAGTAGTAAAGGATAATTCTATTGTTGTTCCTAAGGTGGTGGGATAATGAAAGAGATATTAAATTTAAATAACAAAATTAATAAAGATAAAACTATTATAGAAAGTTTATTTAACGAATCTAAAAATAAAGCTTTAATTTATCAAAAAGATTATAATTCTTTTGTAACAATATGTGATTTTGAACATGTTGAATCAGATAGTTTATTAAATGGAATTCCTTATGCTTTAAAAGATATTTTTTCTACTAAAGGGATTTTAACTACAGGTTCATCAAACATTTTAAAATCATATGTTCCAGTATATGACTCTACAGTTTATAAGAAATTAAAAGATGCTGGAGCTGTTTTAATTGGTAAAACAGTATTAGACGAGCTTGCTATGGGAGGAACTGGGACAACCGGTCATACTGGAATAGTAAGAAATCCATGGAACAAAGAAAGACAAATCGGAGGTTCTTCTGCGGGTAGTGCAGCTGCAGTATCTCTTGGTATAGCGCCTTTTGCTATTGGCTCTGATACTGGAGATTCTGTTAGAAAACCAGCCGGATATGCTGGAGTAGTAGGCTTTAAACCAACTTATGGAAGAATAAGCAGATATGGATTATTTCCTTTCGCTTCTTCTCTTGATCATGTTGGTATATTTGCTAAAAGTGTTGAAGATGTTTCAGTAGTGGCAGATGTATTAAAAGGATATGACGAAAAAGATATGACATCAATTAAAGAAGAAGATGTTAATTACTTAGAAAATATAAATAATAATATTTCTGGTAAAAAATTATTTTATATAAAAGAGATAATAGATGTTAATAGTGATAATTCAGAAGTAAATGAAACTATAAAGAATTTTTTTGATAATATAGAAAAAATTAAAAAATTAGGTGTAGAAGTAAAAGAAATATCTTTTGATAAGAAATTATTAAATGCAATGTTAGGAACATATTATTCTATTTCTTGTGCTGAAGCTACTAGTAATAATTCAAATTTAACAGGTATTCCTTTTGGAGAAAGAATAGAAGGAAATGATTATAAAGAAATAATGATTAATACTAGAACTACAGGTTTTTCTGAATTAATTAAAAGAAGATTTGTTTTGGGTAGTTATATTTTAAAAAGAGAAAATCAAGAAAAATTATATTTAAATGCTCTTAGAGTTAGAAGATTGATAGTTGAAAAATTGAATGATTTATTTAATCAATATGATGGATTGATACTTCCTACGACAGTTGCGCCTTTTTTAGAAAAAAATACAGATCAAAATAGAATAAATGATGAATTTTTATTATTAGAAAGTCATCTTGTTATTGGTAATTTTGGGGGATATCCAAGTATAACAATACCTTCAGGAATAGTTAATAATATGCCTATTGGTATAAATATAACTTGTGGGCAATTTAATGATTCTTTTACATTAAACATAGCAAATAAAATAGAAGAAATTATTAAGTTTGATGAAGTTGGTGAGAAAAATGTATAAGAGTGTTATTGGATTAGAAGTACATATTGAATTAAATACAGAGAGTAAAATGTTTTCTCCTTCAATTAATAAATATGATAAAAATATAAATACAAATGTTACTGAGATAGATATTGCGTACCCAGGAACTATGCCATATGTTAATGAGGAGGCTTTAAAAAAAGCCATGGCTTTAGTACTCTCATTAAATTCAGAAATGGCTGATTATTTATTATTTGATAGGAAAAATTATTATTATCCAGATTTGCCAAAAGGATTTCAAATAACTCAAATGACTAAACCTTTAGGTAAAAATGGCTATTTAGAAATTAGTGAAGCAAAAAAAGTTTTAATTCATCAAATTCATATGGAAGAAGATGCCGCTTCATTAGACCATAAAGGTACATATTCGATAATTAATTATAATAGAGTGGGAGTTCCTTTGGTTGAAATTGTTACTGAACCTTGTATTTATAGTGCTGAAGAAGCTGTTGAATTTTTGGAAACATTAAAAAGTATTATTAAATATTTGGGTGTTAGTGAAGCAGATCAGACTAAAGGTCAAATTAGATGTGATGTAAATGTTTCTTTAATGAAAGAAACTGATACTGAACTTGGAGTAAGAGCTGAAGTTAAGAATATAAATTCATTTAGTAATGTAAAAGAAACTATTCTTTATGAAATAAAAAGACAAACAGAATTATTAAATAATGGGCTTCCAGTAAAAAGAGAAACAAGAAGATTCTCAGATGTTGATGGTAAGACTTATAGTATGAGAGAAAAAGCAGACGCTATTGATTATAAATACTATGTTGAGCCAAATATTCCAAAGTTTATAATAAATCAAAATTTAATAAATGAAGTAAAAAATAATTTACCAATTCTTCCTTTGGAAAGAAAAAATAAATATATTAAAAACTATGGATTAACTGAAGTTGAAGCTAAAACATTAGTAAAAGAAAAAGAGATTTCTGATTTATTTGAAGGTGCAATTGCTTTAGGATCAGCTCCAAAAGAAGCTAGTAATTGGATTAATATGAGATTAATAGGTTATTTAAATAAAAATAAATTAAACTTTATTGATGTAAATTTATCATCTCAAAAGTTAAATGAATTAACATCTTTAGTTAGTAAAAATATTATTTCAAATGAACAAGCTAAAAAAGTATTTGATATAATGCTTGAGGAAAATAAAAATCCTATTGATATAGTTGAATATTTAGGAATGAAACAAGTAACAGATGAAACTGAAATAAAAGCCATTATAAATAAAGTAATAGACAATAATATAAATGCAGTTGATACATATAAGAGTGGTAAAACAAATATTGTAGGCTTTTTAATGGGACAAGTATTAAAAGCTTCTGGTGGCAAAGTAAATCCTGCTACTGCAAATAAAATATTAATTGAGGAAATAAGTAAAAGATGAGAATAGATGAAAGACAGATATTATTATTATCTATTAATGCAGAATATAGAGTTAATAATAAATTAGAAATCAGTTTAGATAAAATATATGAAATTATAAAAAATGTACTTTATAATTTTGATTCTAATATACTCATTTCAAAAGATAAATTATCTATTATTGCTTGGGCAAAATTTTATGGTCTAGAAATTATTGACAATGATTTAATAATAGTTACAAGAGATATAAATGATATGATTGAATATTTAAAAAAGTCAATAGACTCATATTATATAGATTTATTTGTTAAAGCTAATCAATATATAAAAGATCAAAATAAAGTATTAAATTTAAAGTGAAGTTAGTATTCACTTTTTTTTAGTATTTTGATATACTTAATATTAGTAATAGAGAGTGGGCAAACAATGAAGCAAATAATTACAAGTTTAGATATTGGAACAAGTACAATAAAATTAGTTGTTGGAGAGATTTATAATAAAAAATTAAATGTTTTGGTTTGCTCTGAAGTAAAAAGTAAGGGTGTAAAAAAAGGAATAATAGTAAATCCCGAATTAGCATTAGAAAGTTTACAAGAAGTATTTAAAAAAAGTGAAGATATACTTGAAAATAAGATAAAGAATGTAATAGTTTGTGTCCCTTCTTATTATGCAGAATTTGAAATATGTGAAGGATATACAACAATAACAAGAGAAAATAATCTTATAAATGGTGATGATATTGTAAGAGCGCTTCAAGCTTCTGTTTATAATAAAATACCAACTAATAAAGAATTAATTTCAATAATGCCTCTTGAATATATAATAAACGAAGGAGAGGTTGTTAAAGACCCTAAAAACATGAGTGCATCTAGATTAACTGTAAAAACCGTTATTTCTATGGCCCCTAAAAAGAATGTGTATACCATAGTCTCATTATTAGATAATATGGGAATTAAAGTTTCAGATATTTGCTTTAATTCATTAGCAGATTATCATGAATTTAGAACAGAAGGTATGGAAGAAAAGCAAGTGGCTGTTGTCAATATAGGTGATGAGAAGACAGAAGTAAGCGTTATAAATAAAGATGTATTGGTTGCCACCATGGTATTGGAAATTGGTGGAAAAAATATAGATAGAGATATAATGTATGCTTACGGAGTAGATAGAAAAACAGCAATTTTATTAAAAGAAAAATTTGCTTTAGCATATAAAAAGAATGCAAGTAGTACAGAAGTGGAAGAAGTATTAAATAAAGAGGGTATAAAAATTAAAGTTAATCAGTATGAAATAAGTGAAATTATATATTCTAGGTTTAAAGAAATACTCGATTTATCAAAAAAACAAATAAATATCTTAACAAAAAAAGAAAATAGTTATATAATAGTTACAGGAGGTACTACTGAGGTCTCAGATGCAGATGAAGTAATCGAAGAAGTTTTGGGAAAAGCAGGACTAATTGGGGAGATTATGGAATTGGGTGTAAGAAATAATAAATTTAGTAGTGCTTTGGGAATTATAAAATATTATTATAGAAAATTAGCTTTTAGAAAGAAGAAAGCAACTACAATGACTGAAGAAGAAATTGAAGTGTTATTTAATAATAGAAAAAGAAATACAAATAGTACAATACTCGGGAAAATATTCGGTTATTTTTTCGATAATTAAGGAGTGATATAAATATGAATAGTGGAACCCCTTTAGAAATGGATCAAATTGCTAAAATAAAAGTAATTGGTATTGGAGGCGGAGGATGCAATGCTGTAAACAGAATGATAGATTCTGGTTTAAAAGGCGTTGAATTTATTGTTGCTAATACTGATTTACAAGTAATTAATAATTCAAAGGCAAAAATTAAATTGCAAATTGGACAAACAATTACAGATGGATTAGGAGCAGGGGCAGATCCAGAAGTAGGAAGAGAAGCAGCTTTAGAAAGTAGAACTGAAATAGAAGAAGTTCTAAGAGGAGCTGATATGGTGTTTGTTACTTGTGGTTTAGGTGGAGGAACTGGAACAGGAGCTTCTCCAGTAATCGCAGAAGTAGCTCAAGAATTGGGAGCATTAACAGTAGCTATTGTTACTAAGCCTTTTAAATTTGAAGGTAAAAAGCGTACAGAACAAGCTTTAATGGGATTAGATGAATTAAAAAAACATGTTGATACATTAATAGTAGTTCCAAATGATAGATTAAGAGATTTGATAGATAGATCAACCCCAATGAGTGATGCATTTAAAGAAGTTGATAACGTATTAAGACAGGGAGTTCAATCAATATCAGATTTAATAAGTGTTCCTGGATTAATCAATCTTGATTTTGCTGATGTTAAAGCTATAATGCAAGGAAGAGGAAATGCTCTTATTGGTGTTGGAGTAGGCTTTGGAGAAAATAGAGCAATAGAGGCAGCTAAAATGGCTGTTGCTAGTCCATTACTTGAAACAACTATAAGTGGAGCAACTGATTGTATTATTAATATTACTGGAGGAAACACTCTTACTTTATTTGAAGCTGAAGATGCAGCAGAAGTTGTAAGGGCAGCTGCTAATACAGATGTTAATATTATATTTGGTGCAGTTATAAATGAAGCTTTATCAGAAGAAGTTGTAGTAACAGTAATAGCAACAGGATTTGAAGAAGACGGAGAACCATTATATCAATACGCAGATAATGGAAAATCAAAAGAAAAAATAACTAAAATAGATGATATGGATGAAGGACTTGATGATATTCCAATCTTCTTAAAAAATAGAGATATATAAGACAAGAATTATTTCTTGTTTTTTTTTATTGCAAATAAAAAAACTCTCAATAAATGAGAGTTTAATTTATCTGTTATAGAATTCAACTATTAATGATTCATTAATGTCCATATTTAGTTCTTCTCTTTCAGGATATCTTAAATAAGTTCCTGCTTTTTTCTTGTCATCCCAACTAACGTATGAAACTCTTAATTCTGTGTTACCTAAACACTCATTAATAACCGGATGATTTTCACTACTTGAATGAATAGTTATTATTTCTCCTGGTTTCAATTCGTAAGACGGAATGTTAACTTTTTCATTGTTAACTAAAATATGTCCATGATTTACTATTTGTCTAGCTGCTTTTCTTGTTTTAGCCATACCTAAACGGTATACTATATTATCAAGTCTACTTTCTAAAGCAATTAATAAGTTTGTTCCTTGAACACCTTTTCTTTTAGATGCTTTTTCAAAAGTTTTTCTAAATTGCTTTTCACTTAAACCATATAAATTCTTAACTTTTTGTTTTTCTTGCAACTGAACACCATATTCACTTAATTTTTTTCTGCTAGTTCCATGTTGTCCTGGTGCTGTTGGTCTTTTAGCTAATTCTTTACCTGTTTCAAGTATAGAAAATCCTAGACGTCTAGATTTCTTATATACTGGTCCAGTATATCTTGACATAAAAAATACCTCCTTTACAAAATTGTAAACTAAGGCAATAAATTATTCTCATTTATAGGGTGTTTATTTTATTACTTTCGCCATGGCAATGGTTACTTATATACTCTTAGTAATAAACACGTTATAAAATTAATAATGCTGCCAAATGAATACCCATACATTATATACAAAAAATAAAGAAATATCAATGATTTTTTAAAAAAAAATTATTTTTTATATTTTGTGTAGTATTAAAAAAAAATATATGCTAAAATTAAAATGTAAAACAAAATATGTTGGGGGATAATAGATTATGAAAAATTTTAATTTGAAAATTTATTATAATATTAAGAACAAATTTTAGCAAATAGATGCTAAAAAGTTGTTCTTTTCTTTTGAAAAAATAACTTTGAATTTTTCAAAGTTAATATAAAATATTGGTTTTTTAGGAGGTAGTAAAATGGAAAAATCAGAAAGAAAAAAAAGTAAAGCTCAAATATTAAAGGAACTTAAGAATCAAAATATGCTTGAATTTATGAGAAGGCACAGTAAAGAAATGGATTTAAGCTTTGAATATGAAGAAAAGATGAAATTAACTTCATCAGACAATTTTTCTTCAACTATTAAAGATTTATCATCAAAATATAGAGATGTTCCATATCCAATTATACTTGGTCAAGTAAGTGGTTTTTTTGAAACAGCAAGTCTAGTTGGTTCAATTGCAAATGTATGCAAACAAAAAACAAAACCATCATTAATATTTTTTGATAAAAACCCAAATAATATTATTAATGCAATTTTTAATACTTTATTAATAGAATGTTGTGAATCAAAAGAAGAATATTTAGTTAATATATTTCAATTATCATATATTGATATTTTAAAGGCGTTTTCTTTAAAAGATTATGAAAAATTAATTGAAAAAGCTAAAAATGAAAACAAAGAATTGGTTTCTGCTAGTCCAGAAGAAATTGATCAATATATATTAAATAAATATTTAGATAGAGAATATATAAATTATATATTGAAAGAAAAATTTTCTTTATCAAAATTAGAAACTTACATTTCAGGTAAAAAATATGATAAAGAAAAACATTTATCACAATTATTGCAATTAGCTAAAAAATCTCTTAATCCTGAAATGTATGAATTTTTTGAAAAAATTGCAAAAGATATGTGTGAGTATTTTTCTAAAAAAGATAATTTTTCTAAACATATAGAATATCTTTTTAAAGATATGAAAAGAAATAAAGATGCACATATATTATGTAATGAGGAAATATTTAAAGGATTTAAATCATTAGTTAATAAAGATGGTACTGGTACTATAAAATTTTTACCTAATATTGATATATCAAAAGAGGAAGGGTTAGCAAAATTAGAAAGTATTTTAAGATTAGAAAATATTATATCTGATGGTATTAAACAAAATGAATTTCCTATAGATGTAGCTGTAATACCACATATTAGAAGATTAAAGAGTGCTTTTTCATTTTTAAAGAAAAATTCACAATATTTTGTTGAAACAAATAGAGAACATTTAAAAGAAGATGGTTCTGGCAAAGTTTTATTTGGTAGAACCATAGAATTATATATTCCAGATTACCAAAAAATAGGGGCAGAATTTATTGAAGAAGAATTGGGAAACCAGCCAGAATTAAGTTGTGTAAGGCCTATTGAAGCTTTAGAAGGATTACCAAATGTGGTATCAATAGCTGGTATAAATTTTGGTTATATATACACAGATTATGTTGCTTTAAATAACATTATTGTTAATGCTAAAATAGATAAAGTAGATACTATACTTATACAAAGTTTAATATATTCAGAACATAAAAGAAATCAAACAAAGAGGAGAAATTTAACAGACCCTAAATATCCAACTCTTGGTTCAAGACTTAAAGCTGCCAAAGCTTTAGTAGATGATTTAAATGCAAGTGGTATAAAAGTTGTTTATCAATTAGGAGATGAAGATTTTAATCTTAGAGACGAATTATTCTATACATACTTTTATAAAGAATTAAAACAAAAATATAATTTTTTAGCAAGAAAAGATATGGATGAAAAGTTTGATTGGGCAAAAGAAATAATAAGCGATGATTTAATACCATATTTATTACGTTCTGGGAAAGATATAACAACTTATTATACTTCGAAGGGTGAAAGAAAAACTCGTATAGGGGATATTTGTAGTTATATAAGCGCTATAAAATACGGGGCACCTTTAGGAAATTTAGCAGGTTTAGTAGATGAAAATGGTGAAAAATTAATAGATGAGAGATACTTTAGAAATACGGATGAATTTAAAGTTGTTAGTGAATCAGAAATAAGATTTGATAAAAAGCCTGAAAGGTTATCTATTGATATGGTTGCAAATCCTAATTTTTCAAAAGATACTCAATATGCAAATCCAGATAGCGGCATATTAAAGAGAATAAAAGATGCAAGAATTGGAGCAACTAGAGGAACAAGTAAACCCCAAGTTATTTCTGATGCAAGACAAGGCTATATGGCAGCAAATGTAATAGGAGGAGATCAAGCACAAATTGCTATAAATGTCCCACAATTAACAGATGATTCAAGATATTTAAAAAAAGGTTTTATGCCTAATAAAAAGCAGATACCAAGTGACCCAGTACACAAACGTGTAACTCAGCCTCAAAATCGACTTAATTTCCCCGGTTCTTTTACTTATAGTGGAAGCTTAGATGAAATATTTAGAATAACACCATGTTGGAGAAGCTCAAGAGAAATACAAGAAGCAGTACAAAGATCAGGGCAGCCGTTAATAAAAAGAGTTGAAGCTCATATAAATGATATTCAAACTGGTTCAATAACAGAAAGATTAGAATTGTTTTTGAAATATCTTGATTTGGCAATGTATGGATATAATGCAGATGTTTTTAAATATTATGGGGATCTTATTCAAGGCTGGAATTATGATAGATATGCAACCGAATCTAGGCATACATCTGCTCAGTCAGTTGATCAACAGATGGTTGATTTTTGCGAACTTCAAAGACCGTATGTATCTGTTGCATTCGGAGCTATTCCACCAAGAACCTTTGTAACAGATGAAAAAGAAAAGATTCTAATTGTAGATGAAGAATTATCAAATTTAATAATAGATTATTTATATGGAATGAATTTAATAGATAAAAGAAATGGAGAAAATGGCTATGTTTATTCAATTAAAAGGAATTTTGACTATAATATAATTTCAGAAATTCCATTACCAGAACGTTTAGAACCATATAGAAATTTTATTAAAATTCGTTTAAACACAATAAAATATGTTAGTGCATTTTTAATGGTTCATGGTAATCATGAAGCAAATAGTGATAAACTTCATAAAGGATATAAACCAACAGAAATTCTAAAAATGCAATTAAGTGAGCTTAAAAAATCTTCGGGTGCAGTAGATGTTGATATAAAATATGCTGAATATATAATAAACAGTGTCGGAGATATTGTTGAAGGCTCTTATTCATATAATGAGATAAATGGGTATAAAATTTTGGGTGCTCATAGTTTTAAAGTCCCTGGTAAAGGTAGTGGCGGTTCAGCTTGTAGGAATATGGCAAATTGGCTTGAATCTCATGGAATAGAATATAGAGGTATAGATATTGTTGAACAAGGACATTTGCATAATTTTGAAATGGCTGTTTTAAATGAAAAATTATATATAGTAGTTCCAGGTATGGCAGGTCAAAGCGGATTTGAACAAATGTTAGGTTATAGTAGTCATCCAAGAGGTATGATAAAAACCTTCTGGGAAGACGGAAGATTTTCTATAGATTTAATAAGTCCAGAATTTTTAGATAGTTGGGAAATTCAAAATCCAGAAATAAAAAGAATTGGACTTGAAAGTCACATAAAAATATGTTTAAATCAAGAAGCAATTGTAATTAGTGATGAAATGCCAGAACAAATACATGTTCCATCACAAAGAACTATAGGAGCTGCAGCGTTAACCAAAATATTAGGACCATCAATCAAAAGATAATAATGCAATATTTAAACAGATATAACTTTTATATCTGTTTTTTGTTAAAAATGTTATAATTACATTGTATGGAAAAATTTAGAATAGAAAAATATAATATTGATACAAATAAAAATATTAATAAAAGAATATGTTTGATAAGTGATATACATCATGATTCAAAAAGTAGAATTAAATTTTATGATTTATTATTAAATAAAATTAAACTTACTAAACCGGACATTATAATAATTGCAGGTGATGTAATTGATTATGGTAAAGTATTAGAGAGTGATAATTCTAAAAAGATTCTTGAATATTTTATAAAAGAACTAGGAAAAATAGCTAAAACAATTGTTACTGTAGGTAACCATGATTTACAATATAATTATAAAAGAAAAGAGACTAGACAAGATCATTTAAAATGGTTTGATACATTAAATAAATTTAAAAATGTTTATTATATATTTAATGATAAAATAATTTTTGATAATTTAGAAATAATTCATTATACTCCAACAAGTGCATGGTTTAGAAATAGAAAAAAAGATGCATTCCATTATGAATTTAGAAGATATCCAATAGTAATTAATGAGAATAATAATTATAAAATATTGATATCTCATTCACCGGTATCAATAACTAGAAAATATAATTATGAAAAATTACCAGAGATTACAAATAATATAAATTTAATATTAAGTGGTCATATGCATAATGGGGTTTTACCTGATTTTTTAGAATTTTTAGATTTTAAAAAGAACGGAAGAGGAATAATTTCTCCTTCTAAAACACCATTTCCAAAGTATTGCAGAGGAAAACATAAAGTTGAAAATATGGATATTATTATATCTAGAGGAATTACTAAATTTTCTAAAGTTAAATTATTCAAATTATTTGATATAATGTATACATCAGAAATCACAATAATTGATTTAAAATAGAAAGGATGATAAATATGTTTATAGATGAAGTAACAATTAAAGTTAAGGCAGGTAATGGAGGTAATGGTTGTACCTCTTTTAGGCATGAAAAGTTTGTTGAAATGGGAGGCCCAGATGGCGGTAATGGAGGTCGTGGTGCTGATGTAATATTTATTGCAGAACCAGGCTTAAAAACTTTAATAGATTTAAGATACAAAAAAAATATAAAAGCTGAAAATGGTGGAGATGGTTCTGGACAAGATAAAACTGGATTTTCAGCAAAAGATTTAATAATTAAAGTTCCAGTTGGAACTTCTATAAAAGATGCAGAAACTAATTTAATTTTAAGTGATTTAACTAAACCTAACCAAACTTGCAAAATTGCGCAAGGTGGCAGAGGTGGTAAAGGTAATGCAGCTTTTAAAACAAACAAAAATAAAGCTCCATTAACTAGTGAAAATGGAGAAGGTGGAGAAGAAAAAATTATTAAATGTGAACTTATGTTACTTGCAGATGTTGGACTAGTAGGATTTCCATCAGTTGGTAAAAGTTCTTTGATTTCGGTAGTAAGTGCTTCAAAACCTAAAATCGCAGATTATCCATTTACAACATTAACACCAAATCTTGGGGTTGTAAGAGTAGGAAATGATAGTTTTGTAATCGCAGACCTTCCTGGACTTATAGAAGGTTCTAGTGAAGGAATTGGTTTAGGAGATAAATTTTTAAAACATGCATCTCGTACTAAAATAATATGTCATATAATAGATATGGCTGCAGTAGACGGAAGAGATCCAATTGAAGACTATAAGATTATTAGAAATGAAATAAAAAACTATAATGAAAAACTTTATAAAAAAGAAGAAATAGTGGTTGCTAATAAAATGGATTTACCTTCTTCAGAAGAAAATTTAATTAAATTTAAAAAAGCATATCCTAATTTAAATATTTATGAGATAAGTACAGTTACTAATAAAGGCATAAAAGAATTAATGTATGCTTTAAATGAAAAATTAAAAACTATAGAAGATTCATCAATGTATGAAGAACATGAATTTGAAGATTATGTATTATATGAATTTAAGAAAACAAAACCTTATCAAATTACTAAAGAAGGAAATACTTGGGTACTTAGTGGTAAAGAATTAGAGAAGGTATTAAAGATGACTAAATTTAATAGTGATGAATCAACAATGAGATTTGCAAGAAAATTAAAATATATGGGTGTTGATGATGAACTTAGGCATCTAGGTGCTAAAGAAGGAGATACAGTAAAAATATTAGATTTCGAATTTGAATATGAAGAACATATGTATTAAAAGTTTCTTAATTAGAAACTTTTTTTAAATCTTTATTTTTAATAAAAAAATAGTTATAATAAATATAGAATTTAAGTGAGGTAGTTATGTTTGACAAATTTGTTCCAGATATATATCAAAAAAGTATATATACTATAGATTATAATAAATTAAAGACTTCAGGTATAAGATGTCTTATATTTGATTTAGATAATACAATATCTCCAACTACATTAAGTAGACCAACACTAAGATTAAAAAATCATTTTACTAAATTAAAACAAATGGGCTTTAAATGTATTATATTATCAAATAGTGGTAAAAAAAGAGTTGAACCATTTAAAAATGAATTAGCAGTAGATGCCGGGGCTTCTTCTAAAAAACCAAAAGATAGAAAATATTTAAAAATAATTGATAATTATAAATTTATTCCAAATGAAATTGCTATGATAGGAGATCAACTGTTAACAGATGTTTATGCCGCAAATAAATTGGGTTTAACAAGTATTTTAGTAAATCAAATGGGAGCTAAAGATTTTTTCACTTCTATATTTAATAGAATGATGGAAAAAATTATTTATAATTCATTAGATAAAAAAGATTTACTTTGTAAGGGTAGATATTATGATTAAAAAATGTATAGGATGTGGAATTGATTTACAATCTGATAACTCTAATGAACCAGGATATGTTAGAAAAGATAAATATGAAGTAGCGGATTATTGTGAAAAATGTTTTAAAATGATCCATTATGGTGAAGTTAAAGAAGCTAATTCAACAATAGAAGCAGATAGAATTATTAAAGATATTGTTTCTAAAAATTCAACTATAGTATTTATGGTTGATGTTTTAAGTATATCTAATGATTCTATAAAATATTTAGAATATTTTAAAAACAATAAAAAATATGTTTTATTGACAAAATATGATTTATTACCTAAAAGTGTTAGAGAGAAAAAAATAATAAAATATTTTAAAGAAAACTTTTGTAATGACTCTGAAGTGTTTTGTATAAGCAATAAAAATAAATATAATATAGAAAAATTTATGGAAAAGTTAAAGAAAGATAAAGTAAAAGAAGTATATGTTGTTGGAAATACTAACAGTGGTAAAAGTTCTTTTATAAATGTTTTATTATCTTTAAATAATATGGTTCCATATGTATCAACTAGTCCAATTAACAATACTACAGTTTCATATTTGAATATTAAATTAAATGATTTAGAGATAATTGATACTCCGGGATTTAATATAAATTCTATATCTAATTTCTTAAATAGTGAAACTTTATTAAAAATAATGCCTAAAAAAGAAATAAAGATTAAAACAGTTCAAATAGTGCCTGGTTATTCTGTTATAATTAATAACATTCTTAGAATAGATTACAATGATGGAAATATAAATAGTTTTAATTTTTATATGAATAATAATTTAAAGTATAAAACAGCTAAGATAAAAAATAATAATGAATTAAAAACTTTACCTAATAAAACGTTTGATATATGTAATAAAGATGTAGTAATAAATGGGCTAGGATTTGTTAAAATAAATAAACCAGCTAATATTACAGTATATACATTAGATGAAGAACTTATAAGTATTAGAAATAAAATGATTTAGGAGTATATATGGGAATAATTAAAATAATGAGTGAAAATCTTTCTAATAAAATCGCAGCTGGTGAAGTTGTTGAAAGAGTTTCAAATGTAGTAAAGGAATTAATAGAAAATAGTATAGATGCTGGAAGTAAAAATATAAAAGTTGAACTAGTAAATTCAGGTATTAAAAAGATTAAAGTAACTGATGATGGTTCTGGAATGATTGAAGAAGACGCTGTTTTAGCATTTTCTAGACATGCTACAAGTAAAATTAAAAGCGAAAGTGATTTATATTTTATAAATACTTTAGGTTTTAGAGGTGAAGCTTTAGCCTCTATCGCATCTGTTAGTAAAGTTATTTTAGAAACTAGTAAAAATGATAATGGTACTAGAGTAGTAATTGAAGGTGGCAAATTAATTTCTAAAGAAAGTGGAATATCACATAAAGGGACAATTATTGAAGTAAATAATTTATTTTATAATACTCCAGTTAGATTAAAATTCTTAAAAAGTGAAAACTCTGAATTAGCAGGTATTGTTTCAGTAATAGAGAAAGTTAGTATATCACATCCTGAAATATCATTTTCTTTATTTAATAATGATAAAGAAATAATAAAAACTTCAGGAAGTAATGATTTATTAAAAGTAATACATGAAATATTCGGTTATAATGTTAGTAAAAATATGACTGAGATAAATGGAAGTAATTATGATTATGAAATTAAAGGATATATTTCAAATATAAATGTATTTAAAAGTAATAGAAATGATATTATTACTTTAGTAAATGGTAGAGTAGTACAAAATATAAATTTGATAAGAATAATTAAAGATGCATATCATACTTTTTTAGCTGAAAATAAATATCCAGTGTGCATTATAAATATAGAAACTGATCCAACTTTAATAGATGTAAATATACATCCAACTAAACAAGATATAAAATTCAGTAAAATGGATACATTAGAAGATTTGTTGTTTTCTTTAATTAAAAATAAATTAAATGAAACTGATAATACATATAAAGCATATATAGAAGAACCAATAAAACAAGAATTAAAAGAAACAGTTCCTGCTACTGAATATAAAGAAATGTCTTTTAATTTTGATGTAAAAGAAAATACTGAAGAATATATAACTAATAACGAAGAAGTAAAAACTTTAATTAAACCAGTTGGTTTAGCTCTTGGAACTTATTTAATTGCGCAGGGTGAAGATATAATGTATTTAATAGACATACATGCCGCTAATGAAAGAATAAATTATGAAAAGTATCACAATAATCTAATAAATCAAAAAAAAGATTCTATAAATCTATTATTTCCAATAAATATAGAATTATCTAAAAATGAATTTCTAACAATAAAAGAATATGAAAACATTCTAAAAGATATTGGAATAGGTTATGAAGAATTTGGAATAAATACTTTTAGAATTATATCTCATCCAATATGGTTAAAAGAAGGATATGAAGAAGAAAGTATTAAAATGATATTTGATTTAATATTTGAATTAAATAATAAATTTGATATTGTTAAATTTAATGATAGATTAGCTATGAATTTAGCGTGCAAGATGAGTGTTAAAGCTAATACAAATATAACTTATGAAGAAGAAGAAATATTAATTAAAAGATTATTTGAGTGTGAATTTCCATACACTTGTCCTCACGGAAGACCAACTATTATAAAATATCCTAAATATGAATTAGAAAAATTATTTAAAAGGGTTGAATAGTATGAGTAAAATAATTGTTATAGTAGGACCAACAGCTTCAGGTAAAACAAAATTAAGCATAGAAGTAGCTAAGTTTTTAAATGCAGAAATAATTAATGCTGACGCAGTTCAAATGTATAAAGATATTGTTATAGGAGCAGCTAAAACAACTGAGGAAGAAATGCAAGGTATAAAACATCATCTTATAAATTTTGTTCCTTTAGATCATAAATATACAATTTATGATTATCAAAAAGATGGAAGAAAAATCTTAGATAAATTAATAAGTGAAAATAAAAATATTGTTATAGTTGGAGGATCAGGTTTATATATAAAAGCCCTTTTATATAACTATAATTTAGAATCAGAAATAAAAAGTAATTTAGAATATGACAGTTATAGTAATGAAGCATTAAAAGAATCAATAAATGATATATATCCTGAAAATGATATACATATTAATAATAGAAAAAGGATGTTAAGATTCTTAGAACATTACAATAATACAAATGAAATAATAAAAAATAAAAATGAAAAAGATGAACCAATATATGATTTTGAAATTATTGGTTTAAAAGTAGATAGAAAAGAATTATATGAATACATAAATAAAAGAGTAGATAAGATGTTTGAAAAAGGCTTATTAGAAGAAGTAAAATATTTATATGATTCTAATAAAAACACTAATACAATAATTGGTTATAAAGAATTAAATAAATACTTTAGAAATGAAATAACTTTGGAAGTTGCAAAAGAAGAAATAAAAAAGAATACAAGAAGATATGCTAAAAGACAATATACATTTTTTATAAATCAGTTTAATAATGTTACTTGGGTAGATGTGGATTATAATAATTTTGATAATACAGTAGATAAAGTAATTAATATTTTAAAATAAAAACAAAGTTTATTTAAACTTTGTTTTTATTATGCTTCTATAAAGAAAGTTCTGGGGAATGTATGTTCTTTAGTATCAAGATTTAATAATTGATCAGTATTTATTAAATAAAATTCATAATCAAACTTTTTATTATCAGTATCATTCCAAGTTGAATCTATATGTAACCACTCATCTTCTAAATAAACTAAATTCCAAGCATGTGTATCACTTGATATGATTATATTTGGAATATTTAAATAATCTAGGAATATTGCCATAGCGTCACTATAACCACCACATACTGCATGTCCTTCTAATAAGGCACCATTTGCTTTAGTTGCTGAATATACACTTTGGTTATCATCTGCAAAATCTTTATCATATATAGTATGTGCAATTAAATAATCATGATAAGCCTTTAATTTTTCTTCACTAGAGATATTTTTTAAGTTGAGTTCATTAACTATTTCTTCAATTTTAATATTTATATTCTTTATATCTTGGCTATTATATTTTTTAGTTACTTTAATATATACCTCTCCGTAAGAAGACACAGTTGTATTTATTAAATTAAATGAATTATAAGGGCTTACATAGCCCGAAATATTACTCATAAGTTTTGTATTAGAACTAAGCTCTCTAACATCCTCAGAACAGGTTTTATATTCAGAAGGACAGTAAAAAGTAAATTCATTCCATCCATTATTTAAAATATTATAAAATATATTTTCTAAATCTTCTATTGAATAGGGAACGTAATCTTCAATGTTAGAAAATTTATCATAATCATATTTTCTTTTATATTCATTAGAATCAGGAATTACTAAAACATTATCTTTTCTTATAAGATTACAAAAAAAAGTATATATTCCACCTTTGTTCATATATAAAATCATTACAATTAAAGTAACAATTATAGTTTTAATAATAATCCTAAATATTTTCATAATAAGATTATACCAAACAATAGTGAAAAATTCTACTTTTTATTTTTTGAATAAAAAAAATAATTTTATAATTATTTTTTATTTACCATTTTAGATAAACGACTTTTATATCTTGCTGCAGTATTTGGTTTAATGATATTAGCTTTTAAAGCTTTATCAATTCTTTTATATGCGATTTGAAGTAATTCAGGCATATTTTCTTTTTGATTATTCAAGCTAGCTTTTTCTATATTTTTAATAGCTGTCTTCATACTTGTTTTTGCATCATTATTTAATACGTTATTTTTCTTAGCTAATTGTACTCTTTTAATAGCACTTTTAATATTAGGCATAATCCACCTCCTTTAAAAATCTCAATTAAAATAGTATCATAATAATATTATAAAATCAATTAAAAAATAAAATTTAAAAAATATTGAATAAAATTCAACATTTTTTTTATATTGGCTCATATATAATTTAAATGAGTGATTTTATGAAAAAAAGATTCAAAGTAAGAAAAAAAGGTTTTAAAAAAATATTTTTAATTATTTTAATTGTTTTTACAATTTATTTTATGATGGGTGTTTTATATAATGGTAAAACTATAAATTTAAAAGATTTATTATTTAATTCTCTTTTAAAAGAAATAATTAAAGAAGATAGTTTTATTTCAGAAAAATTAGATATAGAGATTAATACTCCAGAAAATTTAATATATACTTCATTAAATAAAATCATTGATAAAAAAGATATGACTGTGTTTTCTAGCAAAGAAGATGATTATTTTAATTATGATGATTCTAAATCAGATTATGTTGAAGATCCAAATGATGTAAAAAGTGAAGATCCTATAGTTTATATATATAATTCTCACCAGTTAGAGGAATATAACATGGATGTTTTATATGACTATAGTATTAAGCCTAATGTTTTGATAGCATCTTATATTTTAAAAGAAAAATTTATTGATATTGGAATATCTTCTATAGTTGAAACTTCAAATATTAAAAAGTATTTAAATGATAATAAACTAAAATATAATTATAGTTATATTGCAAGTAGATATTTTGCAGAAATTATGATGAAAAAAGAACCGAGTATAAAATATTTAATTGATATCCATAGAGATTCTGCTAAAAAAGATAAAACATTATATAAACTAAATAATAAGGAATACGCAAGAATAATGTTTGTTGTAGGATTAGATAATGTTAATTATCAACCTAATTTAGATTTAGCAATTAATTTAAATTCTAAGTTCAAAGAGAAATATCCTGGATTTAGTAGGGGAGTTCTTAAAAAAAGTGGTAAAGGAGTAAATGGAGTATATAATCAAGATCTTAGTCCAAATGCAATGCTTATAGAAGTTGGAGGAGTAGATAATACAATTGAACAAGTAAATAACTCTATGGATTTATTATCTGAAATAATTGGAGATTATATAAAGGAGAAAATAAATGAATGAACCTGTAAAAAAGAAATTAAATGTTCAATTATTAATTTTAATAATATTCTTTATAATTTTTATTGCACTTTATTTTACTCAGTTAACAGATTTATATGAGTATTCTCAATATAATAAGATGTCTATTACAAAAGAAGCTATGGAAAAATTTGAAAATGATATTGCTTCAGGGAAGAATGTTGTAATTGAAGATTATATAGATATAAAAGAGAAAAACTATACAAATAATTTAAGTAAATTAGGAAATAAAACAAGTAATTTTTTTGAGAATTTTATGACTAAAGGAATAAAAAGAACCTTTAAAATAATTGGAGCATTTTTCTCATAAAAAAAGAGAGCCGCATTTCTTTGTATTAACGGTGTGATAACTAAATCTCCTTATTAATAAGCGGCTCATTATATATTATGATTGGTTTATTAAAAAATATTCATATTATTTAAATAAATTATTAGCGGCTTCTCTATAACTTCTAGTTAATAATCCTCTTCCTAGTAAAGACCCTCCAAAATATCTTGCAACAACTATTAAAGTATTATCTAATTTTTTTAAATTAATAATATTAAGTAAAGGAAGACCAGCAGTGCCACTTGGTTCTTTATCTTCATTCTTTTTTTCTATATTACCAATTTTGTAAGCATAAACTATATGTTTAGCTTTTTTATTATCTTTTTTTAATTCATTTAAAATATTGGTAACCTCTTCCTCATTATTTACTTTATATAAATATCCATAAAATTTTGATTTTTTCACTTCAACAAAACTGTTATTCATTTTTTGCTCCTAAATTTATTATAATAATAAAAATAAAATTATACAATTATTTTAGTTAATATTTAGTGTATAATATACTTGAAAGGAGACTTTATTATGTTTAAAGAAGAGTTATCTTTAGTTCCCAAAAAAAGTGGATGTTATTTAATGAAAGATGCTTCTGGAACTATAATTTATGTTGGTAAAGCAAAGAATTTATTTAATAGATTAAAAAGTTATTTCAATGGTAGAGTTACTGGAAAAACCTTTGTTTTAGTTCATGATATTAAATCATTTGAGTACATTGTTACTAATACAGAACAAGAAGCTTTTATATTAGAATTAAATTTAATTAAAAAATATAATCCAAAATATAATATTCTTCTTAAAGATGATAAAAGTTATCCATACATTGAACTTACTAATGAAAGATTCCCAAGATTAATTATAAGAAGAGAATTAAATATAAAAAAGAAAAACAGATATTTATTTGGGCCTTACCCAAATGTATATGCCGCTAGAAGAGTTGTTAATCTAATAAATAGATTATATCCTTTAAGAAAATGTATGATTGTTCCTAAAAAAGAATGTTTATATTTTCATATTAATGAATGTCTTGGTTATTGTATTAATAAAAATGTTGATATAACTTCAATGATAAAAGAAATAATAAGTGTACTTAATGGTAATGATGATATTCTTGTTAATAAAATTAAAGAAAAAATTAAACTTAATTCAGATAATATGAATTATGAAGTTGCGTTATCTTTAAAAAATGAACTTGAATATATTAATTTATTAAGAGAAAAACAAAAAGTTGAACTAAATGATGGGATTAATAGAGATATAATAAATTACTATGTTAATAAGGGTTATATAAGTATATCAGTATTCTTTTTAAGAAATGGTAAATTAATTGGAAATCATTCTAGTATTAAACCAATTATTTCAGATATTAAAGATGAAATGGAAACATTTATAATAGATTTTTATTCTAAGAATAATATTATTCCAAAAGAGGTAATAGTGCCTTCTATGCTTGATGAATCAATATTATCTAATATTCTAGAAACCAAAGTAATATATGTATCAAAGGGTATTAAAAAGAAATTATTTGAAATGGCTGAAGAAAATGCTAAGATTAGTTTAGAAAACGATATTGAAAAAATATATAGAAATGAAGAAAGAAATACTAAAGCGAATGAAGAATTAAAAGATATTTTAGGATTAGATAATTTAAGCGTTATAGAAGCATTTGATAATTCTAATTTATTTGGTAGTTATACAGTGTCAGGAATGGTAACTTTTATTGATGGTCTACCTTCTAAAAATGATTATAGAAAATATAAAACATCATTTAATAAAAATGATGATGTTGGCGCCATGAAAGAAGTAATTTATAGAAGATATTTTAAAGTATTAAAAGACAGACTTAGAATGCCAGATTTAATAATAGTGGATGGTGGTGTTAATCAAATTAATGCTTGTAAAGAAGTATTAAATAATTTAAATTTATATATTAAAGTATGTGGACTTAAAAAAAATAATAAACATCAAACTAATGAATTAATTGATGGAGATACTTTGCAAATAATAAATATCGATAAAAAGTCTAATGCATTTTATTTGTTATCTAGAATAGGGGATGAAATTCATAGATATACAATAAGTTATCATAAAGTAATCAGAAGTAAAGGATCAATTTCAAGTGAACTTGATAATATAGAGGGAATTGGTAAAGAAAGAAAAAAAATATTAATTAAAGAATTTGGTTCATTAAAAAGAATTAAAGAAGCTTCTGTAGAAGAATTATCAAAATTTATTCCAAATAAAAATGCAATAAAATTAAAAGAATATTTTAAAGGTGATGAGAATTAATTGAATTCTTATTTAAATTATTATATAATATTGACGCTAAGGGGGATATATGGATAAAATTTTAGAAATATATATAAATTCAAAAGAACATAAACTTTATGGAGTGATAAAAACAAATGATTTAACAATAGAAGAAAAAATTGATTTGAGTTATTATGTTTTAGAACAATGTATTAAAGATAACTTTGATATAAGATATATAAATTTAACAGTTTCTCAAAAAGAAAAAATAGAAAAAATGGTTATTAATTTAAGAGAAAAAGTGGCATTTCATAAATTAATGGGAAAAAATATGGCATCAATTTTTTATGGAGTGATGTTAGGAGAATATTTTATATCCGAAAAGTATGAAAGAATATTAGAATTGAATCAAAGTGTTAATGGTGCCGTATCAAATTATATTGATGAAAGTTATTATAAAACTTTTTTACTGTCTCCCAATGTAACTTATGGAGAATTAGAAAGAACTTTGACTTTTGGGGCAAATGGATGGTTAACCAAAAATGGAATTTATATTCCCAAAACTTTAGAAGCAGATAATTATTTTTTTGATAATAGTCAAAAACCATATTGTGTTAAAAAATTTTTTCATCATTTATATTCTTATCCTCAAATGGATGATACAACAACAGAATTTGATTATGTTATTTCAAGAGGAATTTTTTCTCAAGATGATTATAGTCTCATAGAAAAATATAAATTATCATTTTTCATTGGTGATGTTTTTTCTACTCTTTATCCCAATTATGAATTTACTCGCCAGAAATATATATTATTATTAAAGGAGCTGCAAAAACAATTATATAATTCAAAAATAGTAATTGAACCTAGTGATTGTAAACTTTTTGAAACTATAGCCTTAGTAAGACAATGGTAATAAAACTTTATGATAAAATAAAAAAAGTATTCAAAAATATACTTTTTTATTTTATAATTGAATAAGAGGTAAAATAAAATGGAGAATAATTATATATCTTTTTATACACCAAATTATGTTTATATACCCTTTGATACTTTAGAAAAATTAAATTTAAGAAAAAATAAAACAGTTTATTGTGGAGAAGAGTTGGGAACTCTTAATGATGGGAATATTATATATTCATCAATATCTGGTATTATTAAAGGAGCTGGGAAAGTTAATGTTGAAAATAAAACAATGGACGCTTTAGTTATTGAAAATGATTATAAAGATAAAAGATTTAAATTAAATGGTGGTAAAGAAAGAATAGACATTTATAAAAGAAAAGAAGCAAATGAATTATTAGAATCATTTAATTTATCGGGTAAATTTAATGGTAAGAAATATTTGGTTGTAGATTTATCAGTAACAAACAATAATATGGAAAATATATTTATATTATCTGAAAAGAATTATGAAATATTAGAGACAATTGATGCTTTAATTACAATATATAGTTTAGATATGGCATATATAGTTGTTAATAATAATAAATGTCAGGAATATTTAGAAATGTATTCTGGTATTTATCCAAATATTAAATTTACAGGCAAAGCTTTAACTAGTGATAAAATAGTAAATTATAGTGGAAATGATATTTTAAATTTATATTATTTATTAAAATATAATAAAAAAGTTTGTGAAAAATTTATTACAGTTGTTTATGGTAAAAAACAAATAAAAATTGTTAAAACAAAAACTAATATTATGATAAAAGAACTAATTGAATATTTAAATATAAATTATACTAATATAACAGTAATTACTTATGATAATCAAAAAATTTCTAATTATGATGGATTAATTACAGACAATATAAAATCTATAATTATTTTATAGTTATTTAATTTTATATTATAATATGGTAAAATTTATATATTATTAAAAGGATGTGTGTTAATATGAGTGAAATTAATATGGAAAAACTAGTTAATTTATGTAAGACTTATGGTTTTATATTTCAAGGAAGTGAAATATATGGCGGTCTTGCTAATACATGGGATTTCGGGCCTTTAGGTGCCGAGTTAAAAAGCAATATTAAAAAAGCATGGTTAAAAAAGTTTGTTCAGGAAGATGAAAATAATGTTGGACTTGATAGTGCTATTTTAATGAATCCTAAAACATGGGAAGCATCTGGTCATATAAAAACTTTTTCTGATCCTCTTATTGATTGTAAAGAATGTAAGACAAGGCACAGAGCTGATAAACTTATAAATGATTTTACTAATTCTGAACTTGGTGATAAATTAAATGATGATGAGAGAATTGAATATATAAGAAATAACAATATTAAATGTCCTAATTGTGGTAAAAGTAACTTCACAGATATAAGGAAGTTTAATTTAATGTTTAAAACTTTTCAAGGAGTTACAGAAGACGCTAAAAGTACTGTATATTTAAGGCCAGAAACAGCTCAAGGTATATTTACTAACTTTTTAAATGTTCAAAGGGCTATGAGGCTTAAAATACCTTTTGGTATAGGACAAGTTGGTAAGAGTTTTAGAAATGAAATAACACCTGGTAACTTCATATTTAGAGTAAGAGAATTTGAACAAATGGAATTAGAATTCTTTTGTAAACCAGGTACTGAATTAGAGTGGTTTAATTATTATAAAAAATATTGCAAAGATTTCTTATTAAGTTTAGGAATTAAAGAAGAAAATATAAGATTAAGAGATCATACTAAAGAAGAATTATCTTTTTATAGCAATGCTACTACTGATATAGAATATAAATTTCCTTTTGGTTGGGGAGAACTTTGGGGAATAGCAAGTAGAACAGATTATGATTTAAAACAACATCAAGAATATTCTGGACAAAAACTTGAATATATAGACCCAGAAACTAACGAAAGATATATTCCATATGTTATTGAACCTAGTTTGGGAGTAGAAAGATTAGTTTTAACTGTTTTATCAAATGCATATAATGAAGAGAGTCTTGAAGAAGATACTAGAGAAGTTATGCATTTTCATCCATTCTTAGCGCCTTATAAATGTGCAGTATTACCTCTTGTAAAAAAATATCATAGTGAAAAAGCAGAAAAATTATACAAAGAATTAACTAAATATTTTATGTGCACTTATGATGAGAGTGGATCAATTGGCAAAAGGTATAGAAGACAAGATGTTATTGGAACTCCTTTTTGTATAACAGTAGATGATGAAACAATAAATAATAACACTGTAACAATAAGAGATAGAGACACTATGAAACAAATAACTTTAAATATAGATGAAGTTAATAACTATATTATTGATAAAATAAAATTTTAAATATAAAGATATTTACATTTTATCTTGATTTATGGTACAATAATTTTATAGTAGAAAGATACGGAGGAAAAGTCATGGCATTAGGTAAATTAAGAAAAATATTTAATCCTGATGATGGAGAGAATCAAGAGGAGGAATATTATTCAGTAAATAGTGATGAAACAGTAAAAAAGATGACAGATGCTGGTAATAGCATGATTTT
The DNA here is from genome assembly GCA_964396655.1 of uncultured Muribaculaceae bacterium. Lineage (GTDB taxonomy): Bacteria > Bacillota_I > Bacilli_A > RF39 > UBA660 > CAYNFP01. Next base: position 122,961 of record CAYNFP010000003.1, on the reverse strand, counting down.
GGTTGAACCAAGAGCATATTCTGAAAGTCAGCAGATTGCAGATCATTTAAAAAATAGAAATGCAGTAGTTGTTAACTTTAAAAGGGTAACTAGTGATCAATCAAAAAGAATCCTTGATTTTTTAACTGGAACTTTGTACGCTATTGGAGGCAGTATGGAAAAATTAGGAGCAGGAATTTATTTGTGCACACCTAAGAATATTGCTGTTCAAGGAAAAATGACAGAAGAAGAAGGCAAAAAGACTACTTCAGAAGATACAGAATGGTAAAATAAAGAACATTGAGGTGTTTCTATGGAAAAATTTAATACGGTTTTTCGTGGATATGATAAATATCAAGTAAATAAAGCACTTGATGATATCATAAAAAACTATGAGTTTTTACTTAATAAAAGTAAAGCCACAGAAACTGAAAATTTAAGATTAAAAGAAAAATTAGAACATTATGAAAAATTAGAAAGTACTCTAAATAAAGCAATATTTACTGCTGAAGAAACTTGTGAAAAGATTAAAACATTAGCAAGACAGGAAGCGGATTCAATGATGCAAGAAGCTAGAAGGAACTCTAATAGAATAATTAATGATGCTTTAATGAAAGCTGAAAAAGCAGAAGATGATATAGAAACATTAAAAAGAAATGTAAGATTCTTTAAAAAGAGACTTAGAGCAATTGTTGAAAGTCAACTTCAAGTTATAGATGAAATAGATGATATAGATTTAAATAAGTATGAATAAACATTCATATTTTTTTGTTTGACAAATATATATATAGAATTTATAATAAATATCGTTTAGAAAGGAAGTATATTTATGAATAACGAAATAATTAAGATTGCAGGAAAAAAGTATCTTGAAACTGATGAAGGGACATATGAAATAACTGGAGAAAATATAGAAAGAACTTTAGAATTAGAAAATTATTGTGAATATTTAAAAGACAAAATAGATTTTTTAAAAAAACGATTACCAGAAGGAATTAATTCTGATAAATTAATGGAAATATTTAAAATGAAATTTAAAAAAGATATTATTTTTAGAGCTCATTCATTTATTTTCTCTTTAGCAACAGTTTTGGGAATATTATTTCTTTTCTCACTTACATTTACAAAATTATTGATTGCAATTACTCTTATAATAATAGTAGGGGTAATCCCTATTTGGAGTTTAGTAATAAATCCTATTATTGATATTAAAGAATTATATAAATCAATAAAATTGCGTGAAGAATTATATGAATCAAAATTAAAAGAATTAGAAAAAATTAAAAATTACGAAAAGAAAGAATGCCCAGAAATCGAAAGAACAGAAATAGAAACATTTTCTCATTGCCCTTATTCTCCAACTATTGCATTAGAAGATAATAAATCAATGACTTTAAAAAGAAGCAGGGGTAGCAAAAGAAGTTAAAATAAAAATTTTTATTAGGAGGTTACATGGATAAATTATTAGAAGAAATTAGAAAATTAGAAGATGAAAAATGGGATTTAGAAAGCAAAAAAGCAAAAAAAGAATCTTTGTTAGACTCTAAAAGAAAAAAAAGAGTGAAAATTAAAAAATCATATGATGAAGTAGAATCAAAAGAACGCGATTTAAAATCAAAAAGGAGTTTAATAGAAAGAAGTAAAGAAATTAAAAAAGAAAAAAAGAAATTTTTAACAAAATTTTATTCTATTTTAGGTGGAGCAGTTGCTTTATTCGTTATTATTATGTTTTTAATATTTTCTTTTCCAGTAAATCATTTAATATTCTATTTAATAATTATTCCAATATTATTCATAACAGAGGGTGTAATTGATTATTTTAAAGAAACAAAATATCTTAGGGATTTAGTAAAAATCACTAATATTGACAAATTAAATAAAGATATAGAAGAAAACGGAAAAAATGAATTAAGATTAAGTCAAAAATTAACGAATTGTGATAAAGAAATTAAAACTTTGGAACAAGAATGTTACAGATTGTGCAATTTAATTAAAGACCTTGAAAATGAAATAGAATGTAAAACAGAAATGAGAGCTTCAATTATTGAAGAAATATTATGTGAAGTTTTAACTCCTGAACAAACAAAACAATTTAATGCAATGGAAACAGAAATTGAAAAATCAAGAACAACAGGAGCATATACCCATCGTCTTTAATATAATGAGATTGTTAATTAAAATTTGACAAATCATTTAACAAGTATAATAATATTTTCGTAAGGGAGTTATAATGAATAATAAAATAATAGAAAGTCTAATGGCACTATAGTTCAAACAAGTGAAGGCTTTGCTGAAGTTCAAGGTAGTGATATTAAGAGGGCCCTTGATAAAGAAAATTATATAGAATGTCTTGAAAAAGCGGCTAAAAAATTAGAAAGAGAACTCCAAAAAGAAGATTATTCTAATATGAAAGTTATAGAAATAATAAAATTAATTATTAAAAAAAATTCGGGAGTAAAACTACTTCTAACTATTATGCAACCATTAACGATCATTTTTGGTGTAATTTTATTTTCCCTTTTAAGAGTGCCCACAACGTCTTTAACTATAAATGGTGAAACTTTTTATAATGTAATTAATTTTATAACACAAGTGAAAGCGGTTTTAATAAGCTCACTTGTTGTTCTGGCACCTTTATTGTCACTTTCTGGGTTAGCAATTGTTGATAAATATGATTCTGATGTTAAACATATAAAACTCCAAGAATTTAACGATTTAATAGTTAAAACTCAAGAAGAACTTAGTAAAGTTGAAGGATTTGTAAAAACTCCAAGGCCTGATTTAGTTGAAAAAAATATAGTAAAAAAACTTGGTTCTATTTCAACTCCTTTAAGAACCTATTATTCTCTTGAAAATGAAGTAGATGAAGCTATGGTTAGAAGATATAGAAGATAATATGTAATTAAATTGAAATAATAAAAAATTAATTATATAATTTAAATGAGGTGTATATTATGAATTTTAAAATAATGCAAATGAATGGAGAAGTTTTTGTAGAAACAGATAAAGGGGTTATTAAAGTAGATGGTGAGAATGTAAAAGAAGTACTAGAATTAGAAAATTATTTAGATTATCTAAAAAGTCAGAAAATTCAGTTTAAAAGAAATTTATACGGAAATGATTTTTCAGATACTAAAATAATAGATATAATTAAACATAATTGGAAAAGTGGTGGTGTGGTATTTAAGATGCTGCCGCTCTTGGAGGGAATAATGGCAGGGTTTATCTTAATTCCCTTGATCTTTGTATTTGCCTTTAATACGTGGCTTGCCTTTCCCACTATTATAAAAGTTATACTTTTTTTAGTAGTATTTTTCTCGGGGGCCGGCTTATCTTTATATACAGAAGCAAAATCAGAGAAAAACAAATCAAAAGAGTATCATCGTAATATAAAAATAGCTGAAGAACAAATTGAAATAGTGGAGAAAGAACTAGAAAAAGCAAATCAAATTTTAAAAACCCACTGTCCTATAGTTTTAAAAGAAGATACTGAAAAATTGCCAGAAATAGAAAAATTAAATACTTTTAAGAAGTACTTGGACTGGAGTTATAGTTATATAGTTACAACAGATGATGAACCAGTAAATGGTTTAATAAGAAGATTAAATCGCTAAAATTTGACAATCTTTTTAAATTGTTGTATAATATAAAGCAATATTTTGAAAAGGGGAGAGAAGAAAAAAATGGATAAATATTTAATGATAATTGAAGAAATTAAAAAAAGTTTAAAAGAGTTAGAAGAAGAAAAGAATTCTACTATTGAAAAATTAAGTCTTTTAAATTCAATTAATGAAGAATTAATACAAATTGAAAATAAAATTGAAGAACTAAAATTAGAGAAAAAAACATTAATTAATGCTCCAAAAATATTTGATAAACACAAATTTTCAATGCAAAAAGGAATTGTAATTAGCAATCTAATAAGTATGTTTTTATTGGCAATTGTATTAATATCAATTTTGGGAAGTTCAGCAATTTTAGCTATTATAGCTTTAATTGGATCTGTATTACTTGCTTTTGATGCATATTTTATTGCAAAATATTTTATAAATACAGCTAGTTTAAGAAAATTAGTAAAGTCAAAAACAATTGAACAAGTAGATTCTAAAATTTCAAAAGAAGAAACAAAGAGAAAAAAATATCTAGAAGAATTATTATTAATGGAGACTGATTCAAAAGAATTAGAAGCAATAATAACATATTGTGGTAAACTTATAAAGAAGAAAACCGCAAAACTACAAAGAATAGACTCTGCTAGATCAGAAGCGATTAAAAGTTTGGAATCAGAAAGAAATCTAGTTGAATTTCCTGATGAAGAAATAGCAGAAAGAACAAGTCGTGTTTTATTAAGAGATTAAAATAAAATCTCTTTTTTATTTTATTGACATGATAATTTAATGTTTATATAATAAATTCTATAGGAAAAAAATTTATAAATTTTGAAATATTAAATATTAAAGATGAAAATAAAATTATAATAAGTGATAAAACGATAAGGTGAATTCTTTTAAATTTAATGAATAAAAATAAAAGGAGAGTTTATGAATTATAAAATAATAGAGAGTACCGATGGTATTATAGTTCAAACAGATGAAGGCTTTGTTGAAGTCAAAGGTAATGATATCAAGGATATCCTTGACAAAGAAAATTATATAGAGTGTCTTCAAAAAGAAACAAAAAAATTAGAAACAGAACTTCAAAAAAATTCTCTTTCTTTAGAAATATCAATAAAATCAATGATGAAAAAAAATTATGGAACTAAATTGTTTCTAATGTTCGCACAGCCATTAACTATTATTTTTGGTATAATTTTCTTCTTGATTTTTAGAATGCCAGAAATATCTTTAAGTATAAATGGAGAGTCTTTTTATAATGTTATTAATTTTATAACCCAAACAAGAGCAATTCTAACTGGGGCACTTATTGCTATGGCTTCTTTTTTGTCAATTGCTGCAAAAGCAATAGTTAACAGATATAAATCCAATGTTAATCACATAAAATTGCAAGAATTTAAAGATTTAATCATTAAAACTCAAGAAGAGTTAAATATAATAGAAGGATTTATAAAAACACCAAGACCTGATTTAACAGAAAAAAATGTAGCAAAAAAACCTGGCTCTATTTCAATTCCTTTAAGAACTGAGTATTCTCTTAAAAATGAAGCAGATGAAGCAATGGTTAGAAGATATAGAAGATAATATGTAATTAAATTGAAATAATAAAAAATTAATTATATAATTTAAATGAGGTGTATATTATGAATTTTAAAATAATGCAAATGAATGGAGAAGTTTTTGTAGAAACAGATAAAGGGGTTATTAAAGTAGACGGTGAGAATGTAAAAGAAGTACTAGAATTAGAAAATTATTTAGATTATCTAAGAAGTCAGCAAACTCAGTTTGAAAGTGAAATAAGGAAATGCGATTATTCTAATACTAAAATAATGGATATAATAAAAAACCTTTGGAAACATGATTGGGATTTTAAATTATCTTTATTAGTAGAAACTATATTACCTGTATGCAAGCAATCCCTTCTATTATAAGAGCTATCATTTTCTTTTCTTCACTTGCTTCTACTGCTTGTTTGGCTTCATATGGCGAAGCAAAAAGTAAGAAAAATCAATCGAAAAACAACCACAAAAATTTAAAAATTACTAAAGAGCAAATTGAAATAGTAGAAAAAGCATTAGAAAAAGCAAAAAATATTATAAAAACTCAATGCCCAATAGAATTTAAAAAAGAAAGTGAAAAATTACCTGAAATTAAAAAATTAAATACTTTTGAAGAAAAAAAGAGCAAGCGTTATGTAGTTACAACAGATGATGAACCAGTAAATGATTTAATAAGAAGACTGAATCGCTAAAAAGAATATTATAATTGACATAAATTGCTAAAAATAGTATAATCTATTTGAAAACAAATGAGGAAGACGTATATATAATAAATTTATAGAGAGCTTATGGATGGTGTAAATAAGCAATTAATTATATATAGAATCACTTCTGATGTATTTTTTTGAAATAAGTAGAAAAAATCGTATATCTACGTTACAGATTTAAGAATAAACTAAGGTGGTACCACGAATTAATAATCGTCCTTTAATAGGGCGTTTTTATTTTAATTAAAAAGGAGATATTATGAAATTTAAAAGTTTAGAAAAAACTAAAACTAAATTACAGGAAGATGAAGTTAATAACTATTGGGACACAATAGATATTTTAAATGAATCAATAAAAAATAGAGAAGGAAAAGAAAACTTTGTGTTTTTTGAAGGACCTCCAACAGCTAATAATTTACCTGGAATACATCATGTAATATCAAGAGATTTAAAAGATTCTATATGTAAATATAAAACTATGAAAGGTTTTAAAGTTCTTAGAAAAGCAGGATGGGATACTCATGGATTGCCTGTTGAAATTGAAGTTGAAAAAACTCTTGGTTTGAATGATAAAACTGAAATAGAAAAATATGGAATAAAAGAATTTAATGAAAAATGTAAGGAAAGTGTTTGGAAATATAAAGGTGAATGGGAAAAAATGACCAGAGAAATGGGTTATTTTATAGATATGAAACATCCTTATATAACATTTGATAATAATTACATTGAAACAGAATGGAATATATTAAAAAGATTTTTTGATGAAGGTTTAATATATCAAGGGCATAAAATTATGCCTTATTGTAGTAGATGTGGAACCGGACTTGCTTCACACGAAGTTGCTCAAGGTTACCAAGAAGATTCAGTTACTACAGTTTATGTTCCAATGAAACTAGTGGGTGTTGATAATACTTATTTGTTAGTATGGACTACAACTCCTTGGACATTACTTTCTAATGTTGCGGTTTGTGTAAATCCAAAAGAATATTATGTTAAAGTTAAATTAGAAAATAATTATTTTATAATATCTGAAAAATTAAGAGAAAAAATATTTAAGGAAGATTATGAAATAGTTGATAGATACTTAGGAAAAGAATTAGAATATAAAGAATATGAACAATTATTACCATTTATAAAAGTAGATAAAAAAGCATTTTTTGTTGTATGTGATGAATATGTCACAATGGAAGATGGAACAGGTTTAGTTCATATAGCGCCAGCTTTTGGTGAAGATGACTATAATGTAGGTAAAAAATATAATTTACCAGTTGTTAATCCAGTTGGAGAAAATGGTTGTTTCTTAGAAGGTCCATGGAAAGATAAATTTGTAATAGATACAGACCAAGAAATAATTGATTATTTAAAACAAAATGGTAAATTATTTAAAAAAGAAAAAATAATGCATAATTATCCTCATTGCTGGAGATGCAAAACACCGCTTTTATATTATGCTAAACCTAGCTGGTATATAAAAATGACTGAACTAAAAGACAGATTAGTTGCTAACAATAATACAGTTAATTGGTATCCAGATTTTGCGGGAGAAAAAAGATTTGGAAATTGGCTTGAAAATATAAATGATTGGGCATTATCAAGAAATAGATATTGGGGTACACCTTTAAATATATGGACATGTGAATGTGGACACATGGAATCGATTGGGTCTAGAAAAGAATTAGTAGAAAAAGCTATTGAGAAAATTGATGAAAATATAGAATTACATAGACCATATGTAGATGATGTTCATATTAAATGTCCTATATGTGGCAAGACAATGAACAGAGTAAGTGAAGTAATAGATTGCTGGTTTGATTCAGGAGCAATGCCTTTTGCCCAGTATCATTATCCATTTGAAAACAAAGAATTATTTGAGACTCAATTTCCAGCAGACTTTATATGTGAAGGAATAGATCAAACAAGAGGTTGGTTTTATACTCTTTTAGCAATAAGCACTTTTGTAATGGATAAGAGCCCTTATAAAAATGTATTAGTAAATGATCACATCTTAGATAAAACAGGCCTTAAAATGAGTAAGAGTAGAGGCAATGGGGTTAATCCGTTTAACTTATTTGAAAATTATGGAGCAGATGCAGCTAGATGGTATTTATTATATGTTTCCCCTGTATGGTTTCCTACAAGATTTGATGAAGATGGAATAAAAGAAGTAATATCTAAATTCTTTAATACATTAAAAAACACTTATACATTTTTTGAACTATATGCTAATACAGATAATATAGATCCAAGAGAATATAAAATAGACTATAAAGACTTAGATTTAATAGATAAATGGCTATTATCAAAATATAATAATTTAGTTAAAAATGTTACTGAAGCATATGAAAAATATGATTTAAATAAGGTAACACATTTAATACAAGATTTTGTTTGTGAACATTTATCTAACTGGTATATAAGACGTAATAGAAGAAGATTCTGGGAAAGTGAACTTAGTGTAAGTAAGAAAGCAGTATATCAAACAACATATGAAGTTTTAGTTGGTATATCTAAATTAATCGCGCCTACAACTCCATTCTTATCAGAAATTCTTTATAGAAATTTAACTGAAGAAAAATCTGTTCATTTATCAGATTATCCAGTATGTGATGATTCTAAAATAGATAACAATATTGAAGAACAAATGGACTTAGTAATTGAATTTATAACAATGGGTAGAAATACTAGGGAAGAAGCTAAAATAAAAATTAGACAGCCATTATTAGAAGTTATAATAGATTCAAAATATATGAATATTATAAAAGATATAGACTCATTAATTTTAGAAGAATTAAATGTAAAAAATATAAATTATTGTGATAATATGGAAGAATATGTTCATATAACTTATAAACCAAACTTTAAAGAAGTTGGAAGTACATTAGGTTCTTCATTAAAAGAATTCCAAAATTATTTAAATAATATATCTCATAAAGATGTTGAAAAATTAAATAACAATGATTTAACTATTAAATTAAATGGTGAAGATTTTAAGGTAACTGAAAATATGATAATGAGATTTATTACTCCTAAAGAAGGTTATAATTCAGCATATTTAAATAACAAAGTTATAATATTAAATACAGAATTAAATAAAGAATTATTACTTGAAGGATTAGCTCGTGAATTTAATAGTAAGATTCAAAATATGAGAAAAGATTCAGGATTAGAAGTAAGCAACAGAATAAAAATATATTATGAACCTTTACAAGAAATTGAAGAAATGATTTCTAAATATGGCAATTATATTAAAGATGAAACTTTATGTTTAGAGTTTATTAAAGATAATTCTGGAGAAGAAGTAAAAATAAATGATTTAGTTGTTAGAATTAGAATAGAGAAAGTTGGTTAATATCAACTTTTTTTTATTTTAAAAAGAGTTTAAATAAATATCTTCTTATAATAATTATGAAAGGAGGTATTTATGGATATTAAATATAATGTGTTAAAATTTATAAAAGAAAATAAAATAAAAATTATTTCTATTACTAGTATTATTATAATATTCAGTATTATATCAATATTTATATTTAATAATAGTAAAAAAGAAAATATAAAGAAAGAAATAAGTTATTCTGAAATAACAAAAGAAAACAAAGAAGAGAACAATATAAGTTATGTTTATGTAGATATTAAAGGGATGATTAAAAATCCGGGTATTTATATGATGAATTCAAATGATAGAGTAAATGATGTTATAAATAAAGCTGGTGGATTAATAAAAGGAGCCAATACAAGATATATAAATTTAAGTAAAAAAGTATCAGATGAAATGGTAATTATTATATACAGCGAAGAAGAAGTAACTGAGAAGTTAAGTGAACTTACTGAACAAGATGAAACCCCATGCTTATGTGAAAATACTGTTAATGATTCTTGTATAAATAATAATCTTAGTAATACAAGTGAAGAACAAACTAGCAATGAGTTAATAAATATAAATAAGGCAACACTAGAAGAATTAATGACTTTATCTGGTATTGGAGAATCTAAAGCTAAAGCTATAATTGAATATAGGAATGAATTTGGAAATTTTAATTCAAAAGAAGATTTAATGGAAGTAACAGGTATTGGTGAATCAATTTATTCTAAAATTAAGGATTTTATTACTACAGAATAAATTATTTTACATATTATTTATACTGTTTACGATTGGGTCTTTATTAATAACTAATTATGTAAAGTATACTTCTATTTACAGTATTAATGATAATTCATTTATTTTAAAAATATTATCTTATAAAACAGACGGAAATAAATTATCTATGCAATTAGAAGATAAAGAGAAGTTAATTGGAACTTATTATTTTAAATCAAAAGAAGAAAAAAATAATTTCTTATCTTCTTATTCTATTGGAGACTATATTAAAATAAATGGTAGATTAGATATTCCTAAAAATAATACAATACCAAATACATTTAATTATAAAAAATATTTATATAATAATAAAATGTTTTTTATTTTAAAAATAAATGATTTCAAATTAGAAAGAAAAAATAAAAATATATTTTATAAATTAAAAAACTATGTTTATAAAAGAACAGAAAATATAACAAACAATGAATATATTTATGCTTTGGTATTGGGAGAAATATCATACATAGATAGTAGTGTATATGATAATTTTAAAAGTAATGGTATAAGTCATTTATTTGCATTGTCGGGACTACATGTTTCATTACTTTCTTTTATATTATTAAAAATAATAAATAAGTTATTAAATATATTTAATGTTTCTAAAGAAGAAAAGTTATTTCCATATTTAATAGTAATTTTTTTCTTAATATTATATTCTTTTATAACTGGCTTTAAACCTTCTTTATTAAAAGCAATATTTTTATTCTTCTTACTAGGAATAAACAAGGTTTATTATTTTAATATAAGAAGTTATAATATTTTAATAGTTGTTTATTGCTTATTAATATTAATTAATCCATTTTATATTTATGATATAAGTTTTCAATTATCTCTTTTAATAACTTTTTTTATTTTATATAGCTCATATTATTTAAAAGTAACTGGTTATTTTAAAAAAATGGTATTTTCAAGTTTGATTTCATTATTTAGTTCATTCCCAATAATAATAAATAACTTTTATACTATAAACATTTTTTCTATAATTAATAATTTATTTTTTATCCCATTAGTATCTATATTCATATATCCTTTAACGTTATTAACCTTAATCTTTCCTTTTTTTGAATTTATATTAAATATATTTATAAATATATTAGAGTTTGTTTCTTTAAAGGTAAACTTAATTAAAATTTTTAATATAAATTTTCCTAAAATTAATTTAATTTTAGTAATAGTTTACTATGTATTATTTATTATAATAATAAAAAACAAAAATAAATTAAAATATATAGTATTAATCATAATTTTATTATTATATTCTCATTATCAAAATAGTTTTATAAAAGACACTAAACTATATTTTATAGATGTGGGTCAAGGAGACTCTGCTTTAATAATAACCCCTCACAAAAAAACTATACTTATAGATACAGGGGGTTATTTGAAATATTATGAAGAATCATGGGCAAAGAAAAACAGAGAATTTAATTTAATGACATCAAGTCTAATCCCTTTTTTTAAAAGTATATCCGTTGGTAAAATAGATTATTTATTTTTAAGCCACGCTGATGAAGATCATGCTGGATATTCAATAGATTTAGTAGATAATTTCAAAGTAAATAATGTAATAATCAATAATGGAGAAATAAGCTATATAGAAAAACAATTAAATTATCAAAAAATAAAAAAATATTACAATATAGATAATATAAAAATTTATTCTTTGAATAATAAGATATACTCAAATGAAAATGATAACAGTTTAATATTACTTTTAATTATAGAAAATAAAAAAATATTGTTTATGGGAGATGCATCTATTAAAGAAGAAAAGCAAATTATAAAAGATTATAATTTAGAAGATATTTTCATTTTAAAAGTTGGTCATCACGGAAGCAAAACAAGTACTTGTGAACAGTTTATCGAATATATTAATCCAAAGTATTCAATAATTTCAGTAGGGGAAGATAATAAATTTGGTCATCCAAATAAAGAAGTATTAAAAATATTAAAAGATTCTAAAATTTATAGAACAGATAAAGAAGGGAGTGTAGAAATTAAGTTAAATAAAAATGGATATAAGATTAAAACTTATAGTCCATAGAAAATGTCCAACATCGTTAGACGAATTGAAAAGCACAAAAAATTGTCTGCATATTTAGAAAGGAGTAAAGAATGGAAGATAAATATTATAGCAATATAAAAGAATATTTAGTAAATAATGAAATATACAAAAGAGTAAAAAATTATAGTAAAAATAAAAATGATTTAACAACTTATTATAATGTTGGGAAAGAACTAGTAGAAGCTGGAAGTCATTATGGTGAAGGCATAATAGAGGAGTATTCAATAAGATTATCAAAAGAATTAGGTAAAGGATATTCAACGCGTTCTTTAAAATATATGAGAAAATTTTATTATTTTCAAAAAAGGCAGCCAATGGCTGCCCAATTATCATGGAGTCATTATATTGAGTTGATGAAAATATATAATATAAATGAAATTAATTATTACATAAATCAATGTTTAATCTTAAATCTAACAAAATATGCATTAAGAAATAAAATAAAAGCTAGTGAATATCAAAGGTTACCTTTAGAAACCAAGAATAAACTAATAACAAATGAACAATTAGAAGTAAAAGATGTAATACCCAATCCTATATTTATAAAAAATAAAAATAATATAACAGTTATAAACGAAAAAATACTCAAACAATTTATATTAGAGGATATAGATAATTTCTTATTAGAACTTGGTAATAACTTTTCGTATATAGGTAATGAATATAAAATTAAATTAGGTGATAAATATAACTATATAGATTTACTTTTATACAATATAGAATTTAATTGCTATGTAGCAGTAGAACTAAAAGTAACAGAATTAAAAAAAGAACATATTGGACAAATAGAAGTTTATATGAATTATATAGATAATAATTTAAAGAAAATCAATCAAGATAAAATTATTGGAATAATCATATGTAAGAAAGATAATAAATATATAATAGAATATTGTAGTGATAATAGAATTATATCTAGAGAATATATATTAAATTAGTCAATAATGGTATAATTTATATATGAGTAAATATATTGAAATGTTTTTAAAATATTTAGAAGTAGAAAAGAATTATTCTATTAAGACTATTGAATCTTATTCAAATGATTTAATAGATTTTTGTAATTATTTAAATAAAGATTTAATAATTATATCCGAAGATGATATTATGAAATATTTAAAATATTTAAATGATAATAAGTTCAAGAGAGCAACCATTTCAAGAAAGATTAGTACTTTAAAAAGTTTTTATAAATTTTCAAATAAAAAGAAAATTATGGGTAGTAATCCAACTGAATATATTCTTTATCCTAAAAAAGAAAGAAAACTTCCTAATTATATAGAGTATAATGAATTAGAATTTTTATTAAAAGAATCTTTAGAAACCAAGAATAATTTAAGAGATAATTTAATTATTGAATTATTATACGCTACTGGAATAAGAGTTAGTGAACTTGTTAACATAAAAATAAATGATATAGATTTTAATTCAAATTCAATAAAAGTTTTAGGTAAGGGAAGTAAAGAAAGAATTGTATACTTCGGAGATTATGCTAAAACTGCTATAGAAAAATATTTAAATAGTAATAACTATATTAAATATAATAGTAATTGGTTACTTCCCTCAATCAAAGGAGAAAATTTAACTACAAGAAGTATAGAAATGACAATAGATAAAATAATGAAAAATGTATCAATTAAATCTAAAGTTAGTCCTCATACTTTAAGGCATACTTTTGCGACTCATATGTTAAATTCTGGATGTGATATTAGAGTAGTTCAAGAACTTTTAGGACACGAAAATTTAACTACTACTGAAGTATATACTCATATAACTAATGAAGAACTAAGAAACACTTATTTAAAATGTCATCCAAGAAGAAAATGATTTTTGTTATTGAAAATAGCAGAAAAATGTTGTAATATAAAAACAGTGTTTTAAGGAGATTAATATGAGCTTTCATCAAAAATATATATTTAATGATCTTTATGTAATAGAAAATTTAAAAAAAGGAATAATTCCTCCAGAATATTCTAATAGAATAATTATAATGAAATCTCAAGTTTATAGAGATGATTTTTGTTATTTTGATAAAGAAACTGGAGAAAGATATAAATATGTATCTTCAATAAAGGGTTGGGATTGTGAAACTCTTGTAACTTCTAATTATACATCTTATATAGTTGAAAAATATACTCCAATAAATGCAGCCACTGAAAAATATGACCCAATATACAAAGTTAATGACGAAAGAGTTTCAAGAGCGGATTTCGAAAAATATAAAAAAACTAGAACAGCGCCATATTATACAAGTGATTTTAATAAAGGAAGATAATTAAATATTTTCTTTTTTTTAATTTATATAAAAATAATTGCATACATATTGTTTGTTTGATAGAATAATAAAGGAAACATTTTAAGGAGGAAGTTTATGGAAAAATATGTTTATATGTTTAGTGAAGGTGATAAATCCATGAAAAATCTTCTTGGAGGAAAAGGTGCTAATTTAGCTGAAATGACTAATATTGGTTTACCCGTTCCAAGAGGTTTTACACTTACAACTGAAGCTTGTACAAAATATTATGATGATGGACAAATAATAAATGAAAAAGTTGTAGATGAGATTTTTGCTTCATTAATAAAATTAGAAGAATTAACTGGAAAGAAAATGGGAGATTTAAAAAATCCATTATTAGTTTCAGTTAGAAGTGGTGCTAGAGCAAGTATGCCTGGTATGATGGATACAGTATTAAATTTAGGATTAAATGATATTGTATGTGAAAATTTTGCAAAGAACACAGGAAATAAAAGATTTGTATATGATTCATATAGAAGATTTATAATGATGTTTGCTGATGTTGTAAAAGGATATTCAAAAGCATCATTTGAAAGAGTATTAGACGAATTTAAAGAAGAAAAAAATGCTAAGTTTGATACAGATCTAAATGAAAATGATATGTATGAAGTAGCAATGAAATTTAAAGGTATTTATAAGGAACTATCAGGAGTTGAATTTCCACAAGATCCCAAAGTTCAATTGATTGAAGCTGTAACAGCAGTATTTAGAAGTTGGAATAATGAAAGAGCTATTTATTATAGAAGAATGAATGATATTCCATCAAACTGGGGAACTGCAGTTAATATTCAAGAAATGGTATATGGAAATATGGGGGATACTTGTGGTACAGGAGTTGCCTTTACTAGAAATCCATCTACTGGTGAAAAGAAACTATATGGTGAATATTTAATTAATGCTCAAGGTGAAGATGTTGTTGCAGGAGTTAGAACTCCTCAAAATATAGAGAATTTAGCTAATTCTATGCCCGAAGCTTATAGAGAATTCGTTAAAACTTGTGAAATTCTTGAAAATCATTATAAAGATATGCAAGATATGGAATTCACTATAGAAAATAAAAAATTATTTATGCTTCAAACCAGAAATGGTAAGAGAACTGCTAGTGCTGCATTAAAAATAGCAGTAGATTTAGTTAATGAAGGAATGATTAGTGAAGAAGAAGCTTTATTAAAAGTTGAACCTAAACAATTAGATCAGTTATTACATCCAAATTTTGATATTAATGAATTAAAGAGTGTTACTCCTGTTGCAACAGGTCTTGCTGCATCTCCTGGGGCTGCTACTGGTAAAATAGTATTTAATGCTGAAGATGTAGTAAAAGAAATAAATAAAAATGCAAAAGCAAAAGTTATATTAGTGAGACTTGAAACATCTCCTGAAGATATTGAAGGAATGAATTTAGCACAAGGTATTCTTACAGTTCGTGGAGGAATGACTTCTCATGCAGCAGTTGTTGCTCGTGGAATGGGAAGATGTTGTGTTTCAGGATGTGGAGAATTAAAAATAGATGAAAAAATTAAAACATTAACATTATCAAATGGAGAAATATTAAGAGAATTAGATTCAATATCTCTTGATGGCTCTACTGGTAAAGTTTATAAAGGCGAAATTAAAACAGTTGAACCAGAAATTAGTGGAGACTTTAGCACATTTATGTCTTGGGCAGACAGAGTAAGAAAACTTAAAGTAAGAGCAAATGCTGATACTCCAAAAGATGCAGCACAAGCAATGAAATTTGGAGCAGAAGGTATTGGACTTTGTAGAACAGAGCATATGTTCTTTGAGGAATCTAGAATATTTGCAGTTCGTCAAATGATAGTTTCTGAAACACTAGAACAAAGAGAAAAAGCTTTAGATAAATTACTTCCAATGCAAAGAGGAGATTTTGAAGAATTATATAAAGCAATGAAGGGATTTCCTGTAACAATTCGTTACTTGGATCCGCCACTTCATGAATTCTTACCTCATACAGATGAAGAAATCATTCTTTTAGCTAAAGAACTAGGAATGACTTTTGAAGCGTTAAAAGAAAGAATTGAAAGCTTACATGAATTTAACCCAATGATGGGTCATAGAGGATGCAGACTTGCAGTTACATATCCTGAAATAGCTAAAATGCAAACAAGAGCTGTAATAGAAGCTGCAATTGATGTAGATAAAACTGGTTTAAAAGTTGAACCAGAAATTATGATTCCATTAGTTGGAGATATAAAAGAATTTAAATTTGTTAAAAATATAGTTGTTGAAACAATTAATAAAGTTTTTGCTGAACAAAATTATAGCTTACATTATAAAATTGGTACAATGATTGAAATTCCAAGAGCTGCAGTTACAGCAGATGAAATTGCAACAGAAGCAGAATTCTTCAGTTTTGGAACAAATGATTTAACTCAAATGACTTATGGATTTAGTAGAGATGATGCTGGCAAATTCTTAAATGATTACTATACAAAACAAATATTTGAAAGTGATCCATTTGCAAGAATAGATCAAGATGGTGTTGGTAAATTAATTAAGATGGCTGCAGAAAAAGGAAAAGCTACAAGACCTGATATTAAATTAGGAATTTGTGGTGAACATGGAGGAGATCCAAGTTCAATAGAATTCTGTAATGAAATAGGACTTAACTATGTATCATGTAGTCCATATAGAGTACCAATTGCACGTTTGGCAGCAGCTCAAGCTGTATTAAAACAAAAATAATAATATTAAATCATCAGTTTATACTGATGATTTCTTCTTGATTTAAAATATAAAATAGTTTACAATAATGATTATTAAAGGGAGGGTTTTAAATGGTAAAAGCAAACGGAAAAGTTTATACAACTATTGAAATAACAATTTCAGAAGCTATTAATGTGTTATTTGAAGAGTGTGTTATAAAGGATAAAGATTTTTTTGTATCAAATGAAAAACAATTAGACGAAAAATCTTTATTAATTAAGAAAGCATTATACACAGTAAGTACTTATATTAAAAGATTTGTAGGAGAAAATGCTACTTTAAATGTAAGATGTGTTTTTGATACTAAAGCAGGTGAATTTAATATTTCTGGTTCAGATGTGTTAGATAAAGTAATTGAATTATTTTATCTTAGAAGTCGTGGAAGACGAGATATGTGCAAAAGTGCTTCAACAGATACCCCAGGGAAAAAAGGTGTATATTCTTACTATGATGCTGCTCAGCATGGAAGTCCTATGTGGGAATATAAAATGTTATACAAAGGAATTAAAGCAGAAGAAACTTTTGAAGCAATAAAATATTTAGAATATAATTATACAGAATTTATTAATTTAAATACTTATGATCAAACTTTAATATTAGAAAGATGAAAAACTGAAAATTAATTTTCAGTTTTTTTGTTAAAATAATCTATTTAAAAAATATAATATTATTGGTATAATAATATTATATAAAGAGGAGAGTTATATGTTTGATGAAAATGAAGTAAGAATCAAGATGGATAAAGTAATAGAAAATTTGGAGGCTAAGTTTACTACTGTAAGAGCAGGTAGAGCTAATCCCAATATTTTGCATGGAATTATGGTTAATTATTACGGAGTACCAACTCCAATACAATCTCTTGCAACAATTTCTATACCAGAAGCAAGACAATTATTTATTAAACCATTTGATAAATCAGCTTTAAAAGAAATGGAAAAAGCTATATATGAAGCAGAACTTGGTATGGCACCAACTAATAATGGTGAAGTACTAATATTAAATATTCCAGCTTTAACTGAAGAAACAAGAAAAACTTATGTTAAACAAGTTAAAGATATGACTGAAGAAGCTAGAATTGCTTTAAGAAATGTAAGACAAGATAGTAACAACTGGGTTAAGAAACAAGAATTCAGTGAAAATGAAGAAGAAAGATTTTTTGATATAATTCAAAAATTAATTGATAAATATAATATAATAGTAGAAGAAAAATATAAAGAAAAAGAAAAAGAATTAACTACTATATAAAATAATTTACAATAAATAATAAATTTGATATAATTTATATAGTCTTTTAAAGAACAAGTAATAAATAATTAAGTTTTATAGAGAGTTAGTGATGGTGTGATACTAATAAACTTATATTTATGAATTCATCTTTATAAAAAAGAATCGTATATAAGGCGTTAACTTATTAAAGTGCATAATAACTTTATGAATTAAGGTGGTACCGCGGTAACTCGCCCTTAAATTATAGAGTTTTTTATTTTTTAGGAGGAAAAAATGAAAGAAGAATTAGAAAAAATTTATAAAGATATTAAAAATTCTACATTAGAAACAATAAAAGAAATTGAAGATGTTAGAGTTAAATATCTTGGTAAGAACGGGGTAGTTAAAGAATATCTTGATAAAATGAAAGATTTATCTAATGAAGAAAAAAGAGATTTTGGTAAGATTATTAATGATTTTAAAAATGATATAACCTTATTTTTAGATAATTCAAAAGAAATGATAGAAACATCTATTATAAATGAAAAATTAAATAATGAAAAAATAGATGTAACTTTGCCCGGAGTAAACATTAATACTGGTAAATCTCATTTACTAGAACAAGTTGTTGAGAAATTAGAAGATGTGTTTATATCTTTGGGTTTTGATATACTTGAAGGTCCTGAAGTTGAAAGTGATTATTTTAATTTTGAAATGCTTAATTTACCTAAAGGACATCCTGCTAGAGATGCACAAGATACGTTTTATATAACAGAAGAAATGTTACTTAGAAGTCATACAAGTCCAGTTCAAGTAAGAGCAATGTTAGAAAATAAAGAAAAAACTCAAATTAGAATGATAACAACTGGTAAAACATATAGAAGAGATAATGATGATGCAACTCATTCTCATCAATTTACTCAAATGGAAGGATTAGTTATTGATAAGGGTACAACTTTATCTTTATCTAGTTTAAAGGCAGCAGCAGAAATGATTGCTAAAGAGTTATTTGGAAGTGCTGAAAGTAGATTTAGACCATCATATTATCCATTTACTGAACCTAGTGTTGAATTTGATATAAGATGTTTTAATTGCAAAGGAAAAGGTTGTCCAATATGCAAAGGAACTGGTTGGATTACAGTTGGTGGAGCAGGTATGGTTCATCCAAATGTTCTTAGAAATGGTGGGTATGATCCGGAAATTTATACTGGATATGCTTTGGGTTTTGGTGTTGAAAGATTAGCGATGGTTAAATATGGAATAAAAGATATAAGAGCATTCTATACTAATGACTTAAGAGTTAAAGGAATGGATGTAAGGGAGGAACAATAATGAAAATAAGTACTAATTGGTTAAAGGATTATATAAATATTGATAATCTCGATTTAAAAGAATTAGCTAATAAAATTACTAATATTGGTGTTAATGTTGAAGGAATAAGTGGGGGAATGAATATTCCAAACTTAGTTGTTGGTGAAGTTATAGAAGTAAGTAATCATCCTGATTCAGATCATTTACATGTATGCAAAGTTAATATTGGTAAAGAAACACTTCAAATAGTATGTGGAGCTCCTAATGTAAGAGAAAACTTAAAAGTTATAGTTTCCTTGATTGGTGCTGTATTACCAGGAGATTTTGAAATAAAACTAAGCAAAATTAGAGGTGTTGAATCTTTTGGAATGCTTTGTGCATTAAGTGAATTAGGATTAGAAGATGAATATTCTGGTGGTATTCATGAATTACCAGAGAATGCATTAATTGGAGAATCACCTTTTAAATATTTAAATGGTTCAAATGATATTGTTTATACACTAGATTTAAATCCTAACAGAAATGATTGTTTATCTCATTTAGGATTTGCTTATGAAGCAGCTTCTGCTTTGGGAATAGACGTTAAAACTCCAAATATAACACATAGTGAAATAAATGATAGCATAAAAGATGTATTAACTTTAAAAGTTGATACAGAAAACTCAACATTGTTTACTTTAAAAAAAGTAAAAGATGTAACTATTCAAGAAAGTCCTGATTTTATAAAAGAAAGACTTACCGCAGTTGGTATGAGACCAATAAACAATGTTGTTGATATATCAAATTATATTATGCTTGAGTATGGTCAGCCTCTTCATTTTTATGATGCTGATAAATTAGGAAAAGTAATTGGTGTAAGAATGGCTAATGACGGAGAAAAAGTAGTTACTCTTGATAATAAAGAAAGAAATTTAACTTCTAAAGATATAGTTATAACAAATGGAACTGAAATAGTAGGTATCGCAGGTGTTATGGGAGGATTTTCTACAGAAGTTGATGAAAACACTAAAAACATTATTATAGAAAGCGCTATATTTAATCCGTTATTAATAAGAAATACTTCTATTAAATTAGATTTAAGAAGTGAAGCATCTTTAAGATTTGAAAAAGGACTTAACTATGAATATACATATGAAGCATTAGAAAGATCTGCAAATATGTTAGAAACTTATGCTAATGGTAAAGTATATAAAGATATAATTGTATATGATAAAATTGATAAAACTCCTAAAAAAGCAAATGTGACTTTAGAAAAAATAAATGCAGTATTAGGATTAAATCTTATTGATGAAGATGTAAGAAGTACATTTGATAAATTAAAATTTAAATATACTGGAAATTATGAAGTAACAATACCAAACAGAAGAATGGATGTTTCTATTAAAGAAGATTTAATTGAAGAAGTAGGAAGAATTTATGGCTTTTACAAAATAGTTGGTTCTACTCCTACTCAAGAATTAAAAAAAGGAAGTCAAGCACCTAGAATTAAATATAGAAAAGATATTTCTAAAATACTTAGAGGATTAGGAATAAATGAAGTAAAAACATATACGTTATCAGATCAAAATAAAGTAAATAAATATAATTATGAAAATAAAAATATAATACGTATAGATAAACCTATCAGTAATGATAAAACTCATATTAGAGTATCTTTAATCCCTTCATTATTAGAAGTTTATGAATATAATTTTTCAAGAGGATTAAATGACATAAATATATATGAAATATCTAATATATATTATAAGGATAAAGAAGAATTTAAAGAGGAAATGAAATTATCAATATTATTAACTGGTAAATTAATATCTACATCATGGAATAATACTGAGATTAAAGATAATTTTTATACTTTAAAAGGTATTGTAGAAAATTTAATTCATTATTTAGGATTAGATAATAGAGTAAAATATATAAGTGATAATTCATATAATTTTATGCATCCTGGTATTACTGCCTCATTAAATATTGATGGAGAGAAGGTAGGATTTTTTGGTAAATTAAATCCTATTATTACAAAAAAAGATATATATGTTTGTGAAATAAATCTAGAAAAATTAATGAATAAAAAATCTGGGAAAGTTAAATATACTGAACCAAATAAATTCCCAGCTATAAAAAGAGATGTAGCGTTTATTGTTGATAATAGTGTTAATTCTTCAGATATAGTAAAAGATATATATTCATTAGATAAAAAGAGAATAACAGAATGTATAGTATTTGATGAATACAAAATGGATAACAAAAAATCATTAGCATTTAATTTAAAATTTGAAGATGATACTAAAACATTAACTGAAGAAGAGGGAACTCTAATATTTAAAAATATCATTGATTCAATATGCAAAAAATATAATGCAATTTTAAGAGATAAGTAGTATAATATTTATTAGAAAGGTAATATAAAAATGATTGGAGATTAATTTAATTAATCATTAATTATAGGAGGAATAATATATGGAATATGTAGGTTGGATAATTTTAGGTTTAGTAGTATTTTTAGTAATATACGCTATTGGAGTTTATAACTCTTTAGTTCAGATGAGGAATAGAGTTAAAGATCAATGGTCACAAATAGAAGTTCAATTAAAAAGAAGATTTGATTTGATACCTAACTTAGTAGAAACTATTAAAGGATATACTAAACACGAAAATGAAACTTTAAAAGAAGTAGTAGAAGCTAGAAATAAATTCGTTTCTGCTAATAGCCCAGAAGGAAAAATGAAAGCAAATGGAGATTTATCTAATGTAATGTCAAAGTTATTTGCATTAAGTGAAGCTTATCCAGAGTTAAAAGCTAATAAAAGTTTTGAAGATATGCAAGCAACATTAAAAGAAACAGAGGATAAAATAGCTATGACTAGACAATTTTATAATGATACAGTATTAACTTTAAATAATAAAATTGAAATGTTCCCATCAAGTGTAATAGCTTCAATGTTTAAATTTACAAAAGAAGCATTCTTCGAAGCTAGTGAAAAAGAAAAAACAACTCCGAAAGTTGAATTTTAAGCTTACAGAATGTAAGCTTTTTTTAAAGAGGATAATATGAAAAAAATAATTAAATATATAATTTTATCTATTTTAATGTTTGTACCTTGTTTAAAATTGAATGCTATATCAAGTGATTCTGTTAACTATACAGTAGAAAAATACTATATTAGTTCTGAAATTGAAATAGCAGGAGGACTCAGGGTAAAAGAATTTATTGAAGTAGATGGTACATATAATGGGTACTTATTAAATATAGCAATGAAAAATGAGAACGTTCCAACATTCACTGGAAAAGATTCTGATTTAGAAGGAAGCTCAATTTATAATCCAACAAGTATAGAAAATTTAAAAGTTGGAGTATTAAAAGATATTGATGATGCTAAATTAGAAACATTATTTGATGAAGATATTGATAGTAAAATAACTTATTTTACTGAGTCGGATACTCCACAAAATGGAGATAAAAAATTATATTCTTTGAATGTTGATAATAATGATAATTATTCAATTAAAATGTATAATGAAACACTTAATGGCAAAACGGTATTTTATTTAGATTATGTAGTGACTAATGTCTTGGCTGAGCATAAAGATTGTGCTGAATTTTACTATACTTTTATATCACCAGATTATCAAGATTCTGTTAAAGATATGAAAATATTTGTTGCTCTTCCTTGGGCAAGTGAAGATTTATTTAAGGTATGGGCACATGGTCAATATAATGCTAGTGTTCAAAGAGATTCAGAAAAAAGATATGTAGCTGCAGATGTTCAAAATTATGAAGTTGGAACAGGTGTAGACATAAGAATAATATTTGATAAAGAGTTATTTTCAATAAATATAAATGAAAGTAAAAAATCAGGGATGAATGCAATTCCTATTATTGAAAAAATAGAAGAATCAAGAGCAAGCGAAGCAAACAAATATAGAACAATGCAATCAATTTTCTATTATGGAATGTATGTATTAGAATTTGCTTATGTAATAGCGTTATTATTTTTCATTTTTTATATTTATTTCAAATATGATAAAGAATATAAATCTACATTTAAAGGCAAATATTATAGAGAATTTATTGATGACTATAATGTAGAAGACATTGATTATTTAATGCATAAAAATATAACTAATGAAGCTTTTAGTAGTAGTATATTAAATATGATATATAAGAAAAATATTGATATAGAAGAAATAGAGTTAAAGAAAGATAAAAAAGATTATAAATTTATTAAAAAAAGCGAAGAAAATTTAAATGAATCAGAAATGGTAATTATGG
Organism: uncultured Muribaculaceae bacterium; assembly: GCA_964396655.1. GTDB lineage: Bacteria > Bacillota_I > Bacilli_A > RF39 > UBA660 > CAYNFP01. Next base: position 99,095 of record CAYNFP010000003.1, on the reverse strand, counting down.
ATTTATTATTTAATAAAATAGGAGAAAAAAATGAGGTTTTATTAAGTAATATAAAAAGTACAGCAAAATTAACTTCTTCTACTGGTAAAAATATTGTATTTGATGAATATACAAGATGGAAAGATCATGTAATAAGGGATTCTAAAAAACAAGAGTTTTATGTTGATAATCAAAAAATAAAATTTATATTTTCATTATATGGAATTATTGGAATAGGAATATTTATTTTAGATAGTAAATTAATGATTGTATGGCCAATATTAAGAGCATTAGTATTAGTATTATCAATAATATTTATAATCTATGTAATATCATTTAAAAAAAGGACAGTAAAGGGTAATGAAGACTATAATAAATGGAAAGCATTTAAAAATTTTCTAAATGATTTTGGAAGATTTAATGAAAAAGAATTACCTGAAATTAAATTATGGGAAAGATATTTAGTATATGCCACTATATTTGGAGTAGCAGATAAATTAAGAAAGACTATGAAAGTTAAATTTGAAGAAATTAATCCAAATTATACAATGAGAAATTCAATGTTTGATTATTATATATTTACTAATATAACAAATGATATAACTCATAGTATTAACAGTTCTGTTGTAGCTGCAACAAATTCAGTAAACACTTATAAAGCTAATAATAGTTCAAGTGGTGGCGGATTTGGTGGAGGATTCTCATCAGGTGGTGGCTTTGGTGGAGGCGGAGGAGCTTCTGGCGGTGGATTTTAAAAAATAAATATTATCTTAATAAAAGAAAGAAAGAAAATCGTGACAAATTGTCACACTTTAAAATTAAGAGCTCAAGATATGTAATATCCGTGGAACTTGGAAAGGTAATAACTTTATTCAAATAATAAAATAAATTATCAATACTTAAATGAAAATAAAAGTTTAATTAATAAAAAATAGTGATTAGAGGTAAATTAATATGATTAACGTAGTTTTATTTGAACCTGAAATACCAGGAAATACTGGAAATATTATGAGAACATGTGTTGCTACCAATACTAAACTTCATTTAATTAAACCATTAGGTTTTAGTCTTGATGAGAAATATATTAGAAGAAGTGGAGTAAACTATATTGATAATTGTGATTATGAGGTTTATGAAGATATAGAAGACTTTTTTAGTAAAAATAATGGTGAGTATTATTTTTTAACTAGATATGGACATAAACCACAAGATTGTTTTGATTATAGTGATAACAATAAAAATATATATTTTATATTTGGTAAAGAATCTACTGGAATTCCAAAAGAAATATTAAAACCATATATAGATAAATGTATTAGAATACCTATGACAGATAAAGTTAGAGCATTAAATTTATCTAATACGGTCGCAATTATGATATATGAAGCTTTAAGACAACAAAATTATAATGATTTATTAAAAGATGAACCTCATAAAAGTAAAACTTTTATAGAAGATTAAAAAAAGAACATATTTTGTTCTTTTTTTTATAATAATCACATAAAGTTAAGTGAAAATATTAAGAAAAGGTGGATTTTGAATGAATAAAAAGGAAATAATTGAAAGTATTTCTACAAAGGGAAATGGAGAGATATATTTAGGTGTTGTTGGAGCTGTTAGAACAGGTAAAAGTACTTTTATCAAAAGATTTATAGAAGCCTTAGTTATTCCTTATGTTGAGGATGAGGCTGAAAAGAAGAGATGCTTAGATGAAATACCTCAAACTTCAGGGGGTAAATCAGTAATGACTGTTGAACCTAAATTTGTCCCATCAAGTGGAGCAAATATAAAAGTTGAAGAATTTACTACTAATATTAAATTAGTAGATTGTGTAGGTTATATAACTCCTATGGCTAAAGGATATCAAGATGAGCAAGGTAATCCGAGAATGGTAAAAACTCCTTGGTTTGAAGAAGATTTACCATTTGTTGAAGCAGCTGAGCTTGGAACTGAAAAAGTTATAAAAGATCATGCAACTATTGGTGTAGTTATAACAACTGATGGTTCATTTGGAGAACTTCCAAGAGAAAACTTTATAGAAGCTGAAAAAAAGGTTATTACAGAATTAAAAAATATAAATAAACCATTTATTATAGTTATGAATACAACACACCCTAATAATTTAGAAACAGTTAATATATCTAATAATTTAAGAGAAACTTATGATGTTCCGGTAATACCAATGAGTGTTGAAAATATGAAAGAACAAGATGTATTAGATGTATTAAAAGAAGCATTATATGAATTTCCAGTTGATCATATCGAAGTTAATATTCCTGATTGGGTAGCTGTATTAAATAAAGATCATCCATTAAAACAAACATATTTAAATAAAATAAAAGAATGTGTAATAAGTGTAGATAAATTAAGAGATGTAGAAAATATTAATATAAATTTAGAAAATACAGATGAAATTAAAAAAGCTTATATCTCAAATATTAATACTAATAATGGTGAAGTGACTTTAACTTTAGAAGCACCTGAAGAATTATTTGATAAAGTACTAAAAGAAGTTGCTGGCGTAAGTATAAATTCTAAGGCTGAATTATTAAAGATATTCCAAGACTTTAATGATGGAAGAAGTGAATATGAATCAATTAAGATGGCTCTTAAACAGGTTTATCAAACCGGATATGGTATAGCATTCCCAAAATTAAGTGACATGAAATTAGAAAAACCAGAAATAATAAAGCAATCAGGAAGATACGGAGTTAAACTAAAAGCAGTAGCAAGTTCAATTCATTTATTAAAAGTAGATGTAGAAAGTTCATTTGAACCTATTATAGGAAGCGAAATACAAAGTAAAGAATTAATAAACTATTTATTAAAAGACGGAGAAGATAATCCTGATAACATATGGAAAAGTGAAATATTTGGAAGAAGTCTTGATGTTATAGTCCAAGAAGGAATTCAAGCAAAATTATCATTATTACCAGAATCAGCAAGATATAAATTATGTCAAACTATTACTAAAATGGTTAATAGAGGAAGTAATAATTTGATAGCAATAGTATTATAAAGCTTCTTTTGAAGCTTTTTTTATAAAATTCTTTCTATTTGATTCACAATAGATTTTATAGATGTTATAATTAGTTCATTATTATAAAACTGGAAGTGATGAGTAATTGAAAGAAATTAATTTATATATTGATGAATCAGGAAATTTAGGTACTGGAATGGGTAGATATTTTTTAATTTGCGGTTTAGAAATTAATCAAAATATTAAATCTTCGATTTCCAAAAGAGCAGGTAGAATAATAAACAGATTTAAAGAAAAAAATTATATTTCTAAAACAACAGAATTAAAAGGATTTCGTTTAAATCAGGAACAACGGAATGAATTAATTGATAAAATTTTGTTAAGAGATATTAAAATAAGATATATCGTTTTAGATTTAAAACAAACTACTATGTTACTATCTAAGCCGGATGATAAAAATGCATGTTTTAATTATTTAATACAATTAATGGTTAAAAAAATGTTATATGATAATCCCAATATTGAAAAAGTTAACTTATATTTAGACAATAGATCGGTAAAGATTGGAAATAGATTATCATTAAAACCATATCTGTATAATAAACTAGTATTAGAACAACTGGAAACGAAAAGTGATATCAAAAGAATAGAATTTGAAATTAATTATTTTGAATCCGAAAGTTGTTATTTAATTCAATGGGCTGATATAATAGCAAATTCTTTATATAAAAAATATAATACTAATGATGAAAAATTTTATAAAAGAATCAAACCTAATATTGTTTTTGAAAGCAAATTTCCATCAAAAGAATTTGGTAAATAAAGAATAAATTATTGACTAGATTATAAATATATGCTAAAATGAGCATATTAGAAAGGACCGGCATATAAGCCTTATGTGATTTATTCAATTATTGAATATAAGAGTTATGTGTTAACTCAGTCATATAAGCACTGCCGGTTCTTTTTTTTATTGATTTTAATGAAAATTAACAAGAAAGTTAAAAAAATTGTTGATAATGCTTGATTTATGGGGAATTTATGTGTAGAATTAAAATGTAAGCATAATATGTGCTTAAATATTGTAACGGGAGGTAATTACGATGTCAAAACAAGAATTAGTAGAATTTGTTGCTGCAAAAGCTGGATTAACTAAAGCTGATGCAACTAGAGCATTAGATGCTACTCTTGAAGGAGTTAAAACTGGCCTTAAAAAACAAGGTAAAGTTACTCTAGTTGGTTTTGGAACTTTTGCTGCTAAGAAAAGAGCTGCAAGAAATGGAATTAATCCATTAAATAAAAAACCAATCAAAATTGCTGCTAAAACAGTTGCAACTTTTAAAGCTGGAAGCAAATTAAAAGAAGCTTTAAACTAAAAAAGCCTAAGGCTTTTTTTTTAGATATCTAAAAAAATATGAATAGAAAAATATATAATATTTTAAATAAAATTGAATCGTTAGGATATGAAGCATATATAGTGGGAGGATATGTAAGAGATTTTGTTTTGAATAAAAAATCTTATGATATTGATATATCTACAAATGCTACTATAGAAACATTAAATAATATATTTTCTAAATCTAAAATATATGAAAGTTATGGATGTATTAAATTCACAAAAGGAAAATATAACATATCAATAACTTCATATAGAAAAGAATTAGACTATAAAAATAATAAACCAATTAATATTAACTATTTGGCTTCTTTAGAAGAAGATGCTCTTAGAAGGGATTTTACTATAAATGCTATTTATATGGATAAAAAAGGTAAAATAATTGATCCATTAAATGGCTTAAATGAAATCAAAAATAAAGAAATTAAAGTAATAGGGGATATATCTATTAGACTTACTGAAGACTCTACTAGAATACTTCGAGCATTAAGATTTATGAGTATTTTAAACTTTAATTTAGAAAATAGTTTATTAAAATTTATAATAAATAATAAAGAACTAATTAAAAAAATAAATTATCCAAAGAAAAAAGAGGAAATAGATAGAATTTTTAAAGAAAAAGGTTATTTAATCTTTTTAGATTTTATAAATAAAAATGATTTACTAGATTCTTTTGGAATAATATATGAGAATATTAATGAATGTAGTAATTATCTTGGAATATGGGCTCAAATACACTTTAGTAAAAACTATAACTTTTCTAAAGAAGAAATTAATATTATTAGTTCATTAAAAAAGATTATTAAAAATAATATTATCAGTAATATGGATTTGTTTAATTATGGTTTAGAGATCTCTTTGATAGCCTCTGAGATATTAAAAATAGATGCTAAAGAAATAAAATTAAGATATAAAAAACTTTCTATAAAAAGTGAATCTGAAATTAAAATTAAATTTAATGAAATTCAAAATATTTTAAATAATAAAAATTATAATGAGATTAATAAAATAAATAATAAAATAAAAGAAGATATTGTTGAAGGTAAGTTAAAAAATAAGTATAATGATATTAAAGAGTACCTTATAAAAGGAGGATTTAATGGATAGATTAAAAGAGATAATTAAAGAAAAAGATTTTGTAATAAACAGTTTAATCTTAAAAAATATTAAGAAATTTAATATATCAGTTAATGAACTTTTATTATTGTTATATTTTATTAATGTAAATAATGAATTAAATATGAATTTAATTCATAAATATATTTCTTTAGAAGAAAAAGAAATATTGGAAGCTTTTGATAATCTTAACTCAAAAGGATTAATTGAAGTTGTAATAAAAAAAGTTAATGATAAAATAACAGAAGAAATATCTTTAGATATATTTTATAATAAATTACTAGTTGATATGCCTGAAGTTAAAAAAGAAACTGATATATATGGTTTATTTGAAAGTGAATTTGGTAGGACTTTATCACCAATTGAATATGAAACTATAGGTAAATGGTTACAAAATAATATATCTGAAGACACTATAAAAGGTGCTTTAAAAGAAGCGGTTTTGAATGGAGTTACTAATTTAAGATATATTGATAAAATAATTTATGAATGGACAAAGAAAAAAATAAATAATAATAATAAAGAATCAAATAATGATGATATTCAAGTATTTGATTATAATTGGTTGGATGATGACAATGAATGCTAAATATATTATAAATGGATTAAATAAATTATATCCAAACCCCAAAACAGAACTTGAGTTCAATAAAGATTATGAGTTAGTACTAAGTACTATGTTAAGTGCTCAAACTACTGATAAAAGAGTTAATATGGTTATGAAACCAATATATGAAAAGTATAACTCTTTAGAAAAACTAAATGAATTATCTGTAGAAGAAATTTCAAATTTAATTTGTAGTTTTGGATTATATAAAGTAAAAGCAAAATACTTTAAAGAAATAGTAAAAGAATTAATTAAATATGATAAAGTACCAAATAATAGAGAAATACTAGAAAGTATTCCTGGTGTTGGAAGAAAAAGTACTAATGTTATATTATCAGTATTATATGATGAACCTTATATAGCAGTAGATACACATGTAACCAGAGTATCAAAAAGACTAGGGATAGCTGATGAAAATGATGATGTATTAAAAATAGAGAATAAACTTTATGAATATTTTAAAGATTTTATTTCTAGTAAATTAGGTCATCAATTAGTATTATTTGGAAGATATACTTGTGTAAGTAAAAAACCTAATTGCAAAGAATGCCCTTTTAAAGAAAAGTGCCCTTCAAAGGATAAAATAAAATAATATATTAAAAAAAACAAAGAATTTAATAATTCTTTGTTTTTCAGTATAAATATTATTTTCTAATTCTATTTAAAGATTGTCTTCCATTTAAACTATCATGTTTTTCTGCAACAAAATTTAAAAGATCTACTTCATTGAATGTTGAATATGAAGATGATATTAAAACTTTATCTTCATAGTCACATTCTGATTCCGAATTATATGAAATAATATTTAATTCTTTTGTATTTCCTTCAGTTCTTTTTTCTTTGGGTAAAAATCTTGTATAACCAATTGTTACTCTTTTTTTCTCTATACTTGAAATAGTTTTGCTCCAAGCTTTTAAATATTCAATATTATCTTCGTAAAATTCATTACTAGTATTAGCTTCTAAAATTATTATATCATAATCATTTTGAGGTTTTTTATAAAAATTTGAGTGATTAGCTATTTCTAAATATGCTACACCAGAGCCAAAAAAATCAATTCTACAACAAGAAAAACGGTCATTTAGTTCTATAAAAAATGGCCAATAAGCGTTATGTATCATATAACATACTTTAAAATTTCTATTATTTTTTAATTGCTCCACAAAATAGTCTTCATTTTTAATAGTTTCTTCATTAGTAATCTTTTTTAATTTCATAAAAATCTCCTTAAAACAATTAATTATTATAAATAAAGAAAATATAAAAGTCAAATAAAAAAGGCAATTGCCTTTTAAGATTGAGTAATTGTTACAGTTTGTGCAGCACTTTTTGTATATTTTTTGTTTACTCCAGAAGCGTCATAATTAAATGTAACTAAATAACTAACTGTATAAGTTCCTGGAGTAGAAAGCATATCTGAAATTGCATATTCTTGTGTGCCTGATTTTATAGTAGAAATTTGTAATGTAGCATCATATGAACTAATTGTTTCATCATTTATTACAATAGAATCAATATCAGATTTAGTGCTTCCTGTCCAAGAAGCATCTTTAGCGAGAGTCAAACTTTTCATTTGAATATTTATTGTTACAGGTTCTTGATATGAACTTAAATTTTCCTGTATTCCTTCACTTGCATTAGCTTTAAATATAGAGTAGGCAGATTTGACAACAACTGCGTCCCAAGTGCCAGAATATTCAGTTAATTCAATTGTGTATTCTGTATTACTAGTCCATCCAACATATTGAAGAGTACTTCCTTTTAATAAATATATATTAAATCCAAAAGTTCCTATATTAGAAGTATTATATTGTAATCTTAAATTATAATATTTTGCAGCATAATTTCCATAACCGCTGTTAAAATAACTTTCTAGATATGTAGAATCTACTGCTGTTGGTGTTCCTGGAGAAGTCCAAGATGCATGTACGGTAGTTCCAACTTCAGTTAAATTTAAATCGGATGGAGAAGTTAATTTTGAAAATCTTGTAGAAGTTTCAGTAGGTTCACTACCACTTAAGAATAAATGAGTTTCTATTAAACTAGCTGGAGTAAATTCACTAGGTCTTTGAGCAGGAATAGTACCAAGTTCAACTTTTGCACTGGTTATTCCTCCAGGTGAAGTAAATTTAGAATTCTTTTCAAATATTCCTTTAGCTAATATTCCTTGAATTGTTCTTCTTTGAGTTGTTGCAGCTCCCATAATGTTATAACATTTACATGCATAATGTTCATCATCTAATGAATCATAACCATACCAGAATGTTATTGTATAGTCTGGTGTATATGTTGCTACCCATGAATCTCTTATTACAGAAGATGAAAGACCATATTTTTTAAGTAAAGCATCATCATAACTACTTGTTCCAGTTTTAGTTGCAACATTAGTTCCGGATACTGTCGCTACACTAGGAGTAACTCCATATAAAATAGTAGTTATTAAATATGAAGTTTGAGCAGATATTACTTTTGTCCTTGTGATATCTTGATCAATTTCTTCACCCGAGTCTCTATATACTATTTTTGTATAAGAATATGGTTTTGTATAATATCCTCCACTTGCAAATACTGAATAAGCCCCAGCTAACGTTACCGGAGATACTCCAGTAAATGCTCCAACTGCATGTGCTTCTCCAATATAACCATTACTAGATTCTGGAGTTATTCCAACAGAAGTTACATAATCAAAAATTATTTTATTATCAACTTTCTGAAACGCTTGAACAGCACAAGTGTTTTTAGAGTTTTTTAAACAATCTTTTAAAGTCATCATTCCTTCATATTTATTATTCCAGTTTTTAATTGTTCCTCCACCAGTATAATTAGTAGGTTCATCAAAGAATGGAGTATAAGTAGACCATTTATTATTTTCAATACCTGGACCATATTCAAATATTGGTTTTGCAGTAGAACCGGGGTGGGCATTTGTCATGGTGGCATAATTGAAAGTCATCTCTTTAGTTTTATTTCTTCCAGCACCAACTGCAATAATGGCTCCAGTTTTGTTATCTAATACAGCAATACCAACTTGAATTAAATTATCTTTAAATTTATATCCAGAAGTTCCATCATATAAACCATTAATAACATCTTGTTTAGAGGCAACCATAGTAGAATATATTATCATAGGAACATTATATGGATTATTTCCTGTATCATCAATTACAGCTTGAACAACTGTATCGATAAATCCTTGATATTTATTAAGTACAGAGTATGAATCTGATGCAAGCAAACTTTTTACACTGATTTGCTTTGCTTCTTCTGCTGTCTCAGAATCTATATATCCATGTCTAACCATTAAATTTAATACTTGATTTCTTCTTGCTTCAGCATCGTTAGGATTTAAATAAGGATCATATGCCCCAGGCGCTTGAAATAATCCTGCTATCAAAGCAGCTTCTGGTAATGATAAATCCTTAACGTTTTTACCAAAGTATGTTTGAGAAGCTTGTTCAACACCATATGAACCACTTCCTAAATAATAACTGTTTACATAAAATTCTAAAATCTCTTGTTTTGTATATTTCTTTTCTATTTTAAATACAGCTAAATATATATCTGTAAATTTTCTTATAATACCAGCGATACCACTTGCTTCAGTAGAAGTGAATGCATTTTTTGAAACTTGCATTGTAATAGTAGAAGCTCCTCCAGCACCACCATTACCTAAAACTTGTTGTAATGAAGCTTTTAAGAATCTAGGAAAGTCAAATCCATTATGTTGAAAAAATCTGGAATCTTCTGTTGCAACTATTGCATCAACTAATACTTCAGGCAACTCATCATATGAAACTTTTTCTCTTTTTTCTGTTCCTAATGTAGCAATTAAGTTTCCACTAGCGTCATAAATCAAAGATGCGTCTTTTTCATATAACTGAGAAGGATTAAATTCAGGTGCACTTTTATATATATAATAACAAAATCCAATTGCACCTATAAACATACATATTGCAAAAAAAGTAATTCCTATTAATATATAATATCCAATTCTTGCTTTTTTCTTTTTCTTTTTTGCAGTACTAACTTCATCTTCTATTTCTATTTGTTCTTTTTTTTCTTTTTTAAATTTTAGTTTTTTTAATCCTTGCTTTTTAATTTTATTAAAATCAATTTTTTTCATATTCAGCTCCTTAAAAATATATTTTATCTACTATACTTAAATAATCTAATCTAGGTGTGTATTTTTCTTTTATTTTAAATGTACTATTTTTTATAAAATCTATAGGAATGGATTTACGAATATTAGAATTAATAAACTCAATTAGTGTTTCTCCTTTTAACAAATAAAATTCATTACACATATATATTATTAAAAATACTATTCCACCATGCTTTATAACATTCTTAATGTGATTAATTTGGTGAGATTTAATATTTGATAATGGAAAACATGAGGGATTCTTACTTTCTTTAGCGTCAAACTCTATATATTTTCCTTTGTATAAACCATTATAATCCAAGGTAGAAATATTTTCAAATACCGCCTTATTTATAATTGCTTTATTATTGGGATAACTCACATTAAGTATTTTTATTGGCGTTGGCTTTTTAAATATTAAAGCTTTGTCAGTCATAACATAATAAGTATTACTCTCATTTAATAAATTTTCTAAGAACATACCTCTATTTTTATAACTACAAATACTCACTTTATTTATCACCATTAATAATTATACAATATCTTATTAAAAATATCTATTTAATTAAAAATAAAAATGTAAAATTTTGTTTGTATTATTACATAATATATGATAGAATACATTTGGCTTTAAGAAATATGCACACTTAACTGATACGTTTCTCGAGTGCTCAAGAAGAGTGAGTAAATGTAAGAGAGGTTAGTGGAAGAAAAACGAAGGAGGAATTTATATGGCAGTAATTGCTAAAAGTTATTTATTAGAAGCAGGAAGTCACTTTGGTTGTCAAACTAAAAGATGGAATCCTAAGATGAAAGAATACATTTTTTCATCAAGAGATGATATTTATATCATTGATTTAGAAAAAACTGTGTCATGTATCGAAGATGCTTACGCCGAACTTCTTAAAGCATGTGTAAATGGCGGAAAAGTTTTATTTGTAGGTACAAAGAAACAGGCTCAAGAAGTATGCAAGGAAGAAGCAGCTAGAAGCGGTTCATATTATGTAACTGAAAGATGGCTAGGAGGAACTTTAACTAATTTCAAAACAATTAGAGACAGAGTAAAAAGATTAATTGAAATTGAAAATATGGAAACATCAGGTAAGTTTGAAGTATTACCTAAAAAAGAAGTTTCTAAAATAGGTAAAGAATATGCAAAATTAAATAATTTACTTTCTGGTATTAGAGAAATGACATCTCTTCCAAAAGCAGTAATAGTAGTAGATCCAAAAATCGAATACAATGCTGTAAGAGAAGCTAAAAGATTACATATACCAGTATTTGGAATTATAGATACTGATAGAGATCCAGATACAGTAGATTTTGTAATACCTGCTAATGATGATGCTGTTAGAAGTATCAAAGTTATATTAGGTGTTTTAAATAATGCAGTATGTGAATGTAATAATTTAGAAATAGAAGATTATGTTAGTGAAGAAGAATATGCTAAAACTAAGAAATCTAAATCTAATAAAGTTGAAATTATTGAAAAAGAACTAGAAGAAAAAGTAGAAAGCATCAAAGAAGAAGTAGAAGAAGTTGCTAAAGAGGTAGTAAAAAAAGCAAAGAAAGAAATTAAAGAAGTTAAAAAAGAAGTAAAAGAAACTACTAAAAAAGTAACTAAAAAAGTTGAAAAAGCTGTTAAAGAAGTAAAAGAAAAAGTTGATTATAAATCAATGACTCTAACTGAACTTAAAAAAATAGCAAAAGAAAAAGCTGTTAAAGGCTATAGTTCAATGAAAAAAGATGAATTATTAGAAGCTTTAAAATAAGGAGGTCACAATGAATATAACTGCTAATGATGTAAAAGAATTAAGAGAATTAACTGGAGCAGGAATGATGGACTGTAAAAAAGCTTTAGTGGAATCTAATGGAGACATGGATAAAGCTATTGATTATTTAAGAGAAAAAGGTATATCAAAAGCTGCTAAAAAAGCAGATAGAATTGCTTCAGAAGGACTTTCTAATATATATATTAATGGTAATAAAGCAGTAATTGTAGAAGTTAATACTGAAACTGATTTTGTTGCAGTTAATCAAGAATTTAAAGATTTAGTTGATAAAATTGGAAATGCAATTTTAAAAAGTAATGCAAATTCTTTAGAAGAAGGATTGAGTGTTGATGTAGATGGAACAACTATTAATGATTTAATAGTAGGTGCTACAGCTAAAATTGGAGAAAAGATATCTTTAAGAAGATTTGAAGCTGTTACTAAAACTGATGAAGAAGTATTTGGGCCATATTTGCATATGGGTGGTAAAATATCTTCATTAATAGTATTAAAAGGTGGAAATGAATCAGTAGCTAAAGATGTAGCAATGCAATCAGCTGCTATGAGACCTTTATATGTATCTATTAAAGATGTTTCTAAAGAAGAAGTAGAACATGAAAGATCAGTACTTACTGCACAAGTATTAGAAGAAGGAAAAAAACCTGAATTTGTAGATAAAATAATTGAAGGAAGATTAAATAAATTTTATGAAGAGATTTGTTTAGTTGAACAAACATTTATTAAAGAAACAGATTTAAAAGTAAAAGATTACTTAGCTAAAAATAATGCAGAAGTAGTAAAAATGATTAAATACGAAGTAGGCGAAGGCATGGAAAAAAGATGCGATAACTTTGCTGAAGAAGTAATGAATCAATTAAATTAAGAACAGCTGAAATAAAATTTAATATACGAGAATATATATAATTGGAGAAGAGAATCAATAAAATGATTCTTTTTTTAATTGCAAATATTTTATTTAAGACTAATGTAAAAGAATTAGAATCATATATTGATTTAATAAATACAATATATTATAAGTACAAATAAATATAAATTTTTATTTTTTAATTGACTATTTGTATTTTTTTTGTTAAAATAACTGACTTGTTTAATCTTAACAGGGGGGCTTAGACATTAATGAAAAAAATTGGGGAAAAATTTGGTGAATTTATTGTAAAAAATAAAGCAATAATATTAATAATATCTCTTATGCTTTCATTGCTTGCAGTTATTGGAATAATAAATACTAAAATTAACTATAATATTTTAGTTTATCTTCCAAAAGATATTGAAACAATGAAAGGACAAGATATATTAGAAAATGATTTTAATTTAGGCTCTTTTTCAATAATTGTTGTTGATAATATGAGTGCTAAAGATGTATTGACATTAGAAGATTCAATAAAAAAGATAGATAGTGTAAATCAGGTTGAGAGTTTATATGATTTGACTGGGACCACTATTCCAATCGATATCTTACCTGATGATATTCAAGAAAAGGTAATAAAAGAAAACTCAACATTAGTTTTAGTAACATTCAAAAATGCAATTTCAGATGAAAATACACTTGAAGCTGTTAAGAAAATTCGCACATTAACAAATGATAGCGCTAAAGTTGGTGGAATGTCAGCAATGGTATTAGATACTCAAGAATTATCTAGTAGAGAAGTAAAAATGTATGTTTTAATTGCAGTTTTATGCTGTATTTTAGTTTTAATGATTACATTAGATTCATATTTTATACCATTTTTACTACTTTTAAATATAGGTGTGGCAATTATTTATAATATGGGCAGTAATATTATACTTGGTAATATTTCTTATATTACTAAAGCAATTAGTTCTATATTGCAGTTAGGAGTAACCGCTGATTTTTCTATTTTCCTTTATCATCAATATGAAGAAGAAAAGAAAAAAACAGAAAACAAAGAAATTGCTATGTCGAAAGCAATTTCTGAAACTTTAATTTCTATTATAGGTTCTTCAACTACTACAATAGCTGGATTTTTAGCTCTTTGTACAATGCAATTAACTTTGGGGATTGATATTGGAGTGGTAATGGCAAAAGGAGTATTATTTGGAGTTATTTGTGTAGTTACTATATTTCCATCATTAATTTTATTTTTCAATAAATTGTTAGTAAAAACAAGTCATAAACCATTGCTTCCAGAATTTAAACATATTAAAAATTTTGTATTAAAAAAATATAAATGGATATTTGCAATATTTTTAATTTTGATAATTCCTGCTTGGTGGGGTAATAAAAATGTTAATGTATATTATAACTTAGATAAAACTTTACCAACGACATTATCTTCAATTGTTGCTAATAGTGATTTAAAAAATAATTACAACATAGTTTCTCCAATGATTATACTTGCAAGTAAAGATTTGAATAATAATCAAATGAATGAAATGATTAAAAAAATAGAAGCATTAGATAATATTGATTTTGCTATAAGTTATTCAAAATTATCTGATTTAAATATACCAGATTCTATAATTAGTAATAATGTAAGAAATTTATTTGAAAGTAATAAATATCAAATAATATTAATAAATAGTACAGAAGAAGAAGCTACAGAAGAAGCTACGGAACAAATAAATAAAATAAATGAAATAATAAAAGATTATGACAAAAATTCGATTTTAGCTGGTGAAGCAGCTTTATTAAATGATTTGGTAGAAATAAGTGATACAGATTTTCATAATGTTAATTACACTTCTTTAGCAGTAATACTGATTATAATTTTTATGGTATTAAAATCATATAGTTTACCAGTTATTTTGGTTTCAACTATTGAATTTGCAATATTTGCTAATATGTCAATTTCGTATTATACAGGGTCTGAACTCCCTTTCATTGCTTCAATAGTAATTGGGACAATTCAACTTGGAGCAACTATTGACTATGCAATTTTAATGACAACGAAATATTTAGATAAAAGGAAACAAGGAAAATCAAAAATTACAGCAATTAAATATGCTTTAGATAATTCTGTTAATTCAATATTTACTAGTGGCATGTGTTTCTTTGCAGCCACATTTGGAGTTGGGTTATATTCAAAATTAGAAATGGTCGGTTCTCTATGCACATTAATTGCTAGGGGAGCAATAATAAGTATGTTGTCAGTTATCTTAATTTTACCATCAATATTATTGATAACAGATAAAATTATATGCAAAACAACAAAATGTTTTAAGAAGGGAAAAGAAAAAAATATGAAAAATATAAAGAAAAAATTTAAATTGGCAGTAATATTGATTACAGGAATGCTATTAATATTACCTATTAATATAAATGCATTAACAAAAGATGAAACTGTGTATGTTCAAATGGATAATACAGGATTGATTAAAAACACAATTGTGTCAGAGCATTTAATAAATGATACAAGTGTTAATAATTTAAAAGATTATACCACATTAATGAATATAGTAAATACAAATGGAAATGAAATTTATACTTTAAATGGTAGCGGTAATATACTTAACTGGGCAAGTAAGGGAAAAGACATTTATTATCAAGGTGAAAGCGATAAAACTTTACCAATAAGTATGAATATATCTTATATATTTAATGGAGAAAAATATACTGATTTAGAAAATATAACAGGTAAAGATGGACATGTGGAAATTAAAATAAGTTTTACAAATAATAGTAAATATTATGTTCATTCAAGAACATTGTATACTCCATTTACAGTAGCTTTAGCAGCTATATTAAATAATGAAGAAAATACAAATATTAAAGTTAACAATGGTACAATAATTGATAACGGTAAAACAAGTGCTGTTAGTGCAATCGCAATGCCAGGATTAAGCAGAAGTCTCCAAGTTAGTGAATTAGAAAATTTAAATTATATTGTCATTGAGTATGATACCACTAATTTTGATACTCTTGGTATGTATTGTGTAGTAACTCCAAAGTTTCTTAATACAAGTGCTATAACAAGTAACTTAAATCAATTATATAGTAGTATACAAAAATTATCTGATGCAAGTAATGAATTGATTAACGGAAGCGAAGAATTATATTCTGGTTTAGTACTTTTAAATAGCAATTATAAAGAATTTGACTTAAATTTAAATAAAGTTTCTTTTGGTACAAATCAATTAACCGAAGCATACATAAATATTGATAATGCTATTCAAACTATAAATGGAGGAGTTAATGATATTAGTGATTTATCAGATTCAATACAAATATTAAAAGACGATGTTTTAGATTTAGCAAACATTTCGCAAGATTTGAATATTTCAGCTGATGATATAATGCAAACAATAAACAATGTTTTAACAAAAGTAAATAATTTGATTGATTTGATAAATAAGCTTAAAGATTCAATATGTTCAAATCCAGATGATATAACTTGTCAATTACTAAATGAAGAATTAGAAAAATTAAATAATGATCCAGATTTAATAAAATTAAACAAAGTAAAAGATGACATTGATGTAATAAACAACAAAATAGAAAAATTAAAACAAAATATTCCTAATTCAGATGAAACAATCGCACAAATAATATCTGATATGAAAATTAGTTCTAATCAATTGGCAGAAGGTTCAACAGAATTTTATACTAATTTACAATATTTAAATTCATCTTTAAATACTTTGGTTTCATATTCTGGAGAAATGTATGGTGGAACAACAAAGTTAACTAATGGTGCTGGAGAATTAAAAAATGGTATAATAATGTTTAATGAAGATGGAATTCAAAAATTAGTAAGCACAGTTAATAATGTTATAAAACCAACTACACAAGCATTAAAAGATTTATATAAATTAAGTGAAAATTATACATCATTTACAGGTAATGGAGATATAGAAAGTAATACTAAATTTATAATAAAAATAAATAAATAAAAAAAAATTGTTAATTATTATAGTTAACAATTTTTTGTTTTCAAACACAGATAAATATTGTATAATTAATGTATATTAGAAATGAGGAATTTAAATGTTATATGATATTGAACAATTATTAAAAAATATATTTGATAAATTAGGTTATAATAGTGAATATGCTAAAATCAGTTATTCTAAAGTGCCTAATATTAGTGATTTTCAAATTAATAGTGTCTTTAATTTAACAAAAGAATTAAATTTGAATCCTGAGGATGTTGCTAATAAAATAATTGAAGAATTAAAAAAATATAACGATTATTTTGAATTAGTAGAATTTGCTAAACCTGGATTTATTAACATAAAAGTAAGTGAGAGTTTAATAAATAAACATTTAAATAATCCAACAAAGATAACTGAGTCAAATAAATATTTTATAGATTATGGTGGACCAAATATTGCTAAGTCTCTTCATGTCGGACATTTAAGGCCAGCTATTATTGGAGAAAGTCTTAAAAGAATATTAAAATATGCTGGTGATGAGGTAATAAGTGATGTTCATTTAGGAGATTATGGACTTCAAATTGGTGAAGTAATTTATGGATTAAAAGAAGAAAATATTAATATAAATGATATAGATATAAAAATATTAGAAAGAATATATCCTAAAATATCTAAGCTTTGCAAAGAAGATGAAAATATAATGGGTATTTGTCAAAAAATAACTGCAGATCTTCAAAATGGTAATGAAGAATATAAAACTTATTGGAATAAAATATATGAAATATCTTTAAATGATATTAAAAAAATATATGAATATTTAGGTATATCTTTTGATTTATGGTTAGGTGAAAGTGATACATATAAAGTAATTCCTAAGTTAATGGAATATTTAGAAAGTAAGAATGTTATTAAAGAAGATGAAGGCGCTAAAATAATAGAGGTTAAAAAAGATACTGATGAAAAAGAAATGCCTCCTTTAATAATAGAAAAGAGTAATGGAGCATATTTATATGCCACTACCGATATGGCAGCTATCTATGAAAGAGTTAATACATATAATCCAGATTATATTTTATATGTTGTTGATGATAGACAAAAAATACATTTTGAACAGTTATTTAGAGCATGTGAAAAATCAGGATTAAATAAATATACTAAGTTAGAACATAATTATTTTGGGACTATTAACGGATTAGATGGTAAACCTTTAAAAACAAGAAGTGGAGATTTATTAAAACTAACTGAATTAATTGAAGAAGCAAGAACAAATTTTTTAAGTAAAAAAGATACTAATAAAGATATGTTAGAATCTGATATAAATAAAATAGTTAATTCAATTATTAAATTTGCAGATCTTCAAAATAATAGAGAAAAAAGTTATATATTTGATATGAATAAATTCTCTGATACCATTGGTAAAACTGGACCTTATATTTTATATACAGCCATTAGAATAAGAAAGATATTGAATGATAATAATTATAATACTAATACTATAAATTTAGAATCTCAGAACATTGAAGAAAGAAATTTAAAATTAAAATTAATAGACGTAAATAACTCGGTTATAAAAGCAATTAATGAAAGAATGCCTCATTATATAGCGGATTATGTTTATGAATTATCAACTGTTATAAATGCATTTTATCAAAGAAACAATATAAGTAATGAAACAAATGATAATATTAAAAATAATTGGTTAAATTTACTTAAATTATCATTTAATACTTTAGAAAGTATGTTAAAACTATTAATAATAGAAATACCTTCTAAAATGTAATATTAAAGAGTTTTATTGATTTTAGATATACAATATGATAATGTATATATCATTAGGAGGAAAAATTTATGAATTATGTTGAAGCTGCTAATTGTATTATTGCTTATGGTCAATTAAAAATTGCTACATTAACTGCAACTAAAGACAAAGAGGAAGTGATTAAGAAAGTGAATGTTATTTTAAAAGAACTATATGATGATTTTTATGATACTAACAAGGGTGTTATTCGGGATATCCCAGATAAGGCAGTTTATAGAAGATTAGAGATATTTGGACGTTTCTGTTTATACTAATAAAAAATTGAAAATAAAATTTCAATTTTTTAATTAACTATATAATTCTTTTATTAATTTTATTATCTCTTTTGAATGAGATTTTGCTATTTGATGATCTCCATCTTCAATAAATTTAATTCTTTTTTTATAATTATTTGGAATTTCATTTAATAGTTTTTTAGGATTGACAGCGGTATCTTTTAAACCATAGATAAAACCTATTTCATTTTCATTTATTAATTTTATTTTATCTGTTAATTCTTCTCTAACTATATTTTGATATGTATTTTTTAAAAATGGAGTCCCATATTTCATAAATTTGTTGTTTATAATATATATTAAATAAAAATTTCTTACTCTATTTCTAAAATTTTCAAATATTTTAGGTGTTTTTATAAATGCTTTTTTATTTTTTTGAAATCTATTTATTGCCGGAGCAACTAAAATTAATTTTTCTTTATTTTTATATTTTAATTTATAACTAACTGCAACTGCACCACCAAATGAATAACCCAATATATAATCAAAACTCTTTTTAGAGTTTTTAATGTAATTATTAATATAATCAGCAAAATTATTTAAGTCCCAACATTTGTCTTTTGGCTCTTTACAAAGTCCGAATCCAGGAAGTTTTATAATATTTATGTTATATACTTTACTTAATTCGTTTATAAATTCTCTTCTATCCGACCATACATCATCATTGTTAAATTTATTATAAATTTGATATCCCCAGCCATGTATTAACAATAAATTTTTTTTATTCATCATTACCTCCAACTTCTATAGTATATCATATTTATATTTACTTATTAAAATTTTACTTTTCTAAATTTTTAAAAGAGTATTTAAAAGAATCTCCTTATAATAAAAGTGAAGGGAGGAAAAGTGAAAAACAAATTAAGTGTTAAACAAAATGGTTTTAAAGACTGTGCTGGTGCTTGCTTGTTATCAATAGTTAGATATTATAATGGTAACCTATCTAAAGAAGAAATATCATATTTAATTAAAACTGATGTTCATGGCACAAATGCCTATAATTTAATTGAAGGAGCTAAAAAGATAGGTTTTGATGGTTATGGAATTAGAATTAATTTTAAAGAATTTATTAGTAGTGAACAAATTTTACCGGTAATTGCGCATACTAAATATTCTAATATGTATCATTATATTGTTGTATATGAAATTAACAAAAAATATATTAAGATAATGGATCCAACTTTTGGAATAAAGAAAATTTCATATAAAGAATTTGAGAATATATTTTTGAATACAATAATTATATTATATCCAATTAATAAAATCCCAAATATAAAACTAAAAGATAAAATATTAAAAAAAGTATTTAATAATATAATATTAAATAAAAAGAATGTCTTTAAAATATTAATTTTATCTATCTTGGTAACTATATTAAGCATAATAATTAATTTTTATTTAAAAATTTATATTGATTATGTTTATATAAATTTTAATTTAAAACTATTAATTAATGTTACTATTTGTTTTTTATTAGTGATATTTTTTAAGAATATATTTGATAATATCAGAATGAAATTATTAATAGATATTAAAAATTTTGTTAGTAAAGATATTACAAATGAATCTATAAATCATATTATGAACCTCCCTTACTGCTACTTTAAAAATAAACCAAGTGGTGAATTAATAAGTAGAATTGATGATTTAGATAATTTTAAAGATTTAATTTCTACTTTTCTGTTGAATATATTTGTGAATATTTTTTTGATGTTAAGTAGTATTGTTATATTACTTATAATTAATAAAACATTATTTATTTTAAGTCTTTTTATAATAATTATTTATTCTATTATAGTAGTAATTTATTCATATATTTTTAAAAATAAAATATATAATATTCAAGTATCACAAGGAATTTATAAAAAAGAACTAGTTGAAACTTTTAATTCATATGAAACAATTAAAAACTTAAATTTAACTAATAATTTTGTATATAAAGTGAATTTAAAATTTAATAAATTAATATCTAAAATAAAAGATTTTGAAATTAGTTTTTCAAATGAAAAGATGTTAAAAAATATAATAAGTGATATAGGCATTATAATTATTACTAGTATTGGTATTTATATGGTATATAAAAATATTATTTCTTTAGGAGATTTGGTGGCATTTACTTCTTTAGTAATTTTATTTTTAGAGCCAATCAAAGAATTATTAAATTTAGTGCCTAATATAAGATACTCTATAAGTTCTTATGAAAGAATTAATGATTTATTAATGATTGAAAAAGAAGAGGATAATAATCAAGATAAATCTATAATAAATGGAGATATAAATATAGTAAATTTAAGTTATTCTTATAATAATGTAGATTTTCTATTTGAAAATTTAAATTTGTTTATAAAAAATAATTCTAAAGTATTAATATATGGAGAAAGTGGTATTGGAAAAAGTACTTTAATTAAAATACTATTAGGTTATTTAGATGAATATAAAGGTAATGTATACATTAATAATATTAATATAAAAGATATAGAAAAGAGTAGATTAAGAAATTCTATTACTTATATATCTCAAAAAGAATCTTTATTTAATGAAACTATAAAAAATAATATAATTTTGGATAGAGATATTAGTTTAAAAAAATATAATGAAATAATTAAATTATGCAAAGTAGATAAAATAATTGAAAACAAAAAGCAAAGAAATGAATTTATGTTAGAAGAGAATGGTTTTAATTTAAGTGGTGGTGAAAGACAAAAAATCATACTTGCTAGAGGTTTATTAAAAGACAGTAACATTATTGTTTTGGATGAGGCTTTAAGTGAAGTTGGGTTTGATGAAGAAAAAGAAATAGTTGAAAATCTATTTAAAAAATATGAGAAAAATACTATTATTTATATTTCTCATAAAAAAGATATACAGAGTTTATTTAAATATAAATATTATTTTTCAAAGAAAGGAGTTGAAGATGTTAAATAATGAGGAGTTACTTAATATACATGCTGGTGCGCTTAATCTTGGGGTGGCTGCATTAATTATAGCTGGTATAGTATTTATAGTTGGTGTAATAGACGGTTATATAAGACCATTAAGATGTAGATAATGATGTTAAAAGAAGAAGAATTATTATTAATTAATGGTGGATCAAGTATAACTGGTACAATATTAAATGCAATTGTTAGAGCAGTTAATGCAGCACTAGAAGTAGGAAGAACATTAGGAAGTGCAATCAGAAGAGGAATGTCAGGCAAGATTTGTACATTTTAAATAAAATATCTATAGCTAAATTTAGCTATAGGTTTTTTTATTCACTAGCACTTTTCAAGTAATGTTATTCATATAACATAAAGAAAGGAAGTGTAAAAATGACAATAAATGATAGTAAATTAACAGGGAGTAATATTATAAATATGACAGACTCTTTAAATGCGCCATTATTAGAATTAAAGATTAATAATAATTCTAGTACAATTATCCCTTTAAGTGATAATTTAATAATATATGTTGATAAAGATGATACAATAACTGAAGACAGAAAACAATTTGTTTTTACTTTAAGTGGTCCACTAAAATATTATAATAATGTAAGTGATGAATTTATTATTAAAACATATTTTAATAATAATGAAGTTTCAATGAAATCATATGTTACAAGAAAAATCGGGCAAACTGGAGAAAATTTATATATATTACAAAATGAAATAACAGAAGAAATTGAATATCAAAGTATAACTTTATTTGAAGGAGAGAATTATGTATACACAAACTATGGAGATGCAAATGTTGAACTGGTTTATCCTAAAAATGATGATATAAATAATAGATTTTTAAGTAATTCTATTTTTAATGAGCATCTAAAAAATACAAATGAATTATCAATGGATGATATTTATTTTAAAGATGCTTTTACTCAAACAGAAAATGGAATAAATATAGAAGTAAATAATATAAATACTAATTGCATTACATCTAAATTGAATAAGTTTAGTTTAGATAGTGATGGTAATTTATCAGTAAATAGTATCACAAGTGTTGAAGAAATAGTTCCAGAGTTAGATTACAATGAAATATTTGATTTAGTTTATCCGGTTGGATCAATATACATATCAGTAAATTCTACAAACCCATCAACATTTTTTTATGGAAGTTGGTCATCTTTTGGAACAGGAAGAACAATGGTTGGGATAGATACTTCACAAACAGAATTTAATACAGTTGAAAAAACTGGTGGACATAAAGATACTCAAAGTCATACACACGTACAAGATGCTCATAATCATGGTGGGACTACTAATAATGATGGAAATCATACACATACAACAAAATATAGAGCGCTTTATGCATCTGAAGATACTTACAATGCAGCTTCTAACTTAGGAGGATCTACAACTACTGCTTTAATTAACTCTTCAGGAAGCCACACACATGCTTTTACTACTAACAATACAACCGCGGTTAATCAATCATATGGTAATGGTGACAGTGGGAACTTACAGCCTTATATAACTGTGTACATGTGGAAAAGGATATCATAAGATATTCTTTTTTTATAATACTTTAACCCTTTTTAATAAAAATATATTTAAAACACCTTTAAAGAATATAAAAACAATCATAAATTAAAGTATACGAGGTGTAATAAAAATAAAAACATTAAAAAATTATACAAATACAAAAAATGAAATAGATTTAATAAAATTAAGACTTGATGTTATAGATAAAACAGAAACTCTTTTAAAAGAAGAAAAAGAAAGTTTAAATAAATATGAAATAGATTTAGAAAATGATTTAAAATTAATGGATTCTCATTTTAAAGAACTTTTTGGTATAGAAAATAAGCTTTATTATGAAATATTAGTTAAAGGATTAAATGTTACTAAAGCAGTTGATAAAGTATCTAAAGATTATGATAAAGAAGTTTCAACTATATGGAAAAATTATTATCCTGAAGTAAAGAAAAAAATAGATGAATTATACATAAAAGATACCATATAATAGTGAAATTCAAGTTCCCTCTTACATATAAAACAAGAGAGGTGGAAAATGAAAGACTTAATTGAAATTAAAGAAAAAAGAAAATTAAGAGAAAAACATTATTTAAAATCAGATGGAACATTTCTAGCTGAAGTATATAATCATGATGTTCATTATTTAAATAATGGAAAATATGAAGAAATAGATAATACTCTTGTAAAAGAAAAAGATTATTATGTTAATAAAAATAATGCTTTTCAAACTTATTTTAATGATAAATTAATAAAAATAAAAAAAGATGGATATTACTTATCCATGTATTTAAAAGAAATGGAGGTGAAAAAACCTAAGAAATATAAATCAGAAATTATATATGAAAATATATTAGAGAGTGTTGATTTAAAATATGAATTATTAAATAATAAAATAAAAGAATTTATTATATTAAAAGATAAAAATAACATACCAAATAAATTTACTTTTATAATAGATACTAACTTAGAATTAGAACATTCAAATCAAACTATAAAAGTAAAAAATAATAATGAAGTATTATTTGAAATGGATAAACTTTATATGTTTGATTCAAATAATATAATAAATAATAATGTTTATTATGAATTAAAAAAAGGAAACAATAATTATGTAGTAGATATAATATTAGATAAAAACTGGTTAGACAAAGAAGATACTTTATATCCAGTTACAATAGACCCTACAATAACAAATAAACTAGAAGCAAATAATGTATATGATACATACATCTATCCGGGAGACACAAATATTGATAGAAATAGTCAAGATATTTTAAAAATAGGGGTAGAAAAAGTTGATAATGTAGATATAACTTATCGTACTATTTTAAAATTTGATTTACCAACTATAGGTACTGGTAGTGAAGTTATTAATGCACAAATGAATCTTACCGGACATTCTAGTTATATAGAAAATTATTTAAAAGAAAAAGATATAATTGATGTACATAGAATAACAGAGAATTGGTTAGAAACAACAGCTAACTGGAATAATATTAATGATAAATTTAATTCTAGAATTGAAGAATGGAATGAAACATCGGGAGGTTATCTTGAAGATAATAATTTTATACTTGGTGAAGGAATATTTGATATAACTAATTCCGTTAAAAAATGGTACTCAGGTACTTCAAATTATGGAGTTATGTTAAAATCTCATAAAGAAATATATGATAATAATATATTAAAAGCATCCTTTTATTCAAAAAATCATAACTTAAGTGGAATTGATCCAAAACCAATATTAATAATAACTTATAGAAATCAAAATGGTTTAGAAAGTTATATGACATATAAAAATCAAAGTTTCACAGATGGCGCAAGTTATATAAATAATTTTAATGGTAACTTAACATCTATATTTGATATTGGTAAAACAATTAATGGAAAATTTCCGGTAAGTTTAAATATTGTTTATAACACTAATGATGTGGTATTAAACAATAACTATGGTTATGGAATTGGTTATAAATTAAATTTTCATCAAATGATTAAAGAGGTAACTATTGAAGAATCAAACCTTTTAGAATATACAGATGAAGATGGAACCATTCATTATTTTACACATGATAAAGAAATAGTACATGAGGAAGAAGAAACTGAAGTATTAACGAGTGAAACCTTATATTATGATGAAGATGGTTTGTCTTTAACAATTGAAAAACAAAACAATGATTATGTAATGAAAGATAAGAATAATAATCAATACAAATTTATAGAAAATGATGATATTTGGTATTTGAGTGAAATAAAAGATACAAATAATAATACAGTAACCATAAATTATGACATAAATAATAGAATTTATGAAATAACAGATGCTAATAATAGTAGTATTGAATTAACTTATAATAATAATCAGATAGTAGTTGTAAGTCCAAGTGAAACTGTTTATATAAATTATGAAAACAATAAAATATCAACTATAGTGACTCCTAGAGGAACTACTACTTTTACATATAACAATTATAATTTAATAGAAGAAATAACTGATATTAATAGTAAAAAAATTAAATATGAATATTATGAAACTATTCCATACAAAATTAAAAAGTTAAGTGAATATAGTATTCTAAATAATTTAGGAAAATATTTAGAATTTAAATATGAATTTTCAGCTACAACTGTAATAGATGAAAAAGGGAAATATAATACATATACATTTAATGAAAATGGAAATACTGTATCTGTTTCAAATTTAAATTCAAGCGAAGATGTAAAAAATGCATATGGTAAATCAAATTCTTATTTTCCATATGGTCAATATATTAATAAACCTATATTAGATAATTCTCTAATAAAATATGTTAATAATTATTTAACCAATACATCTTTTGAAAAAGAAGATATCTATTTTGAGGCTTCTCAAAATATTAATATGACAATATCAAATGAGGAAGCAAAAACAGGAAGTAGCAGTTTAAAATTAGTAAGTAACTTATCCAATCAAAATATTTATCAAGAAATAGAAGTGCCAAAAGGAAAATATTATACTTTTAGTGCTTACATAAAAAATAATAACAATTTAAATTTAGGTTTGTCTTATCTTGATTCTAACAATCAATTGGTTGAAGAATTATCTTCTTTAATAGAAAGTAATAATGAATTTAATCGTTATGAAGTATCTATATATTACGATGAATATTCAACTAGTGATTTAAAAATATCATTAAATTTAGAAACTATAGGTACTCTATATTTAGATGATATTCAATTAGAAGAAGGAGAGGTATCAAATTATTATAATTTAATAGATAACTCTAACTTTAATAATGGATTAGAAGGATGGACTATTACAAATCAAAATGTTGTTGGAGTAGATGAGGTAATTACATTATCTAATGGATATAAAGCATTAAAAATAGAAGGAGATCCATATGTAGAAAAGACACTAGAAAAAGTATTTGATATAAGTGGTAAAGCGGGAGATGTCTATAATATATCTTTTTGGTATAAAAATGTTGGAATTCCAAACTTATTATATGATAATACCAAATTTAGAAAAGCATTAGTATCATTTGATTATTCAAATGAATATGGAACTGAACCGATTTTAAGCGAAAACTTAAATATAAATGATACAGAGTGGCAATTCTTTTCGGAAAATTTTACTGCAGAATATGATTATGATAATGTAAATTTAGTTGTTTTTGATTTAAAAACAGCTAATAAATTATATTTAACAAACTTTTCATTATTTAAAAATTTAGAAAATAACTATTATTCTTATGATGAAGAAGGAAATTTAGTTTCATCAACTGATAAATCAAAAGAAACAAACACATTTAATTATGATAAAAACAATCAACTTATAAATATGTTAAATCCTAAAGGATCTAATTTTGATTTTGAATATGATAATCTTATAACTGATAGAGTTATAAAAGGAATATCTTCAACTGGTATATCAAATAAAATTAAATATGATAATAATGCTAATCCAATTATTACAAATATTAGTAATGTAAAACAAGATAAAGAAATATTAGAAAAATCATATTATATAAGAGCTAAAGGAACAGATAAATATTTAAACAAATCTTTAGATTTAGAAGCAAATACATGTAGTCATGATATATGGAAAATAACAAAAGATAATGAATATTATAAAATTAGTTCATTTAATAATAAATATTTAACATTAAAAGATAATACAATAAAATTAACTAATTATACAAATGATTTAATATTATTTGAATTAACAAAAAATAATAATGGAAGTTATTTAATAAAACCTAAAAATAGTTCTAATTATTTAACAATAAATAATAATACATTAATTTTATCAGAATTAATAGAAGATAACTATAATCAACAATTCTATTTTGAAGATGTAGAAAATAATTTATTTATAGAAAATAAAGCAGAATATACTGAAGATGGAAGATTTATTACTAAAAAAATAGATACTTTAGGAAATGAAACACTTTATGATATAAACCAAACAAATGGACTCACTAATTCAGTAACAGACTCTAATGGAATAGAAACAAGCTATACTTACAACACCAAAGAACAAATAACTTCGGTTACTAAAGAAGATAAGTCTGTTACTTATGAGTATAATAATCAAGATTTATTAAGTAAAATAACAAACGAAAATAAAGAATATAATTTTTTATATGATGAATTCTTAAATATAGAATCTATAAATATAAATAATAATACTTTAATAACAAATGAATATGAAGAGAATAATGGAAACTTATTATCTTCAACATATGGAAATAATGATGAAATAAGTTTTGCTTATGATGATTTTGATAGAGTTAAAACAATAACTAAAATGAATGACACTTATAATTATTACTATGATAATTTAGGTAATCTATCAAAAATAACATCATTAGAAGATACATACAACTACTATTATGACTTGGCTCAAAGAATAAGTTCATATAAGTATAATAATTTCATAATCAATTATGATTATGATAAAAACAGTAGTGTAATAGAAAAGAGTTATAAATTAGATAGTATAACAAATATAGTAAGTACGACATATAATGATGATAATTCAATAACAAAAACAGAATTCGAAACAAATGATATAAATAATTTGTATGATGAATTAGGAAGAGTAGAAGAAACAAACATAAATGATATTTATAAAACAAATTATAAATATATAACAAATGGAAAGAAGACATCTTTAATAATACAAAGTATTAAAAATGATGATGAAGAATTATCATATGAATATGATAAATTAAATAACATAACTCATATTTATAGAAATAATAATCTTACAAATAAGTATTATTATGATAATCACAACCAACTTATCAAAGAAGATAATTATTTGTTAAATAAAACATTGAGATACATCTATGATAATTCCGGTAATATACTTTTTAAAAGAGAATATGAAATAAAAACAGATAATTTATTAAAAGAAGATACCTATGAATATTCCAATACAAACTGGGAAGATCAACTTACTAAATATAATAATATAGAAATAACTTATGACAATATAGGAAATCCAATTTCAATCGGAGATATAGATCTTATATGGACTAATGGAAGGGAGTTAGAATCATATACTGATTTAACTAACACAATAAATTACAAATACAACAAAGACGGAATAAGAACATCCAAAGAAATAAACGAAACATTAACAGAATATTTTACAGAGAATAATAACATAATATTTGAAAAAATAAATAATAATGTGATATACTATTTACGAGAAGTAAACGGAAATCTAATTGGACTAAAATATAATGATAGTATTTACTATTACATAAAGAATGCACAAGAAGATATTATAGGGATATTAAATTCATCTTTAGAACAAATAGTATCTTATGAATACGATAGTTGGGGTAATACAATATCAATAAAAGATAATAACAACAATGAGATAACAAGTCCAACTAATATAGGAATTATAAATCCATTTAGATATAGAAGTTACTACTTCGATAAAGAAACAAACTTGTACTACTTAAATTCAAGATATTATAATCCAATATGGGGAAGATTCTTGAATGCAGATGGTGCTGGTGGTGGGAGCAAAAATATATTAAGTCAAAATTTATATGTATATTGTGGAAATAATCCAATTAATAATAGTGACTCATCAGGAGAAGGTTGGCTAAATAATATATTAAAGAACATCAAGAAAAATGCGAAAAAATATGTAACAACAGTAATAAAAAGTATTGCTAATATTATGGTGCCAAATTTAATTAGAGCGGTAAAAGCAGTAGAAACAACTACAAAAGTTGTAGCAAATATTACCAATAGTAAAATATCAGTAGAGTTTGGAGTTAATGCAGGAATAAAAAATACTCTACTTTATGGAAGTGTTGGGTATGGTACCACACAAGCACCGGGAATAGATAGAAATCATATAACAGTAAGTGGTGGCGGATCTTATGGACTAAGTTTTCCAGTATCGCCATATATAACTCTCAGTTACGAAAAAGCTACTCAAAATATTGAATATAATAGAGGTCCAAACAAACCCTCTGTAACATGTGGAATATTAATATATTATTCAAAATATCCATATGAACCAAATACTATAACCATTAGTCCTAGTGCCTCTTGTGATGTTGAAACGGGCTATACATGGGAATGGGATAATAAAAATGAAAATTGATTAATGATATTCTTGATAATAATTTATATTTTGAATTAATATATGTATTTTTAAAAATATAATTGAAGGAGAAGATAAAAATGAAAGAAATGTATATAACTGTATTTATATTTTTTATAATTAATGCAATTTTTTCAAAGCAAATGGTTCAATTAAATATAAAACTTTTTGGCAGAGAACGTTTTGAATGGAACATGAAAAATAAAAAACTTGAAAATACAATAATTATTGTAGGTAGAATCATATTTTTTCTAATAGGACTAATAGGGTTAATTTATATAATATTCTTTTATTAAAATTGAAGAGCGAAAGCTCTTTTCCTTTTATGGAAAATGAAGAATGATTATAAAAAGTTAGTAGATAAAATAAAGCAGAATATACTGAAGGTGGAAGATTTATTACTAAAACAATAGATACTTTAGGAAATGAAACACTTTATGATATAAATCAAACAAACGGATTAACTAATTCAGTAACAGACTCTAAAGGAATAGAAACAAGTTATAAGTTAGGACACAATTTAAAATATGAAATAAAATTCATATTTTTTTATTAAAAAAAGAGTTCTTTTAAATATTTTCTTATAATAAATATAAAAAGGAGAAAAAAATGCTAAAATTACGAGTATTAGAATATGAAATAAATACTAGAATTATTAATAATGAAGATTATGTATCATTAACCGATATTGCTAAAAAAATTAATCCAGATGCACCAAGATTTATAATTCAAAACTGGATGAGAAATAAAAATACGATTGATTTTATTGGATTATGGGAAATTATATACAATCCAAATTTTAACCGTGTTGAATTCGAGGCGGTTAAATTGCAATATGGTTATAATAGGTTTGTTATGTCTCCTACAAAGTGGATTGAAATTACCAATGCAATTGGATTTATAACAAAATCTGGTAAATATGAGGGAGGTACTTATGCTCATATTGATATTGCTTTAGAATTCGCTTCATGGATAAGTCCTGAATTTAAATTATATATTTATACAGAATTCAAAAGGCTAAAAACAATTGAACAAAAACAGTTGGGTTGGAATTTAAGAAGAACATTAACAAAAATTAATTATAATATTCATACTGATGCAATAAAAAACAATTTAATTCCCGAAAAAGTTACAAAAAAACAAATTGATATGATTTATGCAGATGAGGCCGATATAATAAATGTAGCTTTATTTGGTATGACAGCAAAAGAATGGATAGTAAAAAATCTAGATAAAGGGGGGAAATATAAGAGATTATGCAAATGTTGTAGAACTTGTATGTTTAGTTAATTTAGAAAATTTAAATTCGGTATATATAAATGAAGGCGTGCCTCAAAAAGATAGATTAATTAGACTTAATAAAATTGCTATCCATCAAGTGAGATTATTAACGGCTGATAAAAGAATTCAAAAATTAGAGGATATTTCCTAATTTTAAACCTGCAAAAATTGATGGGTTTAGAAATGAAATTATGAAACAATACTTTTAGATTATCACTTAATTAGTATAATTAATTTATTGGAATATTTATTGAAAAAAACGGCTATAAATATTTTAATTTTTTTGTTATAATTAAAATATGGAAGATAAGAATAAATTAAAATTAGATAATATTATTAAAGATAATGAGTCATTGATATCTATACTTCAAGAAGTTCAAAATGAGTATGGATATTTATCATTTGATAATTTAAATTATATTGCTGAGACTAAAGATATTTCTTTGGAAGAAATATATAGTGTAGCGACTTTTTATAATCAATTTAAGTTAAATTTAAAAGCTAAATATGAAATAAATATATGTTTAGGTACTGTTTGTTATGTAAAAGGATCTAATGAAATACTTGATGAAATAAGTAAAATATTAGGTATTGAGAATGGGGAATTTACAAAAGATTTAAAATTTTCATTAGATACAACAAGATGTTTAGGTTGTTGCAGTATGGCTCCTGTTATAAAAATTAATGATGATATTTATGGATATGTAAAAAAGAATGAAATTAAGGATATATTAAGTAAATACAACTAAGCGGAGGAAGTATGGATAGTGTTAGAATTACTGTTGGAATGGGTTCTTGTGGTATAGCAGCAAATGCTGATAAGATTTTTAATTGTTTAAAAAAAGAAATCAAAAATAAAGAATTAAATAATATTAATTTAGTAAAAGTTGGTTGTATAGGTATATGCAAATATGAACCAATTGTGGAAATATTTAAAAATAATAATAGATTAACTTATATAAATGTAAAAGAAGAAGATATAGAAAAGATAATTGATAGCATTATTAATAATAGTGTATTAAATGAATTACTAATTAATAATGAAATTATTAATATATTATCTGATAACTTTTATAAAAAACAAACAAGGATAGTATTAAGTGAATGTGGAAACATTAATCCAGAAGATATTGATGAATATGGTAAGTATGAAGCTTTAAACAAGGTTTTAAATGGGTATTCAAGAGAAAAAGTTATTGAAGAAGTAAAATCATCAGGATTAAGAGGAAGAGGCGGAGCTGGTTTTAAAACGGGTCTTAAATGGGAACTTGCATATAATTCTAAAAGTAATAAAAAATATGTTTGTTGTAATGCAGATGAAGGTGATCCTGGAGCATTCATGGATAGAGCAATACTTGAAGGAAATCCCCATTCTGTTATCGAAGCAATGGCTATTGCGGCTTATGCTATTGGAGCAGATGAAGGATATATTTATGTAAGAGCAGAATATCCTCTTGCGGTAGAAAGATTAAAAATAGCTATTAAAGAAGCAAATAATAAGAATTATCTTGGCAAAAATATTATGAATACTGGATTTAATTTTGATTTAAAAATAAGGCTTGGAGCTGGAGCTTTTGTGTGTGGTGAAGAAACTGCTTTGATGGAATCAATTGAAGGTAAAAGAGGAGAACCAAAAGTTAGACCTCCATATCCAGTAGAAAAAGGATTATTTGATAAACCAACTTTATTAAATAATGTAGAAACTTATTCTAATATTCCCAAAATAATAATAAACGGAAGTGATTGGTTTAATAAAATTGGAACTGAGAATTCTAAAGGTACAAAAGTATTTGCTTTAGGTGGAAAAATTAATAATACAGGGTTGGTTGAGGTTCCCATTGGTACTTCTTTAAAAGAAATAATTTATGATATAGGTAATGGAATTCCAAATAATAAAAAATTTAAAGCAGCTCAAACCGGAGGACCATCTGGAGGATGTATTCCAGCTTCTTTGATTGATATAAATATGGATTATGAGAATTTAACTGCAATTGGATCAATGATGGGTTCTGGTGGTTTAATTATAATGGATGAAGATACATGTATGGTAGATATTGCTAAGTTCTTCTTAGGTTTTACTGTAGATGAATCCTGTGGTAAATGTACTCCTTGCAGAATAGGAACTAAAAGAGTTTATGAAATATTAGATAAAATTACTAATGGTGAAGCAAATCTTGAAGATTTAAAATTATTAGAAGAACTTTCTAATCATATAAAAATGACTTCTTTTTGTGGACTTGGACAATCAGCTACTAACCCAGTATTATCTACAATTAAATATTTTAAAGATGAATATATTGAACATATTGAGGGTAAAAAGTGTAGAGCAAAAGTATGTAAAAAATTAATTTCATATGAAATAGATGAGTCTATATGCAAAAAATGTGGTTTATGTGCTAGAAATTGTCCAGTAAAAGCAATAGATAAAAATATAAAAGATATATATGAAATAGATAAATCTAAATGTATTAAATGTGGACTTTGTTATAACAACTGTAAGTTTAATGCTATAGAAAAAATATAAGGAGGATTATGATTAATTTAAAAATAAATGATATTCCAGTTACTGTTGAAGATAATACAACTATTTTAAATGCAGCAAAGAAAATAAATGTAAATATTCCTACTTTATGTTATTTAAAAAAACTTAATAGAAATGCTTCTTGCAGAATGTGTCTTGTTGAAATAAAGGGAAGTAATAAACTAGTTACATCATGTTCAACTAAAGTAACTGAAGGAATGGAAGTATATACAGATACTGATAAAATAAAAGATGCTAGAGTTAAAAATCTAGAATTAATTTTATCATCTCATAATAAAGATTGTGTTGGTTGTACAAGGAATAATTCTTGTAAGTTAAAAGATTTATTTAATGAATATGATATAGAACAAAATACTAAATTAAATAAAGTAATAACAAATGATAGAATAGATAATTCTTCTTCATATTTAGTACGTGATAATAGTAAATGTATTTTATGTGGAAGATGTGTTTCTGTTTGTAAGAATGTTCAAGGTGTTTCAGTAATTGGTAAAAATAAAAGAGGAATTGAGACCAATATTGGATGCGCATTTGATATGAATATTAAAGATGTTCCATGCGTTGCTTGTGGACAATGTACTTTGGTGTGTCCAACTGGAGCTTTAACTTACAAAGATGATACTGCTTCAGTAATGGAAGCAATAAATAATAAAGATTTAATTACAGTAGCGATAACTGCTCCTTCAGTAAGAGTAACTCTTGGGGAAGAATTTGATTTACCTTTTGGAACAAATGTAAAAGGTAAAATGATTTCTGCATTAAGGAGTATTGGTTTTGATAAAGTATTTGATCTTAATTTTGGAGCAGATTTAACAATAATGGAAGAAGCTAATGAATTAATAAAAAGATATAAAAATGGTGGAGTATTACCAATGTTTACTTCTTGTAGTCCTGGATGGGTTAAATTTATTGAAACATATTATCCAGATATGATAGATAATTTATCTACTTGCAAATCTCCTCAACAAATGCTTGGAGCAACTATTAAAACTTATTATGCAGGAAAGAATAATATTGATCCTAAAAATATCTTTGTTGTTGGAGTAATGCCTTGTATAGCTAAAAAATTTGAAATAGAAAAAGATAATTATAAAGATGTTGATGCAGTTATTACAACAAGAGAACTTGCTAATATGATAAGAAAAAATGAAATAGACTTTAATAATTTAAAAGAAGGAACATACGATCATCCTTTAGGTAATGGTGCTTCAGTTATTTTTGGAGTAACCGGAGGAGTAATGGAAGCAGCTTTAAGAACTTTTGTTGAAACAGTTACTAATAAACCATTAGATAATATAGAATTTGTAAAAGTTAGAGGTCTTAGTGGAGTAAAAGAAGCAACTTATGAAGTTAGTGGAGAAGTAATAAGAGTTGCGGTAGTTAGTGGAATTAAGAACGCTAAAAACGTTATAGAAAAAATCAGAAATAAAGAAGTTAATTATCACTTTGTAGAATTTATGACTTGTCCTGGAGGATGTATAAATGGAGGAGGACAACCAATAATTGATTTTGATAAGTATGATTGGGAATACGTAAAAAAGAAAAGAATGAAAGCAATATTAGAAGAGGATAAAAATTTAACTATTAGAAAAGCTCATGAAAATCCAGATATAATAGAAATATATAATAATTATTTTGGTAAACCTTGTGAAGGAAAAGCTGAAGAAATATTACATACTTCATATAAAAGAAGAGATAAATATATTAAATAAATATTTATCTTTTTAATTATTATAAATAAATATTATTGTAAAGTTTCCTTAAATATCGGTGTAAAATGAAGGTTGGTAAATAAAATGTAAATTGTCCTTATTTTTAATCATGTTTATAATTATTATAGTGAGGTAGTAAACAAATGGATGACAAGTTGTTAAGATTTTTTAGTGTTATTAATTTTGAAGAGGATAAATATCCATTTTTTACTGATGCCAAAGTTAAAAAAGTGGTAGTTGATAATGCTAAAAAAGAATGGATTATATATATAAATTTAGTTAATTTAATACCTGTTTCAATATTTAGAGAAATGTATGAAAAAAGCAAAAATATTAAAGATGTAGATAAAGTACATTTTGTTTTAAAATTCGAAAATGATAATGGATATTTAATTGATTATTATAGATATTATTTTGAAATATTAGTTAATGCTTGTCCAATGTTAGAAAGTATTAAAGAAAATAATGTTGTCATTGAAGGAAATATTATAAATATAGATGTTTTAAATAAAGCAGAAGAGAAGAAAATATTAAGTTTAAAGAAAAATATAATTAAGTTTTTAGATAATATGGGATTTGAAAATATAGAACTTAAAACAAACATAAATGAAGAAGCAAGAAATAATTTTAAAAAAATGATTGAACCAGAAGTAAAAAAAGAAGAAGTTCCTGTTAAGTCAAAAGTTGTTTTTGGTTCTCTTATAAAAGGTGAAACTAAAAAAATAAATAATATATTAAGTGAAGAAGAAAATGTTATATTTGAAGCTTATGTTTTTGGTATTGAAATAAGAGATATTCAAAATAAATTTACTTTGGTTACTATGAAAATAAGTGATAATACTGATAGTATATATGCAAAGATATTTTTGAAGAATAAATTAGATGTAAAAGTTATTGAAGAAAATATAAAAGAAGGTTCCTGGTATAAGTTTAGTGGTTATGTTGCGAATGACAATTATACAAAAGATTTAATGTTTAATATAAGAAGTATAGAAACTTTAGATGTTGATGTTATAAAAAGAGTTGATAATTATCCTAAAAAAAGAGTAGAACTTCATACTCATACTTTTATGAGTCAAATGGATGGATGCGTTGAACCAAAGAAATTAATAGAACAAGCTTACAAATGGGGACATAAAGCTATAGCTATTACAGATCATAATGCTATTCAGGCATATCCCGAAGTTTATAAAACTGTTAAGGGGATTAATAAAAATCTTAAAGAAGGAGAATCTCCTTTTAAGGTTTTATATGGTGCAGAACTCACTATGATAGAAGATGCTATTACAATAGTTTTAAGACCAAAAGATTTACCGTTATTAGAATCAACTTATGTTGTTTTTGACTTTGAAACCACAGGTTTTAATGCTGGTGGTGGAGATTCAATTATTGAAATAGGAGCAGTTAAACTTTGTAATGGTGAAATAATTGAAAGATATGATGAACTAATTAATCCTGGAGTTGAATTGAATCCTACAATTACTGAAATAACTTCTATAACAAATGAAATGTTAAAAGACAAAGATAACGAAGAAAATGCAATAAAAAGATTTATTGAGTGGGTTGGAGATTTACCAATGGTTGCTCATAATGCAAAATTTGATATGAGTTTTTTAGATAGATGCTATTCAAAATACAATCTTGGAGTATGTGAAAATCCTGTTTTAGATACATTAGAATTATCAAGAACTCTTGATAGTAGTTTTGGTAGACATAATTTAACAGCATTAGCTAAAAGATATGGTATAGAATGGGATGAAGAATCTCATCACAGAGGGGACTATGATGCTGAAGGTACAGCATTAATATTAAATAAAATGCTTCATAAATTATTTAATCAAAATTATAAATCATTAATAGAATTAAATAACTTAGTACCCAAAGATGAGATACACAAATATGGAAGAAGTTATCATATAAATGTACTGGTTCAAAATAAAGTTGGACTAAAAAATTTATTTAAGATAATATCTTTTGCTAATACGAAATATTTATATAAAACTCCAAGAATATTAAGAAGTGAAATTAGTAAATATAGAGAAGGACTATTAATTGGAAGTGGCTGCTACGAAGGAGAAATATTTATTGAAGCTCGTAGCAAAGGTGAAGAAGAGTTAACTAATTTGGTTAATTTCTATGATTATGTAGAAATTCAACCAGTTTCTTGTTATTCTCATTTAGTTGATTCTGGTGAATTTGCTAATCAATTGGAATTAATTCAGAACTTAAAAAAGATTATTAAAATAACTAAAGAATCTGGAAAGATAATAGTAGCTTCTGGTGATGTACATCATTTGAATGAAGAAGATAAAATAACAAGAGAAATAATAGTTAATCAAAAAGTTCCTGGTGGAGGAAGACACCCTCTTTCAAAATATAATGTAAGTATTCCATCACTTCATTTTAGAACAACAGAAGAAATGATGAACGAATTTGAATTTTTAACAGAGTCAGAAAAAGAAGAAATAGTAATAACTAATACAAATAAAATAGCGGATATGTGTGAGAATGTTGAAGTAATTATTGAAACTGGTGGTGTTCCTTTTTCGCCTAAAATTAAGGACTCAGAACATATAGTTACAGAGCTTGTTTATACTAAAGCTGAAGAGATGTATGGTTCTCCTCTTCCTGATAATATAGAAGAGAGAATTGCAAGAGAATTATATGGGGATACTCTTGTGTCTTTTCTAAAAGAAAATGAAAAGAAATATTTAAAAATAATACATGAAACAATATTAGAAGGCCCAGATGCAATTAAAAAACTTGTTAAAGATAAAGTACTAAAAGATTCTGGTTTAGAAGGTGCTGATTTAGAAAAGGCTGTTAAAAAGAATCTTGGAGGTATTATTGGCGGTGGATTTGATGTTATATATTTAGTTGCTCAAAAACTAGTTAAGCATTCAAATGATGATGGATATTTAGTTGGTTCTCGTGGATCAGTTGGATCAAGTTTTGTTGCGACTTTAATGGGAATAACAGAAGTTAATCCTTTACCCGCACATTATAGATGTTTAAAATGTAAACATAGTATATTTGAAAATGACAATGGAGAACCTTTAGGTAAAGAATATTCTAGTGGATATGATTTACCAGATAAAATATGCCCTAAATGTGGAGAAAAAATGTATAAAGATGGTCAAGATATGCCATTTGCTACATTCCTTGGATTTAATGCAGACAAAGTACCAGATATAGATTTAAATTTTTCAGATTTAAATCAAGCTGCTGCACATGAATATACTAAAGAATTGTTTGGTGAAGATAATGTTTATCGTGCAGGAACAATTGGAACAGTGGCTGATAAAACAGCATTTGGATTTGTAAAAGGATATCTTGAAGAAAAAGGTATATTTAAAAGAAAAGCAGAAATAGAAAGATTAGCTATTGGATGTACAGGAATAAAAAGAACAACAGGACAGCATCCAGGAGGAATAGTAGTTATTCCCGAATATATGGAAGTATTTGATTTTACTCCATATCAATATCCTGCAGATGATCCTGATAAATCATGGAAAACAACTCACTTTGATTATCATGCGATTGAAGAAGATGTATTAAAACTTGATATATTAGGACATTCTGATCCAACACAACTTAGAATGTTACAAGATTTATCTGGATTAGATGTTACTAAAGTACCACTTGATGATAAAGAAACAATGTCTATATTTTTATCACCAAAAGCACTTGGAGTTACAAAAGAACAAATATTATGTGATACAGGTACTCTTGGTATACCAGAATTTGGGACACAATTTACAATTGGATTAGTAATGGATACTAAACCAACAACATTTGGTGAATTAATAAAAATATCTGGATTATCTCATGGAACTGATGTTTGGCTTGGAAATGCTCAAGAATTAATAAAAAATAATATAGTTCCTTTTAAAGAAGTAATTGGATGTCGTGATGATATCATGGTTTATTTATCATATAAAGGATTGAAACCTCTTGATGCATTTAACATAATGGAAACTGTTCGTAAAAAAGGTAAATATTTGTCCCCAGAACAAAAAGAATTAATGAAAAAGTTTGATGTACCAGATTGGTATATTGATTCTTGTGATAAGATTAAGTACATGTTCCCTAAAGCACATGCAGCAGCATATGTTATGAGTGCGTTTAGAATTGCTTGGTTTAAAGTACATAAACCAGTGTTATATTACGCTACTTATTTTTCAGCAAGAATAACTGATTATGATATAGATGCAATGATTGGTGGATATGGCAAAATTAAAGAGAAAATGGCAGAAATCAATAATAAAGGATCTGATGTTACAAACAAAGAAGTAGCAGTTTTAGAGACCTTAAAAATAGCCTTGGAAGCATCAGCAAGAGGAATAAATTTCTTACCAATAGATTTAAATATTTGTGAAGCTGTAAACTTTGTTGTTAAAGATGAAAAAAATATTTATCCATCATTTTCTACAATAGATGGTTTGGGGGATATTGCGGCTAGAACAATAGTTGAAGAAAGAAATAAAAAACCATTTGTAAGTGTAGAAGATTTACAAAATAGAGGTAAAGTTTCTTCAACAATAATAGAAAAAATGAGAGTTATGGGAATATTAAAAGATTTACCAGAAAGTTCTCAATTATCATTGTTTTAAAATAGAATAAAAAAAGTTTGTGTTATTTTATAAGGTGTTTTATAATTAAAGTGGAGAGTAAGTTATGTTTGAATATATGCATGGAATTGTAAAAAAAATTGAATCTTCTTACATAGTGTTAGAAATAAATGGAATAGGTTTTAAAATATTTATGCCAAATCCTTATGTTTGTAAGGAAAACGAAGAAATAACTTTATATTTATATAACCATATTAGAGAAGATGAAAATACTTTATATGGATTTAAAAATGAAAAAGAAAAAGAATTATTTTTAAAACTAATAGATGTTAAAGGAATAGGACCAAAAATGGCTTTGCCAATGTTAGCAACTGGTTCAGTTGAAGGAATTAAAGATGCAATTAATAGAGAAAATACTCTATATTTAACTAAGTTTCCTAAAATAGGAGAAAAAATAGCAAAACAAATAATTCTTGATTTAAAAGGTAAGGTTGTTTCAAATAATGAAATAGCTCCAACGGAAGATGAATTATACCTAGTACTTCAAAGTTTAGGATATAAATCCGGAGATATAAATAGTGTAATAAAAAAAGTTAATAGAGATTTAACAATAGAAGAACAAGTAAAAGAAGCATTAAAAATGCTTTTAAGATAGAGAGGTAAGGGAGTTATGGGAAAATTAAATGTATTTTGTGGTTCTATGAAATCTGGTAAGAGTATTGATTTAATGAGAACTGCTTATAATTATGAAGAAAATAATTACAGGGTTTTGATTATGAAACCAGAGATTGATAGCAAAGCTGGAAGTTGCGTTGAAACAAGAATAGGGTTAAGAAGAGAATGTGATTATTTAATATCTAGAGAAGATAAAATTATTGATATATTAAAAGGAAAATTATCAGAAATTAAGTGTATTTTTATAGATGAAGCTCAATTCTTAACTGAAAGGCAAGTATTAGAATTATTAATAATAGCAAAATCTACAGATGTTTCAATTATCTGTTATTCTCTTAGAACAAATTTTATGATGAAATTTTTTGAAGGAAGTGCTGCATTATTAGAAAAAGCTGAATCTATAGAGGAATTAAAAACCCTATGTACTTGTGGGGAAATAGCTCGTTATGTGGGTAGAAAAGTAAATGGGGAATTTGTTTCTGAAGGTGAAGTAGTAGTTATAGATGGTGATAATGTTAGTGTAGAATATATTCCATTATGTGCAAAATGTTATTTAGAACAAGTTTTAAAACTTGATTTAGGAGAATATAGGAGAGTGTTGTATGGAAAGCGAGAAAATAGTAACTAGCCGTGAATTAAAAGAAGATGCTTTTGAAAAAACAATAAGACCTGATAGCCTAGATGAATATATAGGTCAAACAGAAGTAAAAAACAATATGAATGTTTTTATAAAAGCAGCATTACTTAGAAATGATGTCTTAGATCATGTTCTTTTGTATGGCCCTCCAGGGTTAGGTAAAACAACTCTTGCTCACATTATTGCTAATGAACTTCATAGTAATATTAAAACAGCAAGTGGACCAACTATTGAAAAAAGCGGTGATTTAGCTGCTATACTTTCAACGCTTGAACCAAATGATGTTTTATTTATTGATGAAATACATAGAATTCCCAAGTATATAGAAGAAATTTTATATAGTGCAATGGAAGACTTTAAATTAGATATAATAGTTGGTAGTGAAGGTCAAACTAGAAATATAAATATTGATTTACCTAAATTTACTTTAGTTGGAGCAACTACAAGAGCGGGGGATTTATCTTCTCCTCTAAGAGATAGATTTGGTATAGTTTGTAAATTAAATTATTATACTGAGTCAGAATTAACTGATATAGTTAAAAGAACTTCTAGAGTATTAAAACTAGAAATAGATGATGATGCAGCTATGGAAATTGCTAAAAGAAGCAGAAAAACTCCAAGAGTTGCAAATAGATTATTAAAAAGAATAGCTGATTTTGCTTTAGTAGAGGGAAATGGTATAATAACTAAAAAAGTTACAGAAAAATCTTTAGATAGATTAATGGTTGATTCTAAAGGATTAGATCAAACAGATATTGAATATTTAAAATCAATTATAGAAAAATTCAATGGAGGTCCTGTAGGAATTGAAAGTATTGCATCTACTATTGGGGAAGAAATAATAACTATAGAAGATGTAATTGAACCATTTTTATTACAAGAAGGATATATTAAAAGAACATCTCGTGGTAGACAAATAACAGAAAAAACTTATAAATATTTTAAAATAGATAAAAACTTACAGTTATTTTAATATATAAAATAAAAGAATTATTTAAATAATTCTTTTTTTAATTCATCTATAATTTTGTTCATCAAACTTATATAAGTATCTCCATTTAATCTTTGTTCATCTGTAATAGTAGTAAAAGGATCAATTTCAATTTTCGTTAATTTATAATCATTGATAAAAGTATTCATTGAATCTGAGGTTTTATCACCTTTTAATAAATAAATATATTTTATATCACCAGAATTGATTAATTTTTTAGCATCAGATAATGATTTATCTACTCCTTCATTTGTAGGATCAAGTGAAATAACATCTATGCTATATTTTGTTAAATAATTGAATACATTATTAGTTACTAATATAGTTTTATAACTTCCATTTTTACTTAGATTATATATATCAACATCTAATATAGATATATTTTCTTTTAATGTTTCATAGTTACTTTCTATTTTTTCTTTAGTATAAACATTTTCTTCATAATCTATTAATGTACTTTTAATATTTCTACATATCATTAAGAAATTAGAAGGGTCAAGCCATAACTCTGCAATATTTGATGTATAACTCATTCCTTTCATTGCGTCAATAATTTCTATATTATTATTTAAATTAAGTAAATCTCTAGCTATTAAATTTTCATCACTTAATCCATCATATACAAATTTTTTACCAGTAGAGTAATTTTTTAATAATTTATCAGTAAATGTATAATCATTAATTTCTACACCATCTGGATATACACTTACAACATTTGAATAATCTCCATATATCATTTTAGTAGCGTATTCTATAGGGTATGTTGTTGTGTAAGTATAATCATCACTAAAATCATCTTTTTCAAAACAACCTGTTAATAAAAAACTAAGAGATAATAATATAATAATTAAAATATATTTTTTCATTTTTCCTCCTTTAAAGGTACAGGGTCATATCCATATCCACCCCAAGGGTTACATCTTAATACTCTTTTAAATCCAAGCCATAATCCTTTTAGTAATCCAAATCTATTAATACATTCTTCCATATAATATGAGCATGTTGGAGTATATCTACACATTTTATGTGATGTAAATGGAATGCTCCTATATAAATGTATTAACCAAATAACTAATTTCTTCATTTTAATCAATTATTATTATACTATAAAAAATATAATAATTACAATAAATAATTCTAGAATATAGATATTTAATTTGTTATAATGAATATGTAAATTCTAGCAAAGGTGATGATAATAATGGATTTATTAAAAGAATACAATATTGAATTTGTTAATGAAGGATTGATTAATAAAGCATTAACTCATACTTCATACGCTAATGAAAATAATGTTGAATCATACGAAAGATTAGAATATTTGGGTGATGCAGTTCTAGAATTAGTATCTAGTGATTATTTCTTCAGAAAAACTCATTTACCCGAAGGAGAAATGAGTAAATTAAGAAGTTTATATGTATGTGAAAACGCTTTATATGAATATGCTAGCAAAGTTAATTTAGCAAATTATATAAAATTAGGTAATGGAATAAAAGAGGCTAATAAAACAGTTATAGCGGATGTATTTGAAGCTGTAGTTGGAGTTATATTTCTAGAACAAGGAATAAACAAAGTCAGAGAATTATTTAATAAATTGATAGTTCCTTTTATTGAAAATGATACAGACTTTTTGAAAGATTATAAAAGTTTACTTCAAGAACAAGTTCAAACAGAAAGAAAGTCTTTAAAATATAAAGTAATTGATGAATCCGGACCAGCGCATAACAAAAATTTTAAAGTATCAGTTTCAATTGGTGGAATTATATTTGGGGTAGGAGAAGGAAAAAGCAAAAAAGAGGCGGAGCAAAATGCAGCTAAAGATGCCTTTAAAAAACAAGCAAAGTAAGTAGGTATATTATGTATATTAAAGAAATAAAATTAAATTCTTTTAAATCTTTTGCTGA
This sequence comes from uncultured Muribaculaceae bacterium, assembly GCA_964396655.1. Lineage (GTDB taxonomy): Bacteria > Bacillota_I > Bacilli_A > RF39 > UBA660 > CAYNFP01. The sequence continues at coordinate 54,776 of CAYNFP010000003.1, read as the reverse complement.
TAAAGTGAATATTGAACTAAATCCAACATTTACTGGTATAGTAGGTCCAAATGGAAGTGGTAAAAGTAATATAGTAGATGCAATTAAATGGGTTTTAGGTGAACAATCAGTAAAAGCTCTTCGTGGTTCATCAGGTATGACTGATGTTATTTTTAATGGTTCAAAAAGTAGAAACGGTTCCAATCAGGCTTCAGTTACTTTGGTTTTTGATAACACTGATAGGACTTTACCCACAGATTTTAATGAAGTATCAATTAAAAGAGTGGTTTCTAAATCCGGAGAGAATGAATATTACTTAAATAATACTAAATGTAAATTAAAAGATATAAGTGATTTATTCTTAGATTCTTTTTCTTCAAAGGAATCATTTAATATAATTCCTCAAAATAAGATAGAAGAAATATTAAGTGATAAACCAGAAGATAGACGTATTATTTTTGAAGATGCCGCTGGTGTTTTAAAATATAAAAAAAGAAAAGAAGAAACTTTAAGAAAACTTGAGAGAACTAATGAAAATATAGACAGAGTTAATATGATAATCACTGAATTAAGTGAACAAGTAAAATTTTTAGAAGTTGATAGTAAAAAAGCTTTTGAATATAAAAAAAGTAAAGATGAATTAGAATCAATTGATGTTTCATTGATGGTTAAAGATATTACTCAATTTAATGAATTATTATCCACTAAAAAAGAAACTAAAGATAATCTAGAATTAGAATTAACTTCACATAATAGTGAATTATCCATGAGTGGCGCTGATATTGAAAAATTAAAATTTGAAAATACTCTGTTAGAAGAAAAAATATCTGAAATAAGAGATAAATATTTAAAGAATAAAGAAATTTTATCAGATTTATTATCCAAAAAAGAATTATCTATTGAAAGAAGTAAATATAATAAAGAAAGTAGTGAAATAAAAAATAAAGTAATTGAGTTAAAAGATTCAGAATTAAAAATATCTAATGAAATAAAAGAATTAGAGACTGAAATAACTAATTTAAAAAATATAGAAAAAGAAAAAATAGAAGAATTAAATTTAAAATCAAAAAAAGATATTAATAAAGAATTAGAAGAAGAAAGAATAAACTTTAGTAATTTAAAAAGAAAAGAACTAGAAATTATTTCTAAAATAGAAGTATTAGAATCTAATTTAGAAAATATGTCTAAATTACCATACCCAGTAAAAGCCATATTAAATAATCCATCATTAAAAGGAATTAATAATATAATTGGAAACATTGTTGATACTAAAGAAGAATATAAAACTATGTTAGATATTGCTTTAGGAAGTTCATCAAATTATATAATCGTAGAAGATGACTCTTCAGCTAAAGAAGCAATTGATTATTTAAAAAGAAATAATAAAGGAAGAGCAACATTTTTCCCTTTATCAGTTATTAAACCTAAAAGTATTGAACCAGATGTAACAAGAATAGCATCTTCATCAAATGGTTATATTGGTATTGCAAGTGAATTAGTTGATTATGATTCAAAATATTATAATATTATAATGAATCAATTAGGAAATATTATAGTTACTGATAATATAAATAATGCATTATCATTAAGTAAAAAGATTAATTATAGATATAGAATAGTTACTTTAGATGGAGATCTTTTGCATGTTGGAGGCTCTTTAACCGGAGGAAGCTCTAAAACCAATAATTCATATATATCAGATAAATATGAAATAGATAAGTTAAAAGTATTAGGTGAACATATATCAAACAATATTAAAGAATCTGAAAATAAGATGAAAACAATACAAAGTAATTTTGCATTAGAACAAGATAAATTATTAAATCTAAATATAGAAATGGCTAAGTTAAAAGAGAAAATTTATAATAAAGAAAAATCATTAGAAGATTTAAAAGCCGAATTAAATAAAAAAACATCAGAAATTAAAGACTTAGGTGGGGATTCTGATAAAACAATAGATAAAATTATGGAAGAATACTATTCTGTTGATAATCTATGCAAAAGTTTAGAAAGTGAATTATCTAAATTAGAATTGGATAAGAAAAACATTATTGATGACATAAACGATAAAGAAATTATTCAAAAGAAAAATAATTCAAAAATATTAGAAGAATCTAATAAAATTAATTCATTAGAAATAGAAATAGTTAAATTAAATATGGCAATTGATAATTTATTAAATAGGCTTAATGAAGAATACAATTTAACTTATGAAGGAGCAAAAAATAAATATATTCTTGAAATTGATGAAAAAGAAGCAAGAAGTAAAGTAAATGAATTAAAAAGAATATTAAAATCAATTGGAAATGTAAATTTAGGAAGTATTGAAGAATATGAAAGAGTAAACAAAAGATATACTTTTTTAAATAAGCAAAAAGAAGATTTATTAAAGAGTGAACAAGATTTATTAGAAATTATAAGTAATATGGACTTAGTAATGGTTAGTAAATTTGAAAAAACATTTAATAATATAAACAAAGAATTTTCAAAAGTGTTTTCTAATTTATTTAATGGAGGAACCGCTAGTTTAAAATTAACAGATCCTGATAATTTATTAGAAACTGGTATAGAGATTATAGCAACACCTCCAGGCAAAAATATGAAATCCATTTCATTATTATCGGGTGGAGAAAAGACTTTAACAGCAATTAGTTTATTATTTTCTATAATGAATTTAAAAAAAGTGCCTTTTGTTATTTTAGATGAAGTAGAATCTGCTTTAGACGAAGTAAATGCAGAAAAATTTGGTGAATATTTAAGTAATTATAGAAATAAAACTCAATTATTAATTATTACTCACAAAAAGAAAACAATGGAATATGTAGATTTATTATATGGAATTACAATGCAAGAAAGTGGAGTAAGTAAGATAGTTAGTGTTAAATTAGAAAGCGTTAAATAAAAAATAAATAGTTTTTAAACTATTTATTTTTATAAACTTAATTGGTTTTTATTAATTGTTACTCTTATTATTTGTTCGTTTGAATTAAATATTAATTTCTCATTATCATTTAAATTTGGATTTATTTCTATTTTGAAACCATTAAATGTCTTGTTACCTATATTAATTGATGAATAATTATTCTTAAAATAATTTGAGGTTGTTGTATCATTAAATAATATAGAAATTACTGACAATATAGAATTATATGAATTAATTGATATTATAGGAGATTCTGATATTGTTACAATTGGATTTTCTATACCATTAATATTTAATTTTAAGTTATCTTTAGTAATGTTAAAAGATCCTTCATTAATTTCATTTATATTTAAATCACTTTGAGTGAAATATTCTGCTTCTTTTATAGTTAAGCCAACATTTGTATTAATTTGAACATTTATTAAATTTTCATTTTCTTCAAAATATATACCTTCACTAATTGAATATGTAGTTAAGTCAAGCGCATCAAATTTTGTAATGATATCAGTATAACTTTTACCTAAGTTTTCCGCTACCGAAGCAAGCATTATTTTTAATGTTTCCATAGCTGTTACATCGTTTATATTAAAAGATGTAGTTAAAATATTATCAGAATATTGATATTCATAATCTTTATTTTCTGTTGAAGAAGTGTATGAAATTATGATTTTATTATTTTGCTTACTTGAAATAATATTTGAATCCTTATAATTGTTAGAATTAAAATAACTAACTATAGTTTCTAATTTATTTGTATTTTCTGTTGGTGAAGGGCTATCATTACTACTAAGTATAAGTCCATATATTCCTAAACCTGCTAGAATAAAAAATGCTAAACCCCAAGTCAAAATTCTTATAATATATCTTTTTTCCATATTTTCTCCTATGATAATTATACTAAAAAAATAAAAAAAAAACAATAAGTTTATATAGCTCTCATTGTATCTTTATTTTTAAAAGGATTCTTTTTATCAATTCTGTCTACAAATAATATTCCATTTAAGTGATCAATTTCATGTTGAAATGCTACAGACATTTCTTCTCTTAATCTCTCGGTTCTTTTATTTCCTTCTTCATCAAAAAATTCAACAGTTATTCTAGCATATCTTGGTATTATACCTTCAACATTTCTGTTAACACTTAAACATCCTTCACCTTCTTCAACATATATAAGTTCTTCAGAGTTTGAAATAATTTTTGGGTTTACGACAGAATATTCTTCAAATGTTTCATCATCATTTTTATATGATATTACAAAAATTCTTTTTAATTTTCCTAGTTGGGGAAAAGCCAAACCCATACCAGCCCTAATATTATTGCTATCAGCATATTCTTCATCCTGACTTTTTCTTAAATATTCAAGCATATTTTTTATTAAAATTTTATCATCATTAGACAAAGGAAAAGTAGCAGACTTGCTTGTCTGTCTTAATATTTTGTTTGATTCATTTAATATATCTTCTTGCTTTAACATTTTTTCTTTCTCCGGTTTATATTTTATCAAAAAAAGAAAAAAATATCAAATTTTGACAAAAAAAAGGAAGTTTTTGTTTCTTCCTTATATTTGATTATTACAACAATGTACAGATCCTGCTCCAAATACTATTACTAAAAGTATAAATAAAACTAATATAATTGCTGCTCCATAACCCCCACAACAAGGATTAACTGGTGCACATCCTCCATAAGGATAAGCATAAGGACTATATCCGCCAGCATAACCATAATAATTCATAATCATAACCTCCTTTAACTACCTATAATTTTATATGACAATTTGCACTAAATTGACATACTTTTTACCTATTTATTCTAAATAAATTTAATTTATGGTAAAATATTACTTGAGGATATTTATGAAAAGTAATAAATTAATAAAATATATGGATAAGCCCTTATTAATTCTGATGATATTATTTTCATGTGTTGGACTTATAACTATTCTATCTGCATCAAATGTTGCAGCTGTATTAAGATATGGAGTAGGGCCTTATTATTTTTTCTTTAAACAATTAGCGTTTATTGGGCTTTCCTTTGTATTAGGTTTTATATTTATAATAAAAATAGATGTAAGTAAATATAAAAGTTTAGTAGTTATGGCATTAATTGCTATATTGGTGTTATTATTTGGATTACTTCTATACGGTCAAATGGTAAATAGTGCAAAAAGTTGGATTGACTTGGGATTCTTTTCAATACAACCTAGTGAATTTGCAAAATTAGTATTAGTTTTATATATGGGTATATTTTTTGGAGAGTTTAGTAAAGGAGAAAAGAAACAATCTAGAATATGGGTATTATTAACTATTTGTGGTAGTGTTGTTTTATTAGTTGCTGCACAACCTGATTATGGAACTGCCGGAATAATATCTGCAATAGTTTTTTTAACATTTATAGCAATTCCATTTAAGAAAAACAATTTAGTATCTTTATTAAAAATATTTGGTGGTGCTGCTATTATAGTTTTAACAATTTTTTTGTTAAATTCATCAAAATTTTTATCTGAAACTCAATTGAATAGATTTCAATATAAAAATCCTTGTAGTAGATATACCGAAGCAACTGGTTATCAAGTTTGCAATGGATATATAGCTTTGCATAATGGTGGTTTGTTTGGTCTTGGAATAGGAAAGTCAACTCAAAAATATTTATATTTACCCGAAGCTCATACGGATTTTATTTTTGCAATATTAGTAGAAGAATTAGGAGTAATAGCGGGTTCAATAGTAATTTTAGGTTACATTTATTTGCTATATAGAATAATAAAGATATCAAAGCAGTGCTATAATCTTAGAAATTCTATAATATGTTATGGTATAGCTATGATATTTTTAATGCATTTATTAATTAATTTTATGGGGATCTTAGCACTTATTCCATTAACTGGAGTTCCTTTGCCTTTATTAAGTAGTGGAGGAAGTTTTACTTTAACAGCATTAATTGGTTTATTTATTGTGCAAAGAATAGCAATTGAAAACAATTTAACTAAAAAAAATATAGAAATATCAAAAATTACTGGAAAATAGAATAAAATAATTATATAATATCTTAGTAATTAAAAAGAAGGAGAATTTTATGAAAAAAAATTATACAAAAGAATTAAAGGGAAAAGCTTGGGAAGCTTGTCTTGAAAAATCATTTAAAAAGAATGTTAAAAATGCAAAAGTTGATGGTTTTAGAAAAGGCACAGTTACAAAAGAAATCTATATTAAAAAATTTGGTATAGAAAGTTTGTATATGGACGCTGTAGATGAAGCGCTTCCTATTATGTTTGATGATTTATTAAAAGAAAAAGATACTATAGTGCCTGCGTGTACTCCAACAGTAAATGTTAAAAGTATAGATGAAAGTCACCTTGAAATAGAATTTATTATAGTAAGTATGCCAGAAGTAAAATTAGGTAAATATAAAGATTTAGGAATAAAAAAAGAAAAAGTAAGTGTAACAGAAGAAGAAATTGAACATGAAATAGAACACTTAAAAGAACAATTTGCAGAATTAAAAGTTACTGATGGTAAAATTAAAAATGGTCATATCGCAGTTATTGATTTTGAAGGATTTAAAGATAATGTTCCATTTGAAGGCGGAAAAGCAAGTAATTATTCTTTAACTATCGGAAGTAATTCATTTATTCCTGGTTTTGAAGAAGGATTAATTGGCTTAGTAGCTGGAGATGAAAAAGAATTAAATTTAAAATTTCCTGAGAATTATCAAGTAGAAGACTTAAAAGGTAAAGATGTTACTTTTAAAATTAAAATAAATGAAGTTAAAGAAAGAATGATTCCTGAAGTTGATGCTGAATTTTTTAAAGATTTAGGTATGGAAGGAATTGATTCTGAAGAAAAACTTAAGAATGAAATTAAAGAAAATTTAAAATTATCTAAAGAAAAAGAAGTAGAAGAAGAATATATTATTAAAACACTTGAAACTGCTATTAAGAATGCTAAATTTGAATTACCAGAAGAAATTATAGCAGATGAAACAGATAGAATTTATAAAGAATTTGCTTCTAGATTATCTATGCAAGGATTAGATATAGCTAACTATTTAAAAATCACTAATACAACTGAAGATGCTTTAAAAGAACAAATGAAACCAGAAGCAGAAAAGAGAATAGGTTATAGGTTAGTAATAGATGCAGTAGCAGAAAAAGAGAAAATTAAAATTACTAAAGAAGATGTTGACAAAGAAGTAGAAAAATCTTCTAAAAAATATAATTTAACTAAAGAAGAACTTTTAAAAAATGTTGGTGGAACCGAACCTCTTGAATATGATTTAAAAATGAAAAAAGCTTTAGAAATAATTACAGGAATAAAAAAAGAAGAATAATGTGATTTTTATCACATTTTTTTATTGAATACAAATTAATAATATATAATAAATTTGGAAGTAAATTATGTTTCCAAACCAATATTTTTCATAAAGATACAGCACACAGCACCGAACTTTCCAATTTTTTTCCCTTTATTTCAAGAGATGGAAGGAAGGTGGAGAAATTTTAATACCATTCATATATAATGAACTTATTATACCTAATATTGAGGATCCGCATTTAGTAGGAAAAAATATATTTGGTTCTAAGATTGTTAATGGAGTTACATTTTATGATGAATATAGACCGAATTATGTGCCTGGAGTTCCAGGAAGTTATGACTATTTTTTATTGATAAAGTGGCTGAAAATCTTACTGAATTACCAGAAATTCAAAGAAGACATTAAAATTGTGAACTGAATTAATTTTCAGTTTTTTTATTATCTGTATTGACAAGTGTTGCAAATACACATATAATTAAATTAGAAAGGAAAAATAAATATATGTGGTGTATGGATGTTAGTTATCATACGATTTTAGGACTTTACTTTAGCTGTGAAAATTCTCCAAAAGAAGCATATATAAGTGACATAAGAGAATATGGATTGTTTTTAAGAAAATTTTTAAAAACATTTTTCCCAATTGCTTATGTTTCAATTTTATATGATGCTGATGAATATATATCTTTTATTGCAACACAAAGACCATCAGATTATTACCAGCCAATGTATCTATTGAATGGCAGTAAAGAATTTGGAACAATAATAGCAAATAAAAAGCCGAAAATTAATGGGGTAATAATGCGAATGTTGGCACCTTATAAGGAAGAAGATTCAAAATCTAAATTTTTTAACAGTGTTATAGAATTTACAAATAAATATTTATTCTGTAAAAATTGTGGTCTAACAGATGATTTTAAAACAGACGAAGAAAAATGGAAAATAATTTTTGAACAATGTGATGAAGATATAATTTATCGCAGGAAATAATATTTTTTATCTATTATAATTATAAAAAATCAAAGATAAATTTTAATCTTTGATTTTTAAATATCCAATATTTCTATTTCTTCTGGTTTATTTTCTTCATTTTCCGTTTTAACAGTATTATTTTTTAATTCAGATAATGATAAATTGGTTTTTAAATTAAAGTCTTTATAACTTGTTAAATCATTTTCTAAATCTATTATTTTTAATATTTCTTCAAAAGATGTTTGACCACTAACAACTTTTTCTAGTCCATCTTGTAATAATGTTATAACATCTCCAGTATAGACAAGTTTTCTTAATTCTGTTTTTGGAAATGAATTTACTATTGCATCTTTTATTTGATCATTTATTCTTAATACTTCTAGGATAGCAAGTCTTCCTTTATATCCATGGGAACATTCTGGGCATCCCGAAGGGTTAGGGTGATATATTTCATTAACGTCTATTCCTAAAACTTTCTTAAATACATCTTTTTCATATTGGGTAGTAGGTTTTTTAATAGCACATTTAGGACATACTTTTCTTGCCAATCTTTGAGAAATAATACCAGTTAAAGCACTACCTAATAAATATCTTTCAATTTCCATATCGGTAAGTCTTTCTATTGTATTTAAAGAATTGTTTGTATGTATTGTAGATAATACCAAATGACCTGTTATACTTGCTCTTACGGCCATTCTGGCTGTTTCAGCATCACGAATTTCTCCAATCATTACTATATTAGGGTCTTGTCTTAAAACGCTTCTTAATACCATTTCGAATGTAAGACCTATTTCAGACATAACTTGTACTTGGTTAACACCTTTAATATCCATTTCTATTGGGTCTTCAACTGTAATAATATTTACATTTTCAGTATTTAATTTTTGTAATATAGAATAAACTGTTGTACTTTTACCAGTACCAGTAGCACCAGTTACCAATATAATTCCATTTGGAACTTTTATCATTTTATTTATTTTTTCTAAACTTTTTTGACTAAATCCTAATGTTTCAAGTCCTTTTAAACTTTGAGAATAATCAAGTATACGAATAACTATTTTTTCTCCATTGTTAGTAGGTAATGAAGAAACACGGAGATCCAACATTTTTTCTCCGATTTTTCCTTTAATAGCTCCATCTTGTGGTAATCTGGTTTCCATGATATTCATACCAGCTATCATTTTAATACGACTTATCATATTTCTTTGATATTTTTTTTGAATAACACCATAATCAGCTAATTCTCCATCAACTCTAATTCTTAATTTTAAATTTTCTTTTGTGGGATCGAAATGAATATCTGAAGCATTTTTATTAACTGCATCCATAATTATTTCATTTGCAATTTCAACAATAGGAATTTTTTCGAAATCAAATTGCTTCATAATTCAGGGTCCCTTCTATTCTTTATAATTAATTATACATTATAATAAAAATTATTTCAATTACTTTTGTTTTTAGTTTTTATTTGATATAATTTTATTGGTATAAAAAAGAGAAGGTGAAAAATGAAAAAGGGTTTTACTTTAATAGAAATGTTAGTTACTATTGTTTTAATAGGAGCTTTACTAACATTAACTACAGTAGCAATAATAAAAATAAGAGGTAATATAATAAATAATTTATATGATGATAAAATTGAATATATTGAATCTGGAGCTAAAGAATGGGGTAGTGATAATATAAATTCTTTGAATTCTTCTACATGTAGTTGTGTGACTGTAGAAACATTAATGATTTCAGGTTATATAACAGGAGATGAAGATAATAGGAGCAATTTAAGTAATCCTTTGGAAAATGAAAATTTAAATAACAAATATGTGTGTGTTAAATATGCGGGTTCAAGCAATGAATATAGTGGTGAGCAAGTTTATAATACTGAAGTAACAGCAGAATATATGGGCACTATTTGTTCAGAAGAATAGAGGAAATAAAATGAAATTAAAAAATAGTTATTTTTATACAATAAAAGAAAATATAAAAGATGAAGATAGTATAAGTGGTAATTTACTTGTTAGAAGCGGAATGATTAAAAAAACCTCTTCTGGGGTTTATATGTTTTTACCAATAGGATATAAAGTTTTAGAAAACATAAAAAATATAATAAGAGAAGAAATGGATAAGAAAAGATGTCAAGAATTATTGATGCCTTCATTAATTCAAGAAGATGTTTATGTAAGTAGTGGTAGAAGAGAAAAATTTGGAAAAGATATGTTTTCTTTTAAAGATAGATTTGGAAAGAATTTTTGTTTAGGCCCAACCCATGAAGAATTGTTCACTATCGCAGCTTCTTATAATGTTAAAAGTTATAAGGATTTACATTTTAACATTTATCAATTTGGTGATAAGTTTAGAGATGAACCAAGACCAAGATTTGGGTTAATTAGAGCTAGAGAATTTATTATGAAAGATGCATATTCTTTTGATAGAGATGAACTTGGATTAGATTTAAGTTATAAAGATATGTATGATGCATATAAAAACATTCTTAATAAAATGAAAATAAGATATATAGTTGTTGAATCTGATACAGGTGCTATGGGGGGATTATTATCAGAAGAATTTCAGGCAATTAATCCTGCCGGAGAAGATAAATTAGTTTTTTGTACAAAATGTTCTTATACTTCGAATATAGATATAGCTTATTCAAAAAACGAACTTGAAGTAAGTAATGAATCAGAAAAAGAAATAGAAAAAGTACATACTCCAAATATGAAAACCATTGAAGAAGTATCATCTTTTATGAATGAAACACCAAATAAATTTATTAAATCTTTAATATATAAAGTAGATGATAGTTTTGTAATGGTACTAGTTTTAGGAAATGATGAATTAAATGAAACAAAATTGAAAAGATTTTTAAAAAGTTCAAACATAGAATTAGCAACAGAAGAAGAAATTAATAAATTAAATTTGATAAAAGGCTTTATAGGGCCAATTAATTCAAAGTTAAAAGTTTATGCTGATAATAAAATAAAATATATTAAAAATGGTATAACCGGTGCCAATGAAAAAGATTGTCATATAAAAAATGTTAATTTAAAAGATTTTGAAGTAGCAGCTTATTCTGATTTAGTATTTGTAAAAGAAGGAGATAAATGTCCAATATGTGGTGAAAAATTATCTTTTGAAAATGGTATTGAAATTGGTAATTTATTTAAACTTGGAACTAAGTATAGTGAAAAATTAAATTTAAAATATACTGATGAACAAGGAATGTTAAATCCAGTGTTTATGGGATGTTATGGAATTGGACTTGGAAGATGTATGGCTGCAATAGTTGAAGAACACAATGATGAAAAAGGTATAATTTGGCCATTTGAAGTAGCACCATATAAAGTTGGAATTGTTGTAATTAATACTAAAGACGAGATTCAATTAAGAAAAGGTTATGAAATATATGATAAGTTAAAATCTTTAGGACTTGATCCTATAATTGATGATAGAGAAGAAAGACCAGGAATAAAATTCAATGATATGGATTTAATAGGGGTACCAATTAGATTAGTTATAGGTAACAAAATAAATGATGGAATTGTTGAATACAAAAATAGAAATAGTAATGATACATACGATTTAAGTATAAATGAATGTATAGAAAAGATAGAAGATGTAGCTGGTGAATATAATGAATGAAGATATTAAATTTAAAACATTAGAAGAATTATATAGTAGATTAAAACCAGCATTATATTCTAAAATAATTGAGTTAAAAAGAAAAGGTAAAGATTATATAAAAGAAGAAGATGTTTGGAATTATTTAATGGAAAATCTTTGGAATACCAGAAAAAATCTTTCTTTATCTGAAATGACAAGTGATATATTAAATTTGGAAGATAATTTAATTATTTCTTATGTTATGAATATATTAAAAAAGACCGAAAGAGAAGCACAAGTGGAGGATGATGATTTATTATGAAAAAAAGTGTTAAGTTTTTAATTACATTAACAATAATTTTTGCTGGAATAATATTACTTTTTATTCCTACAATTAAAGGTATTAAATATGGCTTGGATTTACAAGGTGGGTATGAAATTTTATATAAAATAGAGCCTTTAACTAAAGGAGAAAAACTTACTGAAAGCGATTTAGATAAAACATATAAAGCAATAGTAGATAGAATAGATACATTAGGGGTAAGTGAACCAGTAATTACAATAGAAGGTAAAAATACTTTAAGAATACAATTACCTGGTGTTAAAGATGCTGAAGAAGCAAAAGATATGATAAGTACAGTTGGATTATTATCATTTAGAGATACAAGTGATAATCTTTTAATGACTTCTGAAATATTAGGAAAAAATGGGGCTTCTGCTGATACAAATACTCAAACATTAAAACCTATTGTAAAATTAAATATAAAAGATACAGATAAATTCTATAAAGTTACAAAAGAAATAAGTAAGACGACTGATAACAGAATAGTTATATGGTTAGATTATGATGAGGATACTGATAGTTTTAAAGAACAAAGTGAAACTTGTGGAAACGAAGAAAATAATAAATGTTTATCTGCTGCATATGTAGAAGAAGGATTAAACAGTTCAAATGTTATTATTCAAGGTAATTTCACAAAAGAAAAAGTTAATAGATTAGTAGATTTAATAAATGCAGGTAGTCTTCCAACAAAATTAGTTGAAGATTCTACTCCGCATTCAGTATCCGCTTCATTTGGTTATAAAACAATTGAAAAATGTGGTCTTGCTGGTATAATTGCAATTGGATTAATTTCATTATTATTAATATTTAAGTATAGATTTTGTGGTTTAATTAGTAGTGTATCATTACTTTTATATTCTTTATTAACGTTCTTAATATTTAATGGAATTGGTGGAGTTTTAACTTTACCAGGAATTGCAGCATTAATATTAGGAATTGGTATGGCTGTGGATTCATCAATTATATCTGTTGAAAGAATAAAAGAAGAATATAAAGGTGATTTAAAAGATGCTGCAAAAAAAGGCAATAAAATGAGCTTATCAGCAATTATAGATGCCAATTTAACTACATTTATTGTAGCATTAATATTATATATATTTGGAGAAAGTACAATAAAAGGTTTTGCAACTATGTTAATGGTTTCTATTATTGTTACAATAATTGCAATGGTTGCAATAAATGTATTTTTAATTAAAAAAGCAGCTTATTCAGAAATATTTAAAGATAAACCACAAATGTTTTTTGGCCGTGTTAAAGAAAAACCTAAATTTGATTATGTAAAAATGAATAAATATGCATTAATAGTATTAGCATTAATAGTTGTTTCAGGGATTGTATTTGGTTTTGTAAATAAAATAAATTTTGGTGTAGATTTTTCTGGAGGAACAAGCATAGATATGACAAGTGAAAAATCTATTGATTATGGTAAAATTCTACCTATAGTAGATAAATATGGAGTAAATGAATATTCTAATTATGTTGGCACAACTAAAGAAGGATATGTAAAATTAAATAAAATATTGTCTGAAAAAGACACTAAAATAATAACTGAAAAATTTAATGAATTAGGGATAAATGCTTCAATAAAAGAAATAAGTACAATGGTAGTTAAGAATTTAACTAAAAATGCTGTTTATAGTTTAATAATTGCATTTATTGCAATAATTATTTATGTTGCAATTAGATTTAATTTCAATTTTGGAATATCTGGTTTAGCAGCATTATTCCATGATGTTATGATAATTATAATTACATTTATAATATTTAAAATAGAATTTAATTTTATTGTAGTAGCGGCATTATTAACTATAATTGGATATTCAATTAATGACACTATTGTTGTATTTGATAGGATGCGCGAAAATAAAGAAATAATGTTTAAAAATAAACTAACTACTAAAGAAAATTTAAAAAAATTAGTTAATGAAAGTATGAATGATGTAATAGTAAGAAATATTTTGACAAGTGTAACTGCAATTATATCCACTTTAACGTTATTGTTTTTAGGTGTTAATGGTATTTATACATTTAATATGGCTATTTTAATAGGTTTACTTGCTGGTTGTATATCCTCAATAATTTTTGCTCCTAATTTATGGCGTATATTAGAAGGAAAAAAATTAAATAAAACGAAAAAACCTAAAGTAAAAAAATATAATAAAGAAGTAGAAGAATTAAGCATAAAGGGAATAAACTCATAGAAAAGGAGTGAATTTTTTTGGAAAAATCAAATATTATTTTGTATGATGACTTAGTAAATTTACTAAAGACTTATATGAATAAAGAGGAAATTACTTTAATCAATAAATATTATAAAGAAGCTGAAGATATATATAAAGATATGAAAAGAGTTACTGGAGAAGATTATATATATCATCCAATTGCTGTTGCTTATGCATTAGCGGAATTAAAAATGGATCCTATAACTATAGGATCAGCTTTAATACATGAATCAATTACTTTAAATAAAAGAACATATGAAGATATAAAAGAAAAATTTGGAGAAGAAACTGCAATAATTCTACAATCATATTCTAAAATAAGTAATTTAAAAAGGACTTTTAAAAAAGAAAATAATGTTGAAAGATATAGAAGAATTATAGTTGGTTTATCTGAAAATCCAAAAGCACTATTCATTAAATTTGCTGATAGACTTCATAATATAAAAACAATATATGTTCATGACAAAGAGCATCAAAAAGAAATAATAGATGAAACAATGAATATTTTAGTTCCAATTGCGCATAGACTTGGTGTTAAAAAGATAATGAGTGAACTAGAAGATTTTTGCTTAAAATATACATATCCAGAAGAATATCAAGAAATACTTAATAGAATTAATGCTTCTAGAGATGAATTAGAAATTGATTTAAATATAATGAAAAATGAAATAATAGAAATATTAAATAATCATAATATTAAATTTCAAATTGTTAGTAGAGTTAAAAGTGTTAGAGGAATATTTAATAAACTACATTCTGGAAGAAAATGGGATGATATTTATGATTTACTTGGAATAAGAGTTTTAGTAGATAAAATAGAAGAATGTTATTTAGTAATTGGTTTAATTCATTCTAAATATAGATCAATTCCTAAGAGATTTAAAGATTTTATAGCAAATCCAAAATCAAATATGTATCAAAGTTTACATACAACTGTTTTTGGCATAAATAACAGAATGTATGAGGTGCAAGTAAGAACTTATGATATGGATGAGATAGCGGAAACAGGTGTTGCTTCTCACTGGTCATATAAAGAAAAAACAGATGGTAAAATAAAAACCGGAATTGAAACACGTTTGGAATCTTTTAGAGCTTTGATTGAATCAAAAGATATAAATAATAGTGTTGAATTCTTTAAAAATATAAATAATGAGCTAAAAAGTGGAGATATTTATGTGTTTACACCTAAAGGTGATGTAATAGAACTTCCTTATGGATCAACTCCTATAGATTTTGCTTATAGAATTCATTCAGAAGTAGGTAATACAACTGTAAGTTCTTTAGTTAATAGTAAAATAGTTAAATTAGATTATATTCTTGAAGATGGAGATATTGTTGAAATAAACACTAAAAAAGGTGCAACTCCAAGTAAGAATTGGTTAAAGTTTGTTAAAACAGAACAGGCAAGAGGTAGAATAAAATCATATTTCTATAAAAAAGAAAAAGATAAAATGCTTGAAGTTGGAAAAGAAATGCTTGAAAATGAATTAAAAAAGAAAAAACTTGATACTTCAATAATATTAAGCAATGAAAAATTGAAGGATGTGATAGAAGAACTAAAATTAGAAAATTTAGATGATTTATATTTTAATATAGCTATACTAAAATATTTGCCAACAACCATAATAAATAAATTAATTCCCAAAAAAGAAGAAATTAAAGTAATTAAAGATTATAAACCCGCTATTGAAAATAATATTTTAGTGGAAGGAAAATCAGATATTTTAACTTCAATAGCTTCATGCTGCAATCCCGTTTATGGAGAAGAGATTATTGGATATGTTACTAAAGGATATGGAATAAAAGTTCATTCTAAAAATTGTTCAAATATTGATTTAAATGATGAAAGAATTATAGATGTAAAATGGAATAATACATATCAAGGAAAGTATAATGCAAAGTTAAAAATATATATTATTTCTGATAGCGAAGATATTTCTCCCATAGTTACATTAGCAACTAAAGATGAAGTTATTATTGAATCAATTATTTTAAAAGATAAAAATAAAAATGAAAAATATTATGAAACAATATGTAGAGTAAAAGACATTGAAAATTTAAATAAATTTATAAGTGATTTAAGTAAAATTAAATTTGTTATAAATGTAGAAAGAAGTGGTTTATGAAAATACTATTACAAAGAAGTTTAGAAAGTTCAGTGTTAATTAATAATAATATAAATGGTAAAATTAAAAAAGGTTTAGTAGTATTAGTAGGTTTTACTCATAATGATAATGAAACAATAGTAGATAAAATGGTTGATAAATTAATTAATTTAAGAATATTCAGTGATGAAAAAGATTTAATGAATTTAAGTTTACTAGACGTAAAAGGTGAAATGTTAAGCGTAAGTCAATTTACTTTATACGCAGATTACACCAAAGGAAGAAGACCTTCATTTACAAATGCAATGAATCCTGAAGAAGCAAATAAATTATATAATTATTTTAATGAAAGTATAAAAAAATATAATATAAAAGTAGAAACTGGAATTTTTGGCGCAGATATGAAAGTTAATATAATAAATGATGGTCCTGTTAGTATTTTAATTGATAGTGAAACAATCAAATAATTGATTGTTTTTCTTTAATTGACGGAATATTATTTCTATGATATTATTATAAAGTAGAATGTAGTGGCTCTGTGGTGAAAATATGGATATAGAACAAGTAAAAATAAAAATGGGTAAAAAACAGAAATTAATGATTTTTAGTGTCATTTGTTTTTTTGCTGCATTAATAGGTACTACATATGCTTGGATAGCCCATGACTTCTTAGGAAGTTCAAATCCTATGGCTATTACATCAATTGGTATTTCATTGTCATATAGAGGAACTTCACAACAAATACTTGCTGATTTAGCACCAGGAGAAAGCATAACAAAAACATTTTCAGTAACAAATACTAGTAATGATGATTTAACTTATGATTTATATTGGTTAGTAATAGATAATACATTTGTAAATTTAAATTATTTAATGTACACATTAGAAGAGGAAACAGAAGGATTAGTAGTAAGTCCTAGATATTTACCTGCCGCAAATAATAAATATATTTTATATTATATGACTATACCACCAAATGAAACTCATGATTATACATTGACAGTTATGTATGTTGAAGATCCAGTAAATGATCAAAGTGCAAATGAAGATAAATATTTTATCGGAGATATTGCAATATCCCAAGTTGATCAAAATATAAATGATATTGTGACTACTTATGTTGATGGAGAATATATAGATACAGATGATATAGAAGATTTGACAGATTATACAATTGATGAAAATAGAAGTTATTGCACAGATAGTTCTTCAATATCTATTGTTGATGGAGAGTTTAGTATATATGCTCCTACTAATAGTACAAACTGTGTAGTTTATTTAAATTCAACTTCTTATACTCCAACTTATACTGATCAAGAAAAATATAATTATTTATATTTAAATTTAAATGGTGGAGAAATATCTACAAACGTTAGTGGGCATTATCAAGAGGATGATGAAATTACAACTGCAACTCCTACTAGAGATGGAGGATACACATTTGTAAGATGGGCTATGACAGGAAATGGTAGTACTTCAAATGGGACAACGATTACTATGGGTACGACTTATACCGAGGCAAAAGCAATATGGTCTGATGAATATCAGTTAACTTCAACTTATAGTTGTGCAGATGATAATACAAGTGGTTTATTAAATACAGGGTTACCTACTACTATGAAATATAATGAAACAACCCAATTACCAACTCCAAGTAAGACAAGATATGCTTTTGTTAGATGGGATGTAACTGGTACAGGAAGTTCAATAGATGGAAATAATGTTCTCACAATGGGAACTGCAGATACAACAGTTAATGCTGTATTTACAAGAACAGAATGGACAAAAACAACTAAAACTTGTGTTTCAAATTTTGCTTCATATGCAAGAGCATACAAAGTATGTGATAGAACATTTACTAACTATACAAAGACTTCAACCGAATGTAAAAAAAGGGTTAAGTATTGGAATAAGACAACCAAAACTTGTGTCGGGGCTTCTTATAGTTGGAGTACATCAACATCAGTAACAACAAGTTGTTCTACAACTTCTTCATTTAGTTGTACTCCCGCAACAAATGGTCAGAGTTATGTTTCTTTCTGTGGAGTCAATCAATATGAATATTATTTTGATACCCCTGTAGTTACTACAGAATCTTCTTGTACAGTAAATGACATTTCTTGTACTTCTAGTACAAATGAACAAATAGATGTTGCGTGTGTAACTAATTATAATTATGCATTTGGTACAACTCAAAATGATAATCAAACAAGTTGTACAGTAAATTCATTTACTTGTGACTCTTCTACCTATACTAATCAAAGAACTGATAGTTGTACAATTCAATATAATTATGGATTTAATTCTGTTAACACAACAGTAAGTACTTGTACGGTAGGTAGTGCATTTACATGTAACTCCGGAACAGTTGGAAATACTTATGTATCTGCTTGTCAATAATAATATTTTAAAGCAATATATTTTATATATTGCTTTTTTAATTCGTTGAAATATATTATAATTATATTACAAGGAAGTTTTGTATTATGGAAAGAAATAGTGTTGAAATTGAAAAAGTTAGTCCAATGATGAAAGAGTATCTAAAAACCAAAAGTGAATATGAGGATACATTGTTGTTTTATAGATTAGGGGACTTTTATGAATTATTTTTTGATGATGCTTTAACAGCTTCACATGAATTAGAATTAACTTTAACTGGTAAAAATGCTGGTTTAAAAGAAAGAATACCAATGTGTGGTGTTCCTCATCATGCCGCTAATATATATATTCAAAAGTTAATAGATAAAGGATATAAAGTAGCAATATGTGAGCAAATGGAAGATCCTAAATTTGCAAAAGGAATAGTAAAAAGAGAAGTAATTCAAGTAGTTAGTAAAGGGACTTTAACTAATACTGAAGCCATTAATGAAAAAGATTTTAATTTTATTTCTTCTATTACAGATAATCATTATAATTATATATTATCTTATGCAGATTTATTAAGTGGTAAAATATATTCAACTTATATTGCTTATGATAGAAACAAATTAATTAGTTATTTATCTAATTTAAATATAAAAGAAATAATAGTTAAAAGTGAATTTAATAAAGAAATAATATATGAATTAAAAAATAATTATAATATATTTATTTCAATAAATGATAATTATGAAGAACATAACTATAATAATATATTTGAAAATATAAATGATAATAAATTAATAGAAAATACTAAGTATTTATTATCTTATTTAATTAAAAATCAAAAGAAAGAATTAGATCATTTTCAAAATTTAGAAATAATAGATAATAATTTATTTTTAGAACTAAATAGTGAAACTGTAAGAAACTTAGAATTAGTTGAAACTATTAGAGGAAAAGACAGAATAAATAGTTTGTTATGGTTTATGGATAAAACTAAAACCGCAATGGGGAGTAGATTATTAAAAAGTTTTATAATTTCTCCTATATTAGACAAAAAAGAAATTGAAAAAAGACATAATTTAGTTGGTTTATTAATTAAAGAATTTCTATATAAAAGTGAACTTAAAAATTTCTTATATGAAATATATGATTTAGAAAGATTGACAGGAAAAGTTGCTTGTTCTAATGTCAATGCTCATGATTTATTACATTTAAAAAATAGCATTAAAGTATTGCCTGATATTAATTTAATATTAGAAGAATTAAAGTTGGAAAAATTAGATACTTTTGATGAACTTGTTGTATTATTAGAAAAATCTATTGATGAAGATGCTCCAATTACTATTAAAGAGGGTAATATAATAAAAGATGGATATAATAAAGAAATTGATGAATTAAGAAGTATAAGAAAGAATGGAAAAGATTTTATATCTAAATTTGAAACCGATGAAAGAGAAAAAACTGGAATTAATAATTTAAAAGTTGGATATAATAAAGTTTTTGGATATTATATTGAAATTACTAAAGGTCAAGTGAAGAATATACCCGAAGATTTTGCTTATGAAAGGAAACAAACAACAACTAATTCTGAAAGATATATTAGTCCTTTATTAAAAGAAAAAGAGGATTTAATATTAAATGCAGAAGAAAAAATTAATAATCTAGAATATGAAATATTTAATGAAATAAAGGATGAAATAAAAAAATATATTTTTCAACTACAAAAAGTATCTTCTAAAGTAGCATATTTTGATGTTGTACAATCATTTGCAACAGTTGCGGAAGAAAATAACTTTGTATGTCCTATAATTAATGAAAATAATACAATTGAAATTATAGAAGGAAGACATCCAGTAGTGGAAAGTGTTATAAAAAATGAATATACTCCTAATGATGTAATAATGGAAAAAGATACTAATGTCCTTTTAATCACAGGTCCTAATATGAGTGGTAAATCCACTTATATGAGACAACTTGCTATAACTATAATATTAAATCAAATAGGTTCTTTTGTACCTTGCAAAAGTGCATCTTTACCTATAATAGATAAAATATTTACTAGAATAGGTGCCTCAGATGATTTGGTTGGTGGAGAAAGTACTTTTATGGTAGAGATGAAAGAGAGTGCGGTAGCTTTGAAAAACGCTACAGAGAACAGTTTAATATTATTTGATGAACTTGGTAGAGGAACATCAACATATGATGGTATGAGCTTAGCGGGGTCTATTATAGAATATATTGAAAGACATATTAAATGTAAAACACTATTTTCAACTCATTACCATGAACTTACAAAAATGGGAGATAATTTTGAAGGAATAAAAAATGTGCATGTTTCAATATATGAAGAAAATGGCAATATAAAATTTTTACATAAAGTAAAAGATGGTGCAGTAGATAAAAGTTATGGAATACATGTTGCTAAACTTGCCGATTTACCCAATGAAGTTATAGAAAGAGCAGATGATTTATTACATGCATATGAAGGAAAACAAAAAAGAAATAGAATTATTAAACAAGTAGAATTAGAGTTAGAAGAAAAAGAAAATAATCCTTTATATGACTTTATTGATAAAATAAATCCATATGAAATTACTCCAATTGAAGCATTAAATTTATTAGATCAAATAAAAACTAAAAGAAATGAAAATTGATAATAGTTGAATATAATAAAAAAAGTAGTAATATAACTAATAAGGAGATTATTATGACAGAAGAAAATGTTCAAAAGTTTTCAATATTATATAATATTGATGTAATAAAAGAAACAATAAAAGAATGGGAAAAAGAAAAGTTATTATCTTTATTTGGTTTTTATATTGATGATAACGGGGAAAAGAAATCTTATATTCCTTATCATTTATTGCTAATTTTATTTCCTTGTATTGTTACTCTATGTGTTATGTTTGGTCTAGGATTATTATCGGTTGGGTTAGTTTTAACTCAAATTTTACCTGAAATAATAATTCTTTCTATATTAGGTGAGTTAATTACTTTTACTGTGTTACTTTCCAAAAATTTAGGACCTTATGCATCAATGAAAAATTCTTTGGCTTACAGCAGAAAAGAAATTAATCATAATTTAAAAGAATTAAAAGTGGAGTTATTAAATTTAAGACAAAAATTAAAAGAAATAGATATGTCTAAACCTGTTCAAAAATTAGAAGAACCAGTTGAAGGTAGATCATCTGAAATAAGTATAGAACATAAACCCACTATTATTACTACTTCTCCCAAAAAATCTATATGTAATCTTGAAGATCCGATAGAAAAGAAACCAATGACTTTAAGAAGAACTAAATAGTTATAAATTAATGAAATTAATAATTGACAATGTATCACATAAGTGATACATTTATTTTGGAGGAAAAATGAATATGAAAGATAAGGTATTACATGTAAGAGTAAATAATGATATAAAGTTAGAAGCAGAAGAAATATTAAATAGTCTTGGTATTAATATGAGTGTAGCGGTAAATATGTTTTTAAAAAGAGTGTGCATTGAAAAAGGTTTGCCTTTTAAACTTGGTTATGAAGATTATAATGATGAAACAAAAGAAGCTATAAAAGAAGGCTTTATGATAGCTGAAAGCGAAGAAGGTTATAATACTGTAGAGGAAATGCTAAAGGATTTAGACAAATGATTTTAAAAATTAATTATACAAAAAAGTATAAAAAGGATTATAAAAAATTACAAAAACAAAATTATAATCTTGAAAAATTAAATTTAATAATTGAAAATTTAAAATGTGGGGAAACTCTCGAATCAAAATATAAAGACCATAGTTTATATGGAGAATATATTGGTTGTCGTGAATGTCATATAGAGCCAGATTGGTTATTAATATACCAGATTAAAAATAATAATTTAATATTAATTTTGATGAGAACGGGAAGTCATTCAAATTTATATAAATAAAAAATCTTAATTATTTAGGATTTTTTGTGTGTTTTTAAAATTTATTTTAGATATTTCATATAATATGTGTTCACCATATTTATTTACTAATTCTTTCCCTTGTTTGTCAACTAATTCACCAGCACCTTTTTGAAGTTCAACGCCATATTTTTTAGATAATTTATCTAATTCTTCTAAGAATATATATCTACATATTACTGAAGCTGCAGCTACACTTAAATGTTTGCTTTCAGCTTTAGTTAAGAATGTAATTTTAGTTACTTTATCTTGTATATTTTCTTGTTTTAAATAACTAAAATAATTTATTGGTTTAGCAAACTGATCAACTATAATTTTATGATAATTAGTTTCTCTATTAGATAATTTATATAGTACTTCATTATGTAGAAGTGCTTTTATTTTATTTAAATTATAATGTTTTCTAGTTAAATTATTAAATTCAATATTATTTAATATTTTTATTTCATATGGTATTTTTTTCATAATAATAGGAGCACATCTTCTTATTTTATCATCATTCATTTTCTTTGAATCATCTATTTTTAAGTCTTCTAATAATTTTCTAGTTTCTTTTGTTACTAAAGTTGAAGCAACTACTACTGGACCAAAATAATCTCCAGTACCAACTTCATCAGATCCAATTGCGTTATAATAGTAATAACTTTTATCTATTTCTTCTTTTTTATCTTTTTCTTTTAATTCTTCATCTATATTTCTATTGTTCAAGTGTCTTTCTTGATCTTTCCACATATTAGCATCTATATCAGCACTAATACCCTGAAACATAACTTTACCTGATTCATACATGGTAACAATAGTGTCTTCTTCTTGAGCCTGAAAAATAGTATATGGAGGAGTTTTTTCCTTTTTTAAATCCTTATAATAATCAATCATTTTATCTTTAATATTATCACTTACTTTAAAAACTATATTCATAATAATCACTTCCAATAAGTTTATTTTATCATATAAATCTTTTATTTTCATTAAATTTAATATATAATAAATAATATAAGAGGTAAGTATGAATATTATTGATGCGGTAATTATAGTTTTATTAATAGTTGGCTTCTTAGCTGGTTTTAGAAGAGGCGCAGTTAAACAAGCAGTAACATTAATTGGTTTAGTTTTAGTAATAGTAGGAGCCTATTATTTAAAGAATCCAATTGCAATGTTCTGTTATAAGACTTTTCCTTTTATAGATTTCAAAATTTTTAATGGAATAAGTGTAGTAAACATATTATTTTATGAAGTAATTTCTTTCATAGTTGCGGCTTCTATATTAACTCTTATACTTAGAATAGTATTAAAAATAAGTGGAATAATAGAAAAGGTATTTGACGCCACTATAATATTAGGTTTCTTTTCTAAATTAATAGGCGGAGCTTTGGGAGTAATTGAAGCATATGTAATTTCATTTGTATTGTTGTTCTTTTTTAGTCAACCATTTATTAATGTAACTGGGGTAGGAGACTCAAAGATAGGGACATATATGTTAAATAATACACCAATTCTTACAAATGCAGTAAGTGGAACAATTGAAGTAATTGAAGAATTATATAATATGAAAGATAAATACAACAATAAAGGTTTTGAAAAAGACGCTGTAGAAAAATTCTTAGATTACAAAGTAATTGATGTTAAAGCTTTAAAAATTTTAAGAGACAAAAACAAAATTAATTTTAGTGGAATTGATAATTTAATCAAAGAATATGGAGGATAAAATGAAAAAATTAGAAAATGAAAATTTAAATGAATTAATTAGTAAAGGAGTATATTTAGTAGATTTTTATGCTGAATGGTGTGGCCCATGTAAAATGTTAGCACCCGTTTTAGAAAGCGTTTCTGATAAAGTAAATATAATTAAGGTAAATGTAGATGAACATCAGGAATTAGCTATTAAATATGGTGTAATGAGTATTCCTACATTAATAGTATTTAAAGATGGAAATATAGTTAAACAAATGATGGGATTTAGATCTAAGGAACAATTATTAAAAGAATTAGAGAACATATAATATTTATATGTTTTTTTATGTAAAATAAATAAAAAAATTGATAAAAATGTAATAAAAATATTATAATAAAAATACTAGACTTTTGATTAATTTAATGTATAATATAATGATAATTTAAAAAGGGGATATGTGTGTTATGACAAACGATGAATTTAATACAAATTCTTATGATTATTTTTTGCCTGAATATTTAATTGCTCAGACACCAATTAAGAAAAGAGATGATTCACGTCTTTTAATATTAAATAAAAATAATGGTTCAATTGAACATAAAAAATTTAAAGATATTATTAATTATATAGATTCTGATTCAGTATTAGTTTTAAATAATACTAAAGTATTACCTTCTAGAATATATGGAATTAAAAAAGATACTGGAGCTAAAATTGAAGTATTATTATTAAAAGAAATTGATAAAGATATATGGGAATGTTTAGTTCGTCCTCAAAAAAGAATTAAAGAAAATTCTATTATAGAATTTAGTAATATTTTGAGTGGACAAGTCATAAAGTTATACCAAGATGGTATAACACATATAAAAATGGATTATAAAGGTGTATTTATTGAAATATTAGAAAGTATTGGTGCAATGCCATTACCTCCTTATATTCATGAAGAATTAAAAGATCAAAGCAGATATCAAACAGTATATGCTAAAGAATTGGGTAGTGCGGCAGCACCTACCGCTGGTCTTCATTTTACTGAAGATTTATTAAATAAAATAGCAGCTAAAGGAATTAAAATTTTATATGTGACATTGCATGTTGGTTTAGGGACATTTAGACCGGTATCTGAAAGTGATATAAGAAATCATAAAATGCATAGTGAATATTATGAAATTGATGAATATACAGCGAGTATATTAAATGAAGCAAAAGTAAATAATAAAAAAATAATATGTGTAGGTACTACCTCTCTTAGAACATTAGAAAGTAACTATACAAAATATAATAAATTTGTAAGTACTAAAGAAGAAACTGATATTTTCATATATCCAGGATATAAATTTAATGGGGTTAATGAACTTATAACTAATTTTCATTTACCTAAAAGCACATTAATAATGTTAGTATCTGCTTTAGCAGGTAAAGAAAATATATTAAATGCTTATAAAGAGGCAGTTAAAGAAAAATATAGATTTTTTAGTTTTGGTGATGCAATGTTTATAACAGAAAGGAGCTTGTTTGATGAAAAAAATTAATTGGAAAAAAAGATATGATGATATTTTAGATATAAAACCACTTTATGGATATAATAGAAATCTAAATGATATTAAATTTAATCAAGTTGGTTTAGAAATAGAAATTGCCGTTAATTATACAAGAGACAGATATACATTTATTAAAAGATTAATTAGCAATATTAAAAAACTAATTGGAAAAAATGGTTATTTTGTTAAAGATGCTACTATTATTGGAGATTATAATTTTGAAATTGTTCTAGACCCTTTAACGCCAACTAAGATTAAAACCATATATTCTAAATTACTTGAAATTATTGAAATATCTCAAGGATCAATATGTTTATCTAAAGAAAATAATTGTGGAATACACTTAAATTTTAATCAATACGATATTTTGGATAAAGAAGAAGCACATAAGAGATTAAATGCTTTTGCTTTATCTAATAGTGAATATTTTGAAGAAAATGAATATAAGCAATTTGTATTTAAATATTCATATGATGATTATTTAAAATTTCAAAAGAAAATATCAAATAAATATTTATGGGTTAATTATTTAGATTCTAAATTAGTTGAAATAAGAAATGTTAGAGTGGATTTATCTCCATCAGAATTAATTAATTTAATTAAAGAAATAACTAATGCATTATTTTATGATAAAATTGCTATATCAAACAAAAAAGAGAAAAGAACATACAAAAATTTAAAAATATTATTTGAAAAAAGCTTTCAAAAACTATCTAAAGACACTATAGAGAGAGTTGTCACTAAAGATAGATTATTAATTATTAGTTTAGATAATAAAGGTCCTATTTTAATAATTCCTGATAAAAGTTTAAAAGAAAAAATAAAAAGACTTAAGACAAGTCAGGAGAATTAATATGAAGTATTATATGTCTTACAAAGAAGCAAAAGATATGGAAGAACCTTTTAAAAATAAAGGTGATTTAGAATCTAAAAAAGGATATAAAATAATTAAAGGAAATAATTCTAAAATTATGATATCTTGTCCTCATTCAGTGAGTCAATTAAGAAAAGGTAAAATTAAAATTAGAGAAAACTATGTTGGGGTAATTTCAAAAATAGTTCAAAAGAATACTGGGTGTCATTTAATAATTAAAACAAGAAATATGGATGATGACGCTAATTTTGATAAAAATTCAAATTATAAAGATGAATTAGAAAGTTATATTAAAAAAAATAATATTAAATTATTAATAGATTTGCATGGATGTTTTTCTCATAAATTTGATATTGAAATAGGGACATATTATGGAAATAATATAACAGATAAAAATATAATTAAAACAATATATAATAATTTTTTAGATAATGATATTAGTTCAATAATATTAGATAAAATTAAATGTTCTGGAATAAACACAATAAGTTATGATATGAAAAGTAGAACTGGTATAAATACAATTCAATTAGAAATTGGTAGAAAATATCGTTGGCCAAAAACAAGAATTGATTCATTTAATAAAATAATAGAAACTCTTATAAATATAGTAAATGAATTAGAAGGTAAAAAAATAATTAAAAAATATAATAAAAAATATAGTAATATTTTTGATAAAATATTAGATATTGATCTTATAAAATATCAATATGAGAAAAACTTAGTTGGAATGAAGATTAATTTAGGAACAAATTATAATTTAAAAGATGAAAAATTTATTGAAAACACTTTATTAAAATTAAAAAAAATTGTTTATGATAATGGTTGTTTTTTAAGAAGAAGTAAAGTTATTAGTGATTATTCATTTTCTATAATTTTAAAACCAATGGAAGTAAATAATTTAATAAAAATATATACTAAAATATTGAAAGTAATAAAAAACAGTAGAGAAACTATTATATATAAAAATGATTATAATTCTTCATTAACTTTAAGATTTAGTAAAATAGATATTGAAAAGTATCATAAGAATTTGATAAATTATTTATATAAGAATAAAAATTTATTTAGAAAAGATAAATATACAAAAATTTTAAAAAAATCAAGTTATAAAAAATATTTAAATAAACAAGAAGAGTTTACTGGTAAATATGCTTTAGTAAATTATTTAAATAAAAGATATCTTGAAGTAAGAAATCTAAAATTAAAAATTAAAACAGAAAATTTAAAAGAAATAATAATAAATATTTTGGATATTCTAGGAGGTAAAAATGAATAAAAAAGTAGATGGATGGTTTATATATTCTAATATTGGAATTAAAAGTGGTGCTAATTTTTTAAATACCATGAAAAAAAGAGCTGAAGAATACGGAGTATCAATTGAAATATTAAATTATGAAGATATATCTTTAATTGCTGGAAAAGAATTAGAAATGTATTATAAAGGAGAAAAAACAGAAAATTTTCCTAATTTTGTGTTTTTAAGAACTATGTCTATAACAATCGGAAGATTTTTAAAAGAAAAGGGAATAAAAATTATTAATGATCCTGAAAGTATGATTATTGCTAAAGATAAATTTAGAATTCATTTAATATTATCTAAAAATAATATAAATACTCCCAAAACATTATTTCCAAAGAAAAATATATTAAAATATAAAGAAATAGTGGAAATATTAGGAACTCCTTTTGTTGCTAAAGATAATTTTGGTAGTAGAGGAAGAGGAGTAAAACTTATAAAGAATGTAGAAGATTATAAAAAAATAAAACATAATAAAAATTATATATATCAAGAATATATTAAAAGTACTTATGGAAAAGATTTAAGAATATATGTTCTTGATGGGGAAATTTTGGGATGTGTTCAAAGAAATGCAGCTAAGAGTGATGAATTTAGAGCTAATATTAGTCAAGGAGGATATGCAATTCCTTATGAATTAGATGATGAAATAAAGAATATTTGTTTAAAAGTTGCTAAACTGCTTGGTTTTGATTTTACTGGAATTGATTTATTATTTACTGAAGAAGGTTATACAGTATGTGAAATTAATTCAATCGCGGCTTTTACTTCTCTTAGAGTATTAAAAGATGTTTTATTCTCAAAGAGATTTTTTGAATATATAAATAAACACAATAAATTTATAAAGGAGTAAAAAATGGATTTAAAATATAGGGTTATAAAGAAAAGTAATGAATGTAATGCTAGATTAGGAGAGTTTGAAAGCAAATATGGTATACATAAAACACCAATGTTTATGCCTGTCGGGACACAAGCCACAGTAAAAAATGTATCTCCAGAAGATTTAATAGAATGTAAGTCAGATGTTGTTTTATCAAATACATATCATTTATGGTTAAGACCTGGTGAAGATATAGTTTATAAAGCTGGGGGTCTTCACAAATTTATGAATTATCATAATGGGCCAATATTAACTGATTGTGGAGGATTTCAAGTATTTTCTTTGGCTAATCCAAAAGATATAAAAGAAGAAGGAGTTAAGTTTAAGAGCCATTTAGATGGTAGTGAACTATTTTTAACTCCAGAAAAATCAATTGAAATACAAAATAAATTAGGAGCAGACATAATAATGAGTTTTGATGAATGTCCTCCATTTCCCGTATCACATGAATATATGGAAAATTCTATTGAAAGAACATTAAGATGGGCAATAAGAGGCAAGGAAGTTCATAATAATGAAAACCAAGCTTTATTTGGTATAGTACAAGGTGGAGAATTTGAAGATTTAAGAATGAAATCTGCTTTAGAAACAGTTAAAATAGGTTTTGATGGTTATTCAATAGGCGGAGTTAGTGTAGGAGAAGATAATATTACCAAATATAAAATGATTGATTACGCTATTCCTAACTTACCAGAAAATAAAATAAGATATTTAATGGGTGTAGGGGATCCTGTAGACATTATAGAAGGAGTTGTAAGAGGAGTAGATATATTTGATTGTGTTTTACCAACAAGGCTAGCAAGGCACTCAAATGCATTTACAAGAGAAGGCAAAATAAATCTAAGAAATCTAAAATATAAAGAAGATTTTACTCCATTAGAACATGATTGTGACTGTTATACATGTAGAAACTTTACAAAAGCATATATTAGACATTTAATAGTATCTGAAGAAATGCTTTCTTCAAGACTTTTATCTATTCACAATATAAGATTTTTAACTAAGTTAGTTGAGGATATAAGAGAAAGCATTGAAAAAGATACATTGCTTGAATTTAAAGATAACTTTATAGAAAAGTACAAAAAAAATAATTAATTTAATATAATTACTAGGAGTATAATATGAAAGAAATTCCTAGTAATTATTTTTTAATTAATAGACCAGTAGCGCATAGAGGTATATTTGATAATAAAATTGTATTTGAAAATACTCTTTTATCTACAATAAAGGCAATTAAAGAGGGTTATCCGGTAGAGGCAGATCTAAGGATTACTAAATATAATGAAGTTATAGTATTTCATGATAATAATATAAAAAGATTAACTGGAATAGATAAAAAAACTTATAATTTAACAGAAAATGATTTAAATGAAATAAGAATTTTAAATGGTTCTAAAATATTAAAATTTAAAGATTTATTAAATATAGTAAATGGTAAAATACCTTTATTACTTGATTTAAAATGTAATAATAAAAATATTAAAGATTTTTCAACGAAAGTTAAAGAAATACTGAAAAATTACAAAGGAGATTATGCTATAACAAGTTTTAATCCTTTTATAGGTGTTTTATTTAATAATGTATATAGAGGTTTAATAATTTTTAATTTAAAAAGTAATAAATATTTTATATATAAAATATTAGATTTAATATTTAATTATGATTTTTTTTGTTTTAACATTAATATAAATAATGACATTATAAAAACTAAAAAACCCAAATTATTTTGGGTTATAGATGATGAAACAAAATTAAAGAAAGCTATTAAATATAATGGTAATATTATATTTGAAAAATTTTAGTATCCAATCATTTTTTTGGTTTTATAATTTATTCCAAACATACCACCAATAGTGGAAGAGAGTAATAGTATTAAAAAGTATATACCAGCAGTTAATTTAGGTGCATCTCCAAGAACAAAAGCTAAGAATAAGAATAGAACAATATTAAATCCACCAATGATTAAACCATTTATGTAACCCTTTTTTTGACTTTTTATTGCAATAGAAAAACCAATAACCATAAATAATATAATCATACTTATAAAATTAATTATAGATATTGTTTGATAACTAAATACATTAAAGTAATTAAGTGTTGTAATAATTATTAGATATATTATTAATAAAACATAAAAATACACTATACCTCTCAAATAATTTTTTATTTTACCCATATAAATCCCCCATAGTAAAATTTATTCCTTGTTTAAAAATAATATGAATCAAACATAATAAAAATAGGTGATAAAATTGGATTTTTTAATTGTAATATTTAGAACAATATTTTTTTACTTATTTATTATAATTGTATTTAGAATAATGGGTAAAAGGGAAATAGGGCAGCTTAGTATTCAAGATTTAGTAATAAGTATTTTAATGGCTGAGTTAGTTGCTATTAGTATAGAAAATAAAAATGATTCAATACTTTTAACAATTATTCCAATTGTAATACTTTTAATATTTGAAATTATATTTGCTTTAATTGCTTTAAAATCTAATAAATTTAGAAATATATTAGAAGGTAAACCATCATTAATAATTGATAAAGGTAAACTTAATTTTAATGAATTAGTAAAACAAAGATATACATTAGATGATTTATTACTTGAATTAAGAAAAAAGAATATAAAGAATTTAGATGATGTAGAATATGCCATATTAGAAAACGATGGTAGTTTATCAATATTTAAATATAATTTTTTAAAACTCAGTTCATCAAATCCATTTCCTTTAATTCTTGATGGAGTTATACAAAAAGACACTTTAAAATATTTAAATAAAAATACTAAATGGGTAGAAGATATATTAAAAGAAAAAAATATAGAATTAAAAAATGTATTTTATGCATTTTATAAAAATAATGATACTTTTATTATCAGGAAAAGTGAAATCAAATAAATATTTTTCTTATATTTTTATAATAAGACAAAGTTGATATAATTAAATTTATAACAATCGCTATTACTAAAGAATACATGCCAATTTTAAAAAATGAGAATAAAACAACAGATATAGTTCTAATAATTTCTGATTTAATAGTGATTTTCATACATTCTTTTGCTTTATTTAAAGCTTGTAATGAACTTACTAAAGGTACTTCTATAAAATATAAAAGAGTAAAAGGAGCAAGCGCTCTAATGTAATTAGCGCCTTTAGTAGTATTAAATAATATATTTAATAATTGTTCTGGAAAGATATATATTATTATTGTAGAAATAAAACCTATTAAAAATGAAAACATAACTATCTGTTTAATTCTTTTTACACACTTTTTTTTATTTCCTAAAGCATAATTTTTAGATAATTCAGGAACTAAAGCTGTACTTATTGATTGAGTAAAAAATTGAGGTAACAAAAGTAATGATAAACTATATCCATTAAGAATACCATATTCATTAGTTATAAAACTTTTAGAATATCCAGTAAATAATAATATATTTGTTAAAATAATAGGCTCAAAAAAATAAAATAAAGATCCCACTATTTTACTTCCTGTAGAAGGTATACTTATATTCATTATATCTTTTACTTCTTTAGTACTTATTTTTAAATCTTCTTTAGTTATTTTAGAATTTTTTGGAAACCCTTTCATCATAATTAAAATAGAAACTGTTTCACTAATAATATTTACCAATATTATTGAGCATATAGTTAGAGTCATATTAATTTTAATTAATTTTGGAACTAATATAATTAAGATAATCATCCTTACTATTTGTTCTCCAATATTAGATAAAATATATGGACTCATTCTTTGCTTACCCCAGAAATACCCTTTTATAATAGAAGATAAACCAATAAAAGGTAAAGTAAAACCAACACAAATAATTGGGTAGTATAATAATGGTTCTTTTAAAAGAGTATTAGCTAAAAAGGGGGCAAGAATAATTATTAAAATTATCATTATTATATTTATGACAGTTGCAACTGGTATTATAGAAAATATAATTTTTTTACTACTTCTTTTATTTTCTGCAATTAAAGAACTAATAGCAATAGGGTATGAAAATATTGCAATAGTTGTAAAAAATGCAAAAGTAGGCATAAGTAAACTATACAAGCCAATACCTTCTGTTCCAATTTGTCTTGTAATTATAATTTTTAATATAAATCCTAATAATTTAGATAAAAAACCACCAGTTATAAGTATTA
Source organism: uncultured Muribaculaceae bacterium (assembly GCA_964396655.1). GTDB lineage: Bacteria > Bacillota_I > Bacilli_A > RF39 > UBA660 > CAYNFP01. The sequence goes on along the minus strand of CAYNFP010000003.1, from coordinate 21,605 downwards.
AAGTAGATTTAACAAATTTATTATCCATTATTCTTTTTATCATATTAGAATATATGAAAAAAGCAATAAGTTATTTCTTATTGCTTTTCTTATTTTATCGTTGATTTTTTTTAATATTAGAATTACTTCTATAACTTCTGCTTAAAATCAATTGATTTTTAAGATATTGCCTTTGCTTACTTCCTATTCTTCTTTCATTAGCTTCATTATCAGAATATTTTCCTCTTTTACTAACTATTAAATTAGAAACTTTACAGTCTAATACATCATAATTAGGATTTAAAGCCATTGAAGTTATTAAAGTTGATATCATTATTATACTAAAAATTTTTCTTCCATTTTGATTCATTTTTTTCTTCCTTTCAACAATGAGGATTATTATAACAAATGTTTTAAAGGTTTTCAAGTGTTTTAAAAAAAGTGACTATTTTTTTTGATAATTTTAAGTTATAATATATTTAGTTTGGAGTGATTAAGATGATACAAAAACAAAAAGGTACTTTAGATATATATGGAGAAGAAGGAAGATCTTTTGAATATTTAAGAAATTATATATCTTCTTTTATTAATTTATATAATTATGAATATGTGAAAATACCAATGTTTGAAGCAAGTGAATTATATATTAGAGGAGTAGGAGAATCTACTGATATAGTAAATAAAGAAACATACACTTTTAAAGATAAAGGTGCTAGAAGTATTACACTAAGGCCAGAACTTACTGCTGGTTGTGTTAGAATGCTTTTAGAAAATAAATTGTATACTAAAGAAGTAAATAAATTCTATTATTTTGGTTCGGTTTTTAGATATGAAAGACCTCAAACAGGAAGATATAGAGAACACACTCAATTTGGAGTAGAAGTATTTGGAGTTAAAAGTCCATATCAAGATGCTGAAGTAATAAGTATAGTATATAGAATGCTTTATAATTTAGGATTAGAAAAATTAAAAGTTAAAATTAATAGTCTTGGAGATAATGAATCTAGAGAGAATTATAAAAAAGCTTTAAGAGAATACTTTAATGATAAAGTAAATAATTTATGTGAAGACTGTCAAAGAAGATACACCACAAATGTTTTAAGAATATTAGATTGTAAGGTAGATAAAGACTCTGATATATTAAAAAACATTCCTAAAATAGGAGATTATCTTACAAACGAAAGCAAAGAATATTTTGATGGAATTAAAAAAGCTTTAGATATTTTAGATATTCCATATGAAGAAGATTCTAATTTAGTAAGAGGTCTTGATTATTACACAGATATGGTTTTTGAAGTAGTAACAGACATTGAAAGTCTTGGAAATGCTAACACAGTATGTGGTGGTGGAAGATATGATAATCTTGTTAAAACTCTTGGAGGCAAGAGTGTTCCTGCTGTAGGATTCGGGATGGGAATTGAAAGATTAATGCTTTTACTTAAAGAAGTTGATAAGCTTGATATAAAAAAAGAAATAGATGCTTATGTTATGAATTTAGGTGAAGATAAATATTCATATGAAATAATTGATATGCTTAGAAGTAATGGTTTTGTTATAGAAACTAGTTATTTAAATAAAAATATGAAACCTCAATTTAAAATAGTTGAAGATATCAATCCTAAATTTGTAATTATAATAGGTGAAAATGAATTTAAAGGAAATTATGTTACAATAAAAGATAATACTACTAAAGAAAATGTAAAAGTAGAATATGATAATATTGTTGAATATTTATCATTAAATGTATAGGAGAAAATTATGGATGTTAAAGATTTAATAAAAGATATTGATAAATATCTTGATGAAGAAATAAAATTAGAAGGTTGGGTAAGAAATCATAGGAAACAAGCTTGTTTTGGATTTATTGATTTTAACGATGGAACTTATTTTAAAAACTTACAATTAGTATATGATAATTCTTTAAAAGAATTTGATGATATTTCTAAAATAAGAGTTGGATCTGCCATTAGAATTTTTGGAAAAGTGGTTAAATCAGAAGGTTCTGGTCAACTTTATGACGTTAAAATCAAATCAGTAGAACTATTAGGAGATTCACCAGAAGATTACCCAATGCAACCAAAGAGACATACTAATGAGTTTTTACGTGAAATGGCATATTTAAGACCTAGAACAAACTTATTTAATGCGGTTTTTAGAGTAAGAAGTGTAACTGCACAAGCAATACATGAATATTTTCAAAATAATAATTATGTATATTTTCATAGTCCAATAATTACTGGAGCTGATTGTGAAGGCTCTGGAGAAATGTTTAAAGTAACGACACTAGATATGAATAAATTACCTCTTACAGAAGATAAAAAAGTAGATTTTAAAAAAGATTTATTTGGTAAACCAACTTATATTACGGGTTCTGGGCAATTGCATGGAGAAACTTTTGCCATGGCTTATAAAAAAATCTATACTTTCGGACCAACTATGAGAACTGAAAACTCAAATACAAAAACACATGCTAATGAATTTTGGATGATAGAGCCAGAAGTGGCATTTTGTGATTTAGACGGCATTATGAATATAGAAGAAGAAATGCTTAAATTTATAGTAAAATATGTAATGGATAAATGTCCTTTAGAAATAGAATTTTTTGATAAATTTGTTGAAAATGGTTTAAAAAATAAATTAGAAAAATTATTAGTTAGTAAATTTAATAGAATTACTCATGAAGAAGCTATTAAATTATTAAAATCTGCTAATAGAAAATGGGAGTTTGAGCCAGAATATGGAAGCGATATTGCCAAAGAGCATGAAAAATATATTACAGAATATTTTAATGGACCAGTATTTGTTACTAATTGGCCTAAGGATATTAAAGCATTTTATATGAAACAAAATCCAGATGGTAAGACAGTAGCGGCAGTAGACTTAGAAGTACCAGGCGCTGGAGAACTTATGGGTGGAAGTCAAAGAGAAGATGATTATGAAAAATTGTTATCTAGAATGAAAGAAATGAATATTTCATCAGAAAACTTAGATTGGTATTTAAATCTCAGAAAATATGGTGGATGTTACCATTCTGGATTTGGTTTAGGTTTTGAAAGATTAATAATGTATCTTACAGGTGTAGAAAACATTAGAGATGTAATACCATATCCTAGAACGCCAAATAATTGTGATTATTAATAAATTATTTTAGAGAAAATATATGAAAATTTATATAGAAGATAAAATGTTACCAAGATTTTTCTTACAAACTCAAAATTATACAAGAGAAATTTCAGATAAGGATTTCTCTGTAGAATATGTATCAATATTAAGAAATCCGGGTATTGAAGTTGAAGAAACTCTTACCATAGATGGTAAAGATGAACTGGTAGCGAGTAATATAACTTACAAAGCAGAAACAAAAACTGAAGATGACTATATTGAGACCTATGAAATGTCAGTAGTTTTAAATAATTTATTTAATAAATTATTTTTTCCGGTTACAATTAATTCTAGTTTAACTTATCATAATAAAAGATTTTTTGGTTCTAGTTGGGATGATGTGGTTGATATAAGACTTACTCCTTTACAAAAGCCATATATAAAGTATATAGAAAGAGAATCATTGGCGTCTATGGCTTACAAATTTTTTAATACTTATATCGGTAGTAACCCAAAGCTTAATTATGAAAGTAAAGTTTATGATAGAGAACATAACTGTATTAGAATTTCCAGGAGTCAATCAAAACAAATAACAGAAGAAGAATTACTTCAATACTTTCTAGAATTAGAAAATTTAAAAAGCAAACTTTCTTCAGTAAAAAATAAAAATGAATTTTTATATAACTTATCACAAATTAAAATTTTATTAAAAAAGATAGAAGAAGCATATATAGAATTAACTGCTCATCAAGAAGAAAATAATACTAGGAAGAAAATAGTATCATAGTAGAAGTTTCATAAAATAAGTGATATAATAATATTATCCTGAGAATAATAATAGCTAAATACAAATAAACCAACATATTAATAATTGGGAATCTAATTAGATATTGGTGTTGAATACTAAGATTTATCTTAGGATCCTAAAAACATTTATGTGATGCCCACCTCGTACGTATACGAGTTTAATAATCTTTAGCATTCGTATTCTTGGGTGTTTTTTATGGAGGTAAAAGATGGATTTAAGTAGATTAGAACTACTTTTAGGAAAAGAAGGTATTAATAAAATTAAAAAATTAAATATATTAGTATTAGGAATAGGTGGAGTAGGTGGATATACAGTTGAATCTTTAGTTAGATGTGGAGTAGAACAAATAACACTTGTTGATGGGGATTTAATTAAACCAAGTAATCTTAATAGACAAATAATATCTAATACAAAGAACTTAAATAAATATAAAACGAGAGAATTTAAGAAAAGAATAAAATTAATAAATAAAAATGCTAAAGTATCTTTAATAAATACATTTATAACAGAAGAGAATTTATATTTATTATTTATGGATGATTATGATTTTATAGTTGATGCTTGTGATACTACAAAAATTAAAATATTATTAATGAAAGAATGTTTAAAAAGAAAAATTAATTTAATATCTTCAATGGGAACTGCTAATAAATTAAATGGTTTATCTTTAACTATTACCACATTAAACAAAACTAATTATGATCCTCTTGCTAAAAAGATAAGAAAAGAATTTAGTGAAAGAGAACAAAAGAAAATTAATGTAGTAACATCTATAGAAACAGTTAAAAATAAAGAGGGATTGGGTTCTATAGTTTATGTCCCTGCAATTGCGGGATTACTCATTACAAATTACATTATAAATAAAGTATTAAAAAAGTAATTTTTGACATTAATAATGTTTTTTTGTTATAATTTTTATGTGAGGGTAAATGACAAATATAAAATTTTCAAATAAATATTTCAAATTAAATGGAACTATTAAAAGAAGTAGTAATCCCAAAAAAAGATGGAGTCCTAGAGATTTAATTAGTGGAAAAATTTATGAATGGGATAGAGGAGTAATAGGAATTTCAAGAGATGGAGTAGTCATTAAAAGAGATATAGATAAACTTGTATCAGGCCATAGTAAAGAAACTCAATATATTGGTTTTATTACAAATTGCCCAACTCAAAAAATCAATCCTTTTGAAGCAGCGGTGAATGTTTCAAATCAAGGAACAATTATAATTCAAACAGAAGGAATGATCTGTTTTATATATTTTCCTGAATATATTAATGAAATACAATACAATTTTTTAATAGAACAATTAAAGCCAAGATATAATTTTGAATTTAATATTATAAAAGGGTCAGAACTATTAGAAGATCAAGATTTAAATAATACTTTTAAATATGCAGAGTCATTAATTATTCAAAATTTTGATCAAGTTTCTGGTATGTTACATTAGAAAATAAAAGGAAATTATTTATTTCCTTTTTTTAATTCATTGAACTTTTTTAATTCTTGCTCATATTTATTGTTCTTTGGTTTATAATAAATATCTGTTTTTATCTTTTCTGGTAAATATGGTTGTTTTACATAATAATATGGTGGATAATCATGAGGATATAAGTAACTATTTGTATGACTAGTAATATTATTTGGTATAGATCCTATATTACCTTCTTTTAAACGATTTATAGCAGCATTTATAGCTAAATAAGCTGAATTACTCTTAGGACTTAGAGCCATATCTATTACTGCGTTAGATAGCGGTAAAATTAACTCTGGATATCCAAGTCTTTCAGCTGCCTCAATAGCTGCTACTACTTTAGGTCCCATTGAAGGATTAGCTAGTCCAATATCTTCATAACACATAGCAAGCATTCTTCTATAAATAATATCATAGTCTCCACCTTCAATTAGTCTTGCTAAATAGTGGATAGCAGCATCAACATCAGATCCTCTTACACTCTTTTGAAAGGCACTTATAGTGTCATAATAATCATTATCATTTTTATCTATACTTACATTAGTCTTAGTATTTATTTCTTTTATAGTATCTATATCAAACTTAGGACCAAAACTGTAATAGCAAAATTCAACTAAATTATATGCATATCTTAGGTCACCATTTGATAAAGACGCTATATAATTGATGGTTTTTTTATCTAAATCTAAATCTTTATATACTTTTTTAATATTTTTAATAGCTTTAATTATATCTTCAGTTGATATTGGTTTCAATTCTAATATTTGACATCTACTTCTAATAGCAGGATTTATACTATGATATGGATTAGATGAAGTAAGACCAATTAATGTAATTAAACCACTTTCTAAATATGATAATAGTAAATCCTGTTTATCTTTATTCATTCTATGTATTTCATCTATAACAAGCACTAAATTACCATACATTTTAGCTTCTTCAAATACAACATCAAAATCTTTCTTACTATTAATTGTAGCATTTAATACTCTATAGTTCATTTTAAGTTCATCAATTAACGCTAAAGCTATAGTGGTTTTTCCAATACCACTTTTACCATATAAAATCATATTAAAAATTTTCTTGTTCTTAACATGGTTAGATAATATTTTATTATCTCCAATTAAATGTTCTTGGCCAATAACATCTTTTAATTTATTGGGTCTTAATTGATTTTGAAGTAGGTCCATAATATCTCCTTACTTATTATTTTACCATTTTTAAATAAATTTTGACACTATAATAAATATATATTATAATAAAATTAAGGAGAAGAAAATATTATGGAAAGAAATAGATATTTTTCTGAATTTTTCAGTAGTCGTGGATTTGCTTCAATCTTAGCTTTTATATTTATGTTTGGAGCAATAGTCTTTCCTATGGGCTGTATAGTCAATAATGCCGATAAGAAAAAAATAGCTAAATTAGAAAATACTGACGAATATATAAAAGAAAATATATTGGTTTTGTACGGAGAAGAAAAAGAACTTGAATATTTTGTTCATGAAAATCTTAGTGGATTACAAAATAATCATTATTATTCACCAGAAACAAAAGAATGGTATGATATAAATCCAGGTCAAAATAGTTTTTTTGGTAATTCAAAGCCAGACGAAAACACAATTATCTCTAATAGTATATTTCCGTTGGACTTTTATTTAACAGATGCCGAAAAAGAAAAAGAAACATTTACTTTAGAAGAATTAGAAGCAATAAAAGAAAGAATTACACAAAAAGATTTAACATTAACCAAAAATTAGTAGAAGAAATGAATATGAATTTGAGGTTTCAAAAACCAACTGTTGTTATTTTATAAGAAACTAGTAGGAAGATAATTCTTACTAGTTTTATTTTGTAGGTTTTTGTGAGATAATTAAAGCATGAATAATGATTTAATAGAAGAATATAAAACTTATATTTTATTAACTAAAAAGCTAAGTGAAAACACTATTAAAAGTTATAGTATTTCTTTATATAGTTTTTTAAAGCATATTAAAAAAGATTTAATAAATATTACTGAAGATGACATTACTAAATATCTAACATATTTGAATAGTATAATGTCAAATAGTTCGATGAATCATGAAATAAGTTCATTAAAAGAATTTTATAAATATATATCTAGAAAATATAATTTTAAAAATCCTATGATAAATTTTACTACAAGAAAATCACCTAAAAGATTACCTAAATTTTTAACAATTAATGAGGTTGATTTACTATTAAATGTAAATCTTAATAATAAATTTGATTATCGTAATAAAGCAATGTTAGAATTAATGTATGCTTCTGGTATTAGAGTTAGTGAATTATTAGGTTTAAAATTAAATAATATAGATGTCACTAATTGTTTAATAAAAGTGGAAGGTAAAGGAAATAAAGAAAGAATATTGCCTATCGGAGATATCGCAATTAAATATTTAAATATATATATTGAAGAATATAGAAATAATTTTTTTCCTAAGAATAAACCTTATAATAATTATTTATTTTTAAATAATCATGGGGGTAAATTAAGTAGAATATCTTTTGATAAAATAATAAAAAAAGAAGCAAAAGGGAAAAATATTAATAAAGAAGTAAGTCCACACATACTTAGACACAGTTTTGCAACACATATGTTAGAGGGTGGGGCTGATTTAAGAAGTGTACAGTTATTACTGGGGCATGAAAATATAACAACAACTGAAATATATACACACTTAAGTAATGATTTTGTTAAAAAAAGTTATTTTGATTCAAATCCAAGAGCTAAAAAGGAGGAGTAATTATGTTTAAAAGAATATTTTTAATAGTTTTGGATAGTTTGGGAGTGGGGGAAGCAGAAGATGCATCTAAATATGGGGATGTTGGAGCTAATACATTAGGTCATATAGTTGAAGGAAGAAATTATAATTTAAATATAATGGAAAAACTTGGTTTTTTAAATTTAGTTGGTAAAAGTGATGATACAAAATATAGTCTTTATTGTAAAATGAAACCAAATAATGCTGGAAAAGACACTTTAAATGGTCATTATGAAATGATGGGTATTAAAAGAGAAGAACCATTCGCAACATATCCAAAAGGATTCCCATTAGAATTAATATCAAAAATAAAAGAATTAAGTGGTAGAGATGTTATTGGTAATGTTGTTGCTTCAGGTACAAATATTATTGATGAACTTGGTGAAATGCAGATAAAAACGGGGGCTTTAATTGTTTATACATCAGCTGATTCAGTTCTTCAAATAGCTGCTCATGAAAAAGTAATACCTTTGGAAGAATTATATGATATATGTCATAAAATAAGAGAAATAACATCAGGAAGTCCATATAATATAGGACGTATTATATCAAGACCATATATCGGAACTCCAAATAATTTTACAAGAACACCAAACAGAAAAGATTTTGCTATAGATCCACCACTTAATGCATTGGATTTATTATATAAAAATAATTTACAAACAATTTCTATTGGTAAAATATCTGATATATTTAATAATAAATCAATAACAACTAAATTAAAAACAAAAAATAATTTAGATGGTTTAATGAAATTAATAGACTTTTCTAAAGCAAATTTCGATGGATTATGTTTTGCAAATTTAAATGATTTTGATTCTCTATATGGTCACAGAAGAGATAAAGACAATTATTTAAAAGCATTAGAGGAATTTAATTATTATTTACCAATATTTTTAAAGAATTTAAAGAAAACAGACTTAGTTATATTTACTGCAGATCATGGTAATGATCCTACATATAGAGGAACAGATCATACAAGAGAAAATACTCCGCTTATATTATTTTCATCTATAATAAAAAATTCACATAGAATAGGGGATAGAAGTTCTTTTGCAGATATAAGTGCTACAATATTAGACAATTTTAATATAGAAAATACTTTACCTATAGGACAATCTATAATGGATGAAATAAAAAAAGAAGATATATAAAATATCTTCTTTTTTGGCTATTATTTTGTAGTATTTCTAGCTCTTGATCTGCTTTTTGAACGCGAATTACATCTAGATACATTATTTCGAGCACCACTTCTACTTCTACTTCTTGAATTAGAATTTGCTCTAGCTCTTGTATTAGCCATTTAAATATCACCACCTACAATTATTATGGTAAAAAAATAAATATAAATGCATATATTTAAATGATATTTATGGGAATATTTGGACCTTTATTAATTTCTACGATAGCGGGTTTATCTACTGTTGTTGGGGGATTAATTGTATATTTAAAAATTAAAAATAAAGAAGAATTTATAACAACTTGTCTAAGTTTTTCTTTAAGTGTCATGATAATGATATCTATAATTGAATTAATACCAGAATCTTCTTATTCAATAGTTAGAAGATTTGGTTATTTTTATGGTTTTATTATATTAATAATAGTTTTTTTATTAGGAATGATCTCAGTCAATTATATAAATAATAAGATTAATAAAACAACAGAAAATTGTTGTGAAAATTCTGATAAAAACTTGTTTAGAGTAGGGGTATTAAGTATGATTGCCCTAATGTTACATAATTTTCCAGAAGGTATCGCTACATTCATGAGTGCTTATAAAGATTTAAATTTAGGAATCAGTTTAGGTTTAGCTATAATGATGCATAATATTCCAGAAGGAATATCTATTGCTGTTCCTATATATTACTCTACTCATTCAAAAAGAAAAGGAGTAGTGTACTCTCTAATTTCAGGACTTGCTGAACCAATAGGCGCTATAATGACATATCTAATATTTAAAAAGTATATTACAAATATATCATTAAGTATAGTATTAATATTAGTTGCAGGTATTATGATAACGTTATCAATAAATAAATTATTTCCAGAAGTATTAAAATATAATAAAAAAAAGAATATGATTATCGGTATGTCTCTAGGAGTAGTAGTGGTACTTATTAATCATTTCTTATTATAATTTATAGAAGTTAACATAATATATATTATGCGAAATAATTATTATGCTTTTCTAGATTGAATTTCTGCTATTTTATTGAATACTTCTGTAGCATTCTCTTTAGTTATATCTTTATATCCTAGTTCTTTTAATGCTTGTACTCTTAAATAATTTAATTGTTGTGTTCTAGATAATGTTTCTTCTTTTTCAGTATTAATTTCTTGAACAAATCTATTATGAGAGTCTACTAATTTACTCTTGGTTGCTCCTCCGTTATTATATAAAGTAAATGCAGTAAAAATTATGCTTTCTAATATAAATTGTTTAGATTCATCAAATTTGAATTCCATTGGATCTGTAAATCCTGTTTTCTTAGATAAATATGCAAACAAATATTTAATTTCAGGAACATTATTCATAGACTGAAGTGTATGATATAAATATAGGAAAGAGTAGTATGTATCCTCCCCTTTTTTGTCATCAGTAAATTTTTCTTTAATAATAAATACTAAATCATTTAATAAAGTCTTTTCTTCTTTAGACAATTCTTTTAAATCAAAAAATTGTTCATTAGAACTCATATCATCTTTAATATTTTGATATAATTTAGTCTCTACCTGCTCCAGGTATTCTGCATTGATTTTAATCTTTTTTAGTGTTTCTTCATTTCCATCTTGTATATCAAATAATTTAAAAAGCAAAATTTTCTTTTCCTTTGGCCATTTATTTAAATTTTCTAATTCCAAATAATTATATATCATTTGTCTAGAAACCCCTAAATACTTAGCTAATTTTACTTTGGATATACCAACCTCTTGTAATAATTCATTTAAATAAGTCATTAAAACTTACCTCCCTACTCTACATTATAATTGTAAATCTTTACATATATTATGTCAAGTAAAAAACAAATAAAAAAGAACTAATTTATTAGTTCAATTCTAATTTACGTGCATTAGAAGTAGGTTTTATTCCGCCTTTTATTCCATAATCTTTTAACGCTTTAATATATGCCTCTCTTTTTGCTTGATCAAAAATTATTAATTTAGTACCAGCAGATACTTCGGGCAATAATTTAGCTACTGCTTCACGACCTTTTTCGTTTGCGTATTGTTCTATTTTTGTAAATACATTATCATTATTCATTTTTAAAACCTCCCTTTTCAAAATTTCGTTTAATTATAACACATATTAATTATAAATACCACAGTTTTTTGTTATTTTTTCTAACTTCTTTAATTATACCTCCCATAATCATTTCATCTTTATAATATATAGCACATGCTTGACCAGGAGTAACTGATTTAACATTGTCATATTTTACCAATATTTCATTATTATTTAAGTATTTTATTTTAATATTATTATATTCCGCTCTATACCTAAATTTACATTCTGCTTCAATTGGTTTTTCATTACTTATATAATTCATATTCTCAATTATTGCTTCATCTGAAAGCAAATATTTATTATCTTCACCAAAAGCAACATATAATATATTTTTATCTACATTTTTACCACATACATAATGCCTTTTTAAATTACCTGAAATACCAATATTTCTTCTTTGTCCAATAGTATAGTTCATTAATCCATTATGTTTTCCAATTACTTCATTAGTATCTATATCAATAATATCTCCAATTTCACCTTTTAAATAATTAGAAATAAATTTTTGGTAATTTCTTTCTCCTATAAAACATATACCAGTAGAATCCTTTTTATTTGATACAGGAATGTTATTATCTTCAGCTATTTTTCTTATTTCATCTTTTGTATAATTTCCTACAGGAAACAATATATCTTTAAATTGTTCTTTTGTTACCTGAGATAAAAAATATGTTTGATCTTTATTTTGATCTTTAGCTTTATATACTTTACCATCTTTTATAATTGCATAATGTCCAGTTGCAATCTTATCAGCACCAAGTTTTTTAGCTTCTTTAATAAATAAATCAAATTTTATATACTTGTTACACATTATATCGGGATTTGGTGTTCTACCACGTTTTAATTCATCTAAAAAATATTTAAATACATAATCCCAGTATTCTTTAATAAAATCAACTCTATATAATGGAATTGATAATTCATCACATACTTTTTTAGCATCTATATAATCTAATTCTTGAGGACAAATACCTTCTGTTATTCCTTCAACATCATTATTTATATTACTATCCCAGTTTCTCATGAAAAGTCCTACTACTTCATAGCCTTCTTTTAAAAGTAAATATGCAGCGACTGCACTATCGACTCCGCCACTCATTCCCACTACTACTTTCATATTCTTTTCACCTCGCAATGATTATATCACAAGTCTTATTAAAAATGTATTAAAAAATATTTCTAAAAGACTACTTAAAATTGAAAAACCAATAAATATAAAATAAGTAGTAATATATTTTTTACTTAGAGATTTTATACTTATTTTTTCGTCACTTTTGATTTTAAGATATAAACTTTTACTAAATTTTAAGACTATAACCGATAATGTAATAAGTATAAATATATTAATAAATTCATGTGGAAACATAAATATTATAGAATATATTAATCCTTTTAATTTATAAATAAAAATAAAAGTAGAAATAGAAAATCCCATTAAAAATCCTTTATAAAATATAATAAAATGAATAAGTGGGAAAAAGATAAATAATATTCCTGATGCCCATATAACCGTCATATATAACAAATTTATTCTAACACTTGTTATAAAGCCTTTTAAATATTGATAAGAATCAGAATTAACAAGATTTATGTATTCTACCATTTCTTTTTTTAAAATAGATTTATCTAAATCTGTTATGAAAAATATAAAAGTAATTCCAAAAGCTAGTCCAATTATAAATAGTATTAACATTGATAATAAAGTTTTTCTATTTTTAAATTTTTTCATATTTAATTATATTTAATATATTTTATTTTATGAAAAAAAGTAATATAATTATTGTAAGAGGTTATATATATGAAATCAAAAACAAAAAAAAGATTAAAAGTAATCTTCTCTTGGTTATTAGCAATAATTATGTTTTTAAGCTTATTTTCAGGTTTATTTGTTTATATTTTTTCTTAATCTTTTTTTCTTGATAAATTTGGAAATTCAGTTAATTCAAATCTATATTTTTGTTTTATATCTGGATATTTTTCATTATCTACAAGTGATTCAAAATCACTTTTTTTTCGAACATATAAATCATTATTATCATAAAGACCTCTATATATAACCAATTCTTCTCCGGTTTCACAATCTATTGCAAAATCAATTATTAAAAAATAATTTCCTTTAAAATGTTTATAAATTCTATTTCTTTCTATTTGCATTTTTATAACTCTCCAATAAATTTTTCATTAACATAATTACTGTCATTGGTCCTACTCCACCAGGTACAGGAGTAATAAACGAAGCAATATCTTTTACATTATCATAATCAACATCTCCGTATATTTTACCATCTTCTCTTGTTATTCCAATATCAATTATTACAGCATCATTTTTTACCATATCTTCTTTTATTAAATACTTTTTACCAGTTGCAGAAATTAATATATCTGCATTTTTAGTATATATAGATAAATCTTTTGTTTTTGAATGGCATATTGTTACAGTAGCATTCATATTAAGAAGTAAATTAAATAAAGGTTTAGAAACTAGGTTACTTCTTCCTATAATAACTACATTTTTACCACTTACTTCAATATTATAAAATTTAAGTAATTCAATAACTCCCAAAGGAGTACAAGGAATAAAACAAGGTTCATTATTTATTAGTTTAATTCTATTATAATCAGTTAATCCATCAATATCTTTTGAAGGATCAATTAAATTTATTAAATGAATTATTTCTTCTACAGTAAATTTTGGAGGTAAAGGTAATTGAATAATAATTCCATTTACATTTTTATCATTATTTAGGTCAATTATTTTATTTTCAAGAACTTCCAAATTTTCAGAAGCATCAAACTTTATAGCATAAAAAACTATTCCTAATTCTTCCGCTACTTTTTGTTTTTGATATATATAAATATTACTAGCTTCATCATTACCAATTTGAATAACGGCAATACCAGGAATATATTTATTTAATTCTATTGTAGATTTTATTTCTTCTTTTATTTTACCAGATATTTTCTTACCATCTATATTCATTTATTTTCCTCTTTTTAATATTTTAGATACTTTTTCTTTTAAAGGCATATAGTCTTCATTTGATTTATATCTACTTAATGCTTCAATAATAATTTTTGCAGTATCTATAAAATCACTTTCTTTAAATCCTTTTGTAGTCATAGCTGGACTTCCAAGTCTAATTCCACTAGTTATCATTTTTGGAAGAGTATCGTATGGTATTGCATTCCTATTTATTACAATATTTATTGCTTCTAAAATATCTTGTGCTTCTTTACCTGTTATTCCTATAGAACCATTTATATCTATTAATAATAAATGATTATCGGTTCCGCCTGTTATGAGTCTATATCCAGCACTTTTAAATACTTCTTCCATTGCTTTTATATTTCTTAAGACTTGTAATTGATAAGCTTTAAATTCTTCAGTTAGTGCTTCAGTAAAACATTCTGCTTTAGCTGCAATTACATGCATTAAAGGGCCTCCCTGCATTCCAGGAAAAACAGTTTTATTTATTTTTTTTATAATTTCTTCATTATTAGTTAAAATTAATCCCCCTCTTGGTCCTCTTAAAGTCTTATGAGTAGTGCTTGTAACTATATCTGCATATGGGAATGGACTAGGATGAAGTCCAGTCGCTACTAACCCAGCAATATGAGCTATATCTGCCATTAGATAAGCACCGCAACTATCTGCTGCTTCTCTAAATTTCTCAAAATCTATTATTCTTGAATATGCAGAAGCACCAGCAACAATTAATTTGGGTTTTTCTGTCTCTGCTATTCTTTTTATTTCATCATAATCTATTAAACCAGTTTCTGAATCTACTTTATAATCTATAATTGTATATAAAATGCCACTAGCATTTATAGGATGACCATGAGATAAATGTCCCCCATGGGATAAATTCATTCCTAATATTTTATCTTTAGGAGATAATAATGCTTGGTATGTTATTAAATTTGCTGATGTTCCACAGTGTGGTTGAACATTAGCATAGTCGCAACCAAATAATTCACAAGCTTTTTTTATTGCTTCTGCTTCTATTTCATCTGCATTTTCACATCCGGCATAATATCTTTTACCAGGATACCCTTCAGCATATTTATTAGTTAAAACACTTCCCTGAATTTCCATTATACTTTTAGATACAAAATTTTCAGAAGCTATTAAATTTATAGTTTCTTCTTCCCTGATTTCTTCTTTTTTTATTGCACTCTCTATTATCTTATTTAACATATATCTCACCCTAATTATAATTATATATTAAATATTAAAATATAAAAAGAGAAAATTTTACTTTTCTCCTTCTTCTAACATTGTTCTTATGAAAATACCATATCCTTCAATTGGTGAAGACACTACAACATGTGTGACAGCACCAACTATTTTATTATTTTGAATAATTGGACTTCCGCTCATTCCTTGCACTACCCCACCAGTACTATTAATTAATTCTTCATCAACAATTTTAAAACTAAGTGATTTAGATGTTTTTATTTTAGATTTATCAATATTAGTTATATTTATCTCATATGCCTTTATAGTATTACCATTTATATTTGTATAGATATATGCCTGACCTAAAGCAATTTCATCGAAATCAACTACTTTCATTAAATCTTTATTAGGAAGTTTACTTGAATATATTCCAAATAATCCAACGCTTGTATTTTTAATTATATTTCCTAAAGACTTATCATAATATATTGATGCATTTTTACTTCCAACAGAACCTCTAGTACTTCTATCAATGCTGTTCACAAAACTTTCAAATATATTACCATTCTTTATTTCGATACTTTTTTCTGTTTCACTCATGATTATTTCATGACCTAATGAACCATATATTTTAGTAACTGGATCAATATAAGTTAAAGTCCCTATACCAATTACTTTTTCTTTCACATAAAGACCTGTTTTATATACATTATCTTCTTTTATTAAAGTTAATTCAGTATTTAATTCTTTTTTATTTCTCTTTATTTTTATATCAACTTTACCTTCTTTAACTCTGTCTTCGATTAAGTAACTCATATCTTTAATACTTTCAACGCTTACTCCTTCTATTTCTAGAATATAATCTCCGATTTTCAAGGTATCTTTACCAATGAATTCTCCATCAACTTTATAAAAACCAACTACTACCAAACCATCAGTATTAATAGTAAGTCCGATATTTTCTCCTCCAGGAATAACATTTTCAGAGTATGCCGCAACTCCTACAGGTAAAAACAATATAAATAATAACGTTGCTAAAATTTTTCTCATTTCTACACCTCTAGATTTATTATATCCAATAATATAAAAATAAAATTACCAATAAAAGTATTGGTAATTAATGGATTATTCTTCAAGTTTTAAATCTTCAAATTCATTATCTTTGTTTAAAACTTTATTTACTGTTTCTGTAGCATTCTTTAACTTTTCATCACAGAATTTTAATAATTCAGTAGCTGTTTTATATTTTTCAATTGATTTATCTAAATCAATCTCACCATTTTCTAATTCTTTAACTACAGTTTCTAATTTTAATAAAGCACTTTCAAAAGTTTCATTTTTCATATTAATTCTTTCCTTTCACTTCTGCTAATAATGAGCCTTTATTCATTATTATATTTATATTATCACCTATATTAATTAAATCACTATTTTTTATTATTTTATCATTATATTTTATTATACTATATCCTTTTTCTAAAATGTTTTCAGGATTTAACAATTCAATTTTAAGTTTTATATTTTCAAATTTATTTTTATCAATAATAATTTTATTTTTTATTAATGAATTTAATTTTTCTTTTAAATTTTCTATTTCTTTATATTTAATATCATACATTTTTAAAGGATTGTTTAGTATATAATTACTTTTATATTTGTTTATTTTTTCTTTATAATAACTAATTTTATTAAATAAAGCAGTATTTAACCTATTTACAACATCACTTAAATAATTTTCAATATCTTCTTTATTTTTTACAACAAGTTCTGCCGCTGCGGTTGGTGTTGGTGCTCTTAAGTCTGCTACAAAATCCGCTATTGTATAGTCAATTTCATGCCCTACAGCGCTAACAATAGGTATTTTGCAATTATATATTTCTCTTGCAACAATTTCTTCATTAAATGCCCATAAATCCTCTATAGAACCCCCACCACGGCCAACTATTAAAACATCAATATCTGTTTCATTGGCTCTTTTAATCATTTTAACTATTCCTTCTTTGGCGCCTTCTCCTTGAACTAAAGTAGGAAATAAATAAATTTCACATAAAGGATACCTTCTATTAATTGTAGTAATAATGTCTTTAACAGCTGCCCCTTCTCTAGCGGTAATCACTCCTATTTTCTCTGGAAATCTAGGTATTCTTTTTTTATGATTTGAATCAAATAAACCTTCAGCTGCTAATTTCTTTTTTAATTCTTCAAATAAAACATATAAATTACCTACTCCATCTTGTTTCATTTCAGATACCACAACTTGATAACTACCACTTACTGTATATACATTTATTCTACCTCTAATTAATACTGAATCTCCATCTTTAGGAGTAAACAATAATTTTCCATTAGCATTAAAATAAACAGCATTTATTTTAGAATTTTCATCTTTTAAAGAAAAATATAAATGACCTCTAGAATGATATTTAAGATTACTAATTTCACCTCTTATATATATTTCAAAAAGCATATCATCATTCTCTAAGATATTTTTTACTATCTCATTAATTTCAGTAATGCTTTTATAATTCATTATTCACCTCATTATCTAACATATTATCTAAAACTCCATTTATTAATGGCACTATTTTCTCATCAGAATATTTTTTAGCAAGTTCGATAGCTTCATTTATTACAACAACTTTTGGAGTTGATGTATACAATAATTCAAACACACTTAATTTTAAAATAGCTTGATCCGTATTTCCAAGCCTTTTGAAACTCCAATTTTTTAAATACTTTTCAATTAATTTTACAATTTCTTTTTCTTTTTCTAAAACTCCGTATACTAAAAGATTAACAAATTCATTTTCAATTTCTATTTGTTCTTTAATAACATCTTTTATTTCAAATTCCATATTTTCTTTTTTATAAAAATCTATTTGGTATAGAATTACCATCACTTTTTCTCTTAATTCACTTCTAGTATATTTCATAATTACTCCTTTTTAATATTACATATAAAATTATACAATAAAAAAGATATATTTTCTATATCTTTTTATATTTATCTTTTATTACGTATTACAACAATTCCGGAACCACCAGAGCCACCATTTGTTGAAGATCCCATATAACCTCCAGCTCCGCCGCCACCGCCTCCGGTATTTGTGGTACCATTTAAACCAGAACTTGCATATCCTCCTCCAGCTCCGCCGCCTCCAGCTCCACCTGCTCCGCCACTTGTACCAGACCTTTGATAACATCCGCCTCCGCCACCACCAGCATATAAATCTCCAGCAGTTTCTCCAAATTCTCTTGTTGTTGTTCCTTGACCAGTACCTCCAGAGCGACTATCGCTAGTATTGCTGACACCATTAGAACCATTACTACCTCCATCTCTTCCAAGAATACTTGTATCTCCACCAGCTGCTCCACCACCAGAGCCGCCAGCTGCTCCACTATAACCAGTTGATCCATAGCCTCCTAAGGCAGTATAAGTAAATGCTGTTGTATTTGAACCATTACTACCATAACTACCAGAAGTCCCACCTGCTCCGCCGCCCCCAATAATGATATTATATGTATTTGCTGTTAAACTTATATTACTTACTGTAGTGGTATAACCACCACCGCCTCCACCACGACCATATTGAGTTGTTGCAGATCTCGCTCCGCCTCCACCACCTACCAAAAATACATCTATGGCATAACTATTTCCGGTAGTTACAACAAAATTGCCGGAAGATAATAATTTTATTCTCCAATTTCCAGAGCCATCTGATAGCACATTATAACTTGCACTATAAGTAAATATGCTGGTTGATGACCAAACGGCATACATAGTAATTGTACTACCCCCAACAGAAGTTAAACTTAAAACAGAAGCAGCATTGTTATATACAACTGTAGTTCCAGCCGAAGAAGTATCCCATCCTAAAAATTTATATACTTGACCAGCTGTTCCTGAAATGATTTTATAACATCCGTTAGCGGTTAAGTTTTTTGAAGTTCCTTCTACATGTGAACTACTTGTAGTAGAACCCGATCCGCCATTGCAATTATATGCAATAGTATAAAGAGCCCACCATCTTATAGTCATTGAAGAAGCCTCGCTTCCCATTGTTAAAACATTTCCATTAAGAGAAGAACCTGTTCCGGTTAGTTGATAATCTCTAAGTACATAATTAGTTCTTGAAGGAGTTCCTCCATCATAAGTAAAACTTGCTGCATAATAGCCTGTTTTGAATAAAGTAGTACCAGAATTTGCATTTACAGTAAGGCTTATTCCTTGGGCTAATAAATAAGGATCTTCATAAGTACCTTCTGAGCCTGGCTCAATTACTACATCATCTTTTATATAAATACTGGGCTTTACATAGGCATTTGAAGTTGCAGCTAAAGTTGAACTCCCCCTATTTGTTCCGATATATTGAATTCCTGATGAACTTTCAGTATTCATCCAAAAAGATTTACTAGGTTTTGCATATAAATAAGAGTTAACTCCACCTATTAGATCATACTCAGTTTTAGAAATTAAACCTATATTATCGCTTCCTGTGCAAGTTACTGTTGTTGTTCCAGTACAAGTAAAAGGAGAAGAAGTTCTTATTAAACTAGTATTTAAAGTACCATAAAAAGTTGAAAGAGAACTACTTGAATCAGAATATGTTGTACTTGTTGTTAAAGGTTCATCTAATACTAATTTTACAATATATTTACTATCTATTAAATATGAACCCATCATTCTCCAGTATTTACCATTATAATATACATAATTATTAGAAGAATTTTCTTTATATAAACAAGGAGAAGTTGCTGTTGGAGTACAATTTAAAATACTGTTAACTCTTTGTGCGACAGTTAAACCAAAACTTAAAGTTGATTCATCATATGTACCACTAATTGCTGTAAAACCACTTACAACTTCTACAGAAGATGAATCATTCCATGTATAACCCCCAACAACTGCTAACGTTATAGTAGCAGCAGATGCAGTATTATTAGTTACTGCTATTCTTACAGTTTTAGTTATTCCAGTTCCGCTTCCGGAATCATATTTTCCAATTATGCCATTAGAATCATTAACTGATAAAGAAGAGACTTTAACAGTAACACTTCCTGATGTGCTTGTATAAGTAAGTAAATACCTTGTATTTAATTCATTTAAATTAGTGATTGCAACATTATAATAAACAGTTCCTGAATTAGCCTCTGAATAAATTGTAGATGTTGAAGAACCCCCAATAGTAAAAGAATAATATAGTTCATTAAATTTAAGTTCTGATGCTAATTGCCAGCCAGATTCACTAGACCAATAACTATAAGTGCTACCTAATACCATTATTAATAATGTAAAAACAAAAACTACTAAAAAATACTTTTTTCTTGTAAGTCTAATAATTTTATTTATTATTCTTTCCATTAGCTACATCCTTCTATATTTATTATTTTACAATATATTAAATATTTTTTCCATACTTTATTCATAAAGAACAAATTATATTTGAAACATTTACTTTATTATTTATTATTAATATATTTCCACCGCATTTACTTAAAGAACCAGTTGAATCTAAATAATTCTTTGTCAAAAAATTTTCTAATGTAATTGAGCCATCAGAAATTAAAATATTTCCATCTTCATCTGTAGTAGTCGTAAATTCACAATATGTTGTCTCACTTACTGGATTTAAACATGTATCATTTATATATAATTCAACAGCACTTTTTAATTGATTTTTTTGAAATATAGTTAATTTATCATTACTTCCACGATATGTTTTTAATAAATTTGGAATTACTAAAACTAATATTACAGACAATAAAACAATTACAATTAACAATTCAACTAAAGTAAAACCTTTTTTATTTTTCATATTTTCACCAATTATATTTTATAATATATACTGACAATTGTAAATATTCTATTATTTTAAAATTGACATAAATGACAAAATATAGTATTATATTTTAGTAATCACGGAGTAGTACTCAAGTGGCTGAAGAGGCGCCCCTGCTAAGGGTGTAGACCGGGAAACTGGTGCGAGAGTTC
>CAYNFP010000002.1:0-167055 GCA_964396655.1 uncultured Muribaculaceae bacterium | reverse complement strand
AATTGGGGTTCTGAAATCTTTTTAATGTGTCTACTTTTACTTGACTAGTTCAAAAAAATAATTTTTATCCTTTTTATTCTCTTCAAACTTTTTTTAATTAAATAATCTTAATATTATACAAACATATATTCATATAGTAAAATATAATTACTATAAAACCTTGACAATTCCTCATAAATTAGATAAAATAGTTTCTGTTAAAACAAATTGCAGGTGTAGTTTAATGGTAGAACTTCAGCCTTCCAAGCTGCTAACGTGGGTCCGATTCCCATCACCTGCTCCAAAAGATAAAATCGTCGCACCAATGCGATGTTAATTGATTAAATCAATCGAAAGATTGATTTTTTTGTGTTTTAAGGAAAGGATGTGTGTGTATTATTAATATTACAAAAAAAGAAATCAAAATGAGTTCTGATCTCATTACTAAATTAAAATGGGCTTGTGGTTCTAATTATAAAGCGACTAATGGAAGTTTCCGAATTATTGATCATACCAATATCGCTTATGTTGAACCTCATAAAGTTATTATTAATAATGTCCTATTCTTAATGTTTATTGAACACGAATTTGTTTATGTTGAAAATTTATCTAATAAAATACCTTTGACCAATTTAAAAGGCTATTTAAAAAATATAAGAGCAAGAAGAAAAGATTGATGATTTAGAGGAAGAAAATTTTTCATTAAAAAAGAGTTTATTCTACTTTAAGGAAAAATTTGCTAAATTAACAAAATTCTTAAAAGATAAACTTTTTGGTTGGGGAACGAAAAGCCAAATATATAAACAAGTTGTTGATGATTTCTACAACAAAAAAATATTAGATAATAAAGATATAAATTCTATAAAAGAAAAAGACGATTACTATTTGTAATTGCCTTTTTAAATAATTAATTATATCGTAATACTTTCATTTTACCATTTGTGACAATATCAAAATTTCCATTATATTGTAAATTTATTTTGCCAGATTCATACCAAATAATGTCGTTTGTTTTGGTTTTCCCAACTTCCGAACTTGCATTAATTTTTAACTTAGTCATATCAACATTTCCAGTTCCCTCAAAGCGATATGCTCCTCCATTAAATATTACAGAACCCGTTAATATTAATTTAATATTTTCATTAAATTTAAAATGAATATTACTTGTAATATTTGGATTATCTAAATTAATCGTAATACTATTCTCTACTTGACCAATTTCTAGATTACATAATGTATCAGTCGTTTTTCCCTCTAAACAATTTTTAATTCCAGTATATACCACATTTTTTAAAGTAGCTGTGCTTTTATGAAAATACTCAACATAAGCATTATTTCCATCATCAGTTATTCTAAATTTTAATCCATCTGATAATTTTGGCTCACCGATAATATTTTTATAATTTATAGAAATATGGATTATTGTTTTTTGAATATCAATATCTTCATCATTGTTATAAATTACTTCAAGATTAGATAAATCAACTTTACCATTTCCCTCAATTCTAATTTCTGTACTATCAGTTGCTGTTAAAGTGCCGTTTAAGATTAATTTGTTTTCTGCAGTGTTTATTACTATTGATTTATTAATAGTTGAATCACTTAAGTTTAATGTCATATCTTTCTTCACAGAAAATTGGGTTACATCACTATTAAACTTTTCAATAAAATTTTCTGTTGAAGTTATCTCATTTGCAGTTAGTTCATTCTCTTTAGTGGAATCAAATAAATCGTTCTTCATAATTGTTGTCCAAGTGTCACCTTTTTGTACTTTAATTAATTCATTCTTTTTATTATAAATAAATTTGATACCAGTTTGTAAATCAAAAATACTGTTGTTTGATTTAGATAAATCAAATTCAACTTTTTCAAAATCAAATGTTGAATTAGTTTTTTCATTTCTTATAGTAATTTTATAATCACTAGGTACATAATTTCCAACAAAAATCAATTTACAATTCATTAAAACAATATCTTTATCATTTAATAATGTAATAGTACTCAAATCAATTTTTGTATTCTTATTTAGTTCATATATTTCTGTTGAATTATTTTTTAAATATTCTGTAAAATCTTTATCCTCAATTGGCTTATTTCTAAATATTATAAATATTATAATTCCTATTAATATTGCTAAAACGATTGAACCAATAATTATTATATTCTTTTTCTTATTATTCTCTTTCCAAAGCATACATTACTCCTTTAAATCTACTATTTGTTTCGCCACCTGCAAATGTAACTATATTTTTACAATCTTCACTTATATATACACCCCAGCTCATTGAATTATTATCGGGTGCAATGTTTGCTGAGTAAACATGCTCACCAGTAATAGTAAACATATCTAAATTACCACCACTTCTTGTTAAAATATAATTATCATTATTACAAAATGCTCCAGCTTGTTTTCCAGATACAGGTCCCCATAATGGTGAACCGGTTTCTATATTAATTAGCATTGCTCCTTCATTAGATGCACCTGTATCTGTTCCCCAAAATAATGTTTTACCATTTTTTGATATAGACATTTTAGAACATCTCATACCAACTTCTAAAGTCCAATTGGTTTTACCAGTTTTTAAATCTGAACTAATTAAATATGATGTTCCAGTAGCTTTAGTTGAAGTAATTAATGAATCATCAGTTAATATATAATCCATTATAAACATCTCAATATATTTTTCCCATAATACCTTACCAGTTGAAATTTCTATTGCAGTTAAAGTTCCAGCTGTAGATGATGTATAAATTATTTTATCATCTTTTGAAAATAATAATTTATGAGAACATTCAGAATCCATAAAGAATTCTCTAATGACTCCTTTTGTTTTTATATCTATTATTTGTACATGTCCATTTTTTGATTGAATTGCTAATTTAGTATTATCATTTGATATTTCCGCATCATACAAACTAGATTCATATTTTGGTTTATTATTATATTCTTTAACAATTAAATTTTCGTTTTCTTTGTAATTCATTTTATAAGATAATACTTCATTGCCTTTTATATTCCAAACATATACTGTATCAACCTCAGTTTTAGAATGTACTATAGCCGTTACATATTTACCACCAGTTGAAACATCTACAGTTCTATCTTCACCATAAATATTCTTTTCAAATAATAATTTACCTGTTTTATCAAATACACGAACCATTCCTTTTTCATATTTATAGTCTTCTGAATAATTTGTATGAAATGGTGTTACTGCAATTATATCAGAATCTGTATCAAATCCATAAGCTTGCATTGATAAATCATAATTATTTGTTATTTTATAAGTATATTGTTCCGGTTTTCGTTTTAAGGCAAAGTTTAATACTATATCCTTACCACTTTCAACTATAAAACTATCTTCTGAGTAATCATCATTAACAATTGATTGATTACTTTGCATAACAGATATTGTATTTACAAAAACTGTTGCTCTTGCATAATTATTTGATTGTTCATATAAAATTCCTGGTACTTCAATTTCATAGTGTCCATGAATATCTGTTGTTACTTTTCCGTTAGATATTGATGTTTGAACATCAATAAATGGAATTGGTAATCCAGTTTCTTCATCATATATTGTTCCCTTTATTTTATACATTTTATTATTCTTTTCAGATGGCTTAACATTTGTTTTAACTACACTCGCCAAAAGTTCTCTATTAGTTCCATCATTTATATAAAATGAATAGCAATTAATAAAAGAAAAATCTTTACTAAAATCGCCGCTCATGTTATATCTAACAACAGTTGACTCACCTGGTTCAAGGATCGCTTTTGGATTAGATATTATCAATACCATCCCATTTTCTTGATCATCCCAGTTAATTATCAAATTCTTATCATAGCCATCAACTGTAGACCATTCATTATCATTTAATATAGCACTTTCTATTTGAACTTTTTTATCCGAAGTATTTGTAAGAACAATACTTCTCGTCAAACCTGCTCGAGTAACATTTGTCACTGTTACTTCTTTTGGCGATTTTAAAGTAACACCTAATGCAGAATCTAATATTTTCTCTTCATTTAATTCAAAGAAACTTAAAAATTTGTTTCCATCTTCTGGTTTAGGATAAACTTTAGTATCAACTAAATATTTATCATTTTCTTTAATAAGTTTATTCAATTTTCTGTTGCTCAACTTTTTATTATTAATTTCTGACAATATAGTTGGTGTATATCCATGCAATTTAAATATTGCTTTTATTTTTGTAAAATCTTCCATAGTAAGTTCTAATCTTTCTTGACCATTCATCTTTACTATTTTATATTCTCCCAAATGCTCTTTTAAACAATCAAGAACATCACTTGGAACTATACTTTGGTTCATCATTAAGTAATTAATCCACTGATCAGAAAAATCAAATTCACTAACTGCAGAAATTTCGTTTTCTGTACAAGGAGTAGTTTTACCAAAATAATTTTTAAATACTTTAAAATATAGTAATAGTGCAACTATAATAATTACTACCAAAATTATTATAATCCACCAATATTTTTTGAACATATCTTTCATTATACCCATCCCTATTATTAATTAAATTTTTTTCTTTAAATATATACTTGCTCTAAGTAAACCAATCAATGAAGCACTACCAAGTATTATTAAATTCATTGTTCCATCACCAGTTTTTGGATTTTCAATTTCTTTTGTAAGTTCACAAAAATTCCTCCCTCCTAGTTTTATAAATTAATCGTATCATACATTTTCTAAATTTGGATTAATCAAAAAAAGACTATATAGTCTTTTGGTTTATAATCTCCTTAATTTTTTCTTTTTTCATATTACATTTTTTGTAAATATGTGCTACATGATTTCTAACTGTATTAATTGATACAACTAGTGATGATGCTATATCTTGATTAGAGTAATCTCGAAGAATTAAATTCAAAATCTTTTTTTCTTGAATACTCAATTTATACTTAACACAAAAATCTTGAAAAACATCTTCTTTATTTACAAAATTCAAACTGTATAAATAAATATAAATTCCTATCATAAAAGCTACTAAAATTATTATACATATTGTTAAAAATAAATAAGTAAATTCAAAATAATTATTTAATAAAGAAAGTGTACCCTCAATTACTCTGCAAATACATAATCCAAAAGCAGATAAATATATTTTGTTTTTATTAGATAAATTCATAAATGATAAAGTTCTATATACTACAAAAAATGATATAAAAAAATAATTTAAGTTTGCTATCATTAACATATTTATTTGTTCCTTAAAGAGAATAATTGTTATTAATGGAAACAATAAACTAGATATAGATGCTATTTCAAATACTTTGTTATTTTTATCAGCAAAATATCCTGCAACCAATAATCCTATTGCATAATAAATTCTTGAATACGCAAATCCTGTTTCCTTACTATAATTAAATATAGCAACCATATTTGAAGAAAAAGAAGAAATTAATGACATAACCAATATTAAAGCTATTAAAGAGAATAATTTCTTTTTTTCTAAAAAAGTTAATTTATCATTTTCTTTAATATTACTAAATTTGTCATTAATATTTATAAAATAAATATTAATTAAAATTAAAGGTAGTAAGATTAAAAGTAGTTTTGCTGAAGATATAAAATCATTTGGAATTAGAGATATTAAATAAGTTAAAAACGCACCCCATCCATAACCGAAAGCAAATATTAAACCTCTATTATCTTTTTTTACATTTGATGTAATTAGTGAAAAATGATAAGCGACGCCAAAACCTGCTGAGCCTATTAAACACAAAACTATTGAAATAATCATAGAAATATAATTTGGATTTATTATATAGAATACAATATTCAAACAAATAGAAATAATTAAAAATACTATATAGATTTTTTTTACATCAAATTTTTTTTTATATAAAAATATAAAAAGAATTATACCAAGTGCCATTGCAAAACTATCATAAGTCATAATTACATTATTTGTAATAATTTTATCGTAAACATTAAGTAATACAATCTCTTGTGATAAATATGATAGTGAACACCACAAAAATCCTACAGCTAATAACAAAATATATTTGTAATTGTTTTTCATTTAAATCACCCATTTATACATATTATTATATCATCAATCAAAAAAAATCCCAATATACTATTTACGCCAACTAAAACAAAAATAATTTAGTGTATAATGTTTAAAATTTAAATAATTATTTTTTACTTATAATTAAATCACCTTCTTTAATAGCGTAAATAACAAGTTCAAAACTATTATAATCTCTTGCGTTAGTTGTATAACATGACTTATTATATGGTTTTAAATACCAATATCTTTCATTTTCAATTTTAATAATCACCACTTTATAAATATGATGATTATACTTTATTCTCAAAAAATAATTACCAAAACGAATACCAAATACTTGATCTATATATTTCCTTCCATTTTTAATTATGTAATTACAAATACGTCCTTTTAATAAATCTAAACCACATTCTTCAAAACTATACTCTTTCGTATCTATCATTACCTTTATATCTACATTGTGATGTAGTATCAAAGTTATAGCACTACATTCTATTGTAGAGTGTCAAGATGTAATATAAGTGATATTATTATATTAGATAGGTGCGGTTAGAATATGAAAAAGGTTAATAAAAATGACTCTAACATTATTTTCAAACTTGCTAAATTAATGGATCAAAAGGGTTGTTCAAAAAATAGATTATGTGTAGAAACAGGATTAAGATTTGAAACAATACAAGGTTATTACAATGGAGCAATTAGTAGAGTTGATTTGCATATACTTCCTTTATTATGTGAAACGCTAAAATGCAATGTACAAGATATTATAGAATATAAAAAATGATTGAAACATTTAAAATTTATGATAAAATAGATATAGATTATATTTAATCAATTTCTTTTCTAGCAATGATTTTTCTTAAATAAGACTAGTCAACGCTCCAAATTAATAAACAAAGTCAA
This sequence comes from uncultured Muribaculaceae bacterium, assembly GCA_964396655.1. Classification (GTDB taxonomy): domain Bacteria; phylum Bacillota_I; class Bacilli_A; order RF39; family UBA660; genus CAYNFP01. Next base: position 160,131 of record CAYNFP010000002.1, on the reverse strand, counting down.
TTCAAAAGAATTGATTTTTTTATTATATAAAAATATATGTTTTTATGATAATATAAATAATAGAAAGAACGAGGTAAAGAAATGAAAAAGTTTATTTTCAAAAGAAAAACTAAAATTTTAATATTAATATGTGCTTTAACACTAATTGTCGGAAGTTTACTTTTTATATTTATTAAGAATTATGACCAAGATAGTACTAAAAAAGAAGTAAATAAAGTGACTTTTCCCTATACTGATAATGAAGGAAAAATTAGATATAAATTAGTAATAAATGGAACAGAAATTAAAACTAAAAATTATCCTTTTAAATTAACAGAAGAAGAAATAGGAAGCTATTATCCAATAAAAGATATATTAAAATATTTTAATATTGAAACTTTAAGCAATGATGATAATACTATACTAACTACCAAAATAAATGGAGATATTATTAGAGTTGATGCAGATCAAGGTAAAATGAAATACGGAAATACAACTATGGAAGCTCTAGATGGTAATATAAAAACAATATTAGTTGATGATGTTTTATATGTCCCAAGTTTCTTTTTTATGAGTTTAACCGGTAATAGTATTGTTGATTATAGTAATGACAATACTTCAGCAACCTTAAATACTGATTTAGTAGTAAATTCAAGTAATTCTGGTATTTCAGGATTAAGCATAATTGAAACCAACTCTAATGGAAATAAAGTAGCTGGTAATGGTTACCATATATGTTCGGCTTGCGGAGGTGCTGGAGGTTCTAACACAGCATATTTTGAGCAAAATATGGTAAATGGTAGACAAGTTTTAACTACAAAGTATAGATGGCAAACCTGCCCTGTTTGTGGTGGTACAGGACACGTACATTAAACATAGAATTTCTACAATAATATTTTATAAATGTTGACAAAAAATTTTTACTTGGTATAATAAATTTCAACAAGGAGGGTTTTATGTTCGAAAAATATAAATTAGATGAATTATATATTGGTTTTATTATCGTTATATATCCTGATGATGGTCTTTATGATATAAGTGCAGGCGGACTAGAAATTAGCCGTGCTGGATACGGATACTTAACAATTTTAAAAAAAATAGGAGAAAATGAATTTGTTGATCTAACTAAACCTGACACATCAATTTCAATGATTTATAAACCAGATTTATGTTGTGCAACTCATACTGTTACTTTTTTAGAACCTTTAAGTTATTATATATCTGATAATAAAAAAGAAATATTTAGTAAAAGAGAAGCTATAAAAGAGGCGAGACTTCATTATGATGCTTTTTGTAAAAATTATGAAAAAAGTTCTGAACTTACTAGAAGTTTACAAAAATAATCAATTCAAAAGAATTGATTTTTTTATATTAAAAATTTAATATCAAATTTATTGGACTAATTTTATCAAATAAATTGTAATAAAAAATCAAATCACAGAGCAAATGTTATTTATTCTTGACTTGATTTTTATTATGTATAGATATCTATTTTTTTCTTTTTGCGGCTAAATAATTAATGTCATATCCAAAATATTTATAAATATAAGTGCTAAGTAGATTTATTTTATTAACCTCTTCTATATTTAAATAAGATGGATAAAAACCTGGTACCTTAATTTCCATTAAATATCACCTACTTAATAAAGTATATCATAAATGAAATTAAAATAAATTTTGATTTCATTTAATAATCAAGTGCTTCATATCCTTTCTTCATATTTTCTAATACATTATAAAATAAATTCGGAAGCAACGATGTATCATCTTTTTTATTGCATAAATAATCTATTATTATTGAAGAAATGTTTTTTATTGTAAAAGCACATTTATCAAAATATGTGGCTGCAGATAACAAAGAATCATTTTTTATCTCTTTTCCTATATTTCTAAGCATTTTGCTCATTTTATCAAATCCACCTTTATATTCAACTGAGTCTGGTTCGTTGATTCCCTTAATTGCATTAGGAATTGTTGGAACTGTGCCAAAAAATTCTACCATATTTGTTAATATTTTGTCATAATCCATTTTGGTCATTTCGGTTTTCCATTTTGGAAGTTCACGAATAAATTTTTCAAAACCTTTATAACCAAGAAAATTAGTCGGAGGATTCAAAAATGATTCTTTCTTTTTTAAAAGTGCATTTTTTAAAATTTGAGATTTATTATTTACTTCCTCCATTCTAATAATGCAAATTGTATTTTCTTTACTTAAACCCGGATAACTACAATTCATTGCATCACGAAGTTCATTATAAGAAAGACAAATCATTTCTGTACGACCACAATCATAAAGATAAATGCATTGTTTTTCATCATCATAACCAACCATAAGTACATAATGAAATGGTATATGTTCTTTATGATATAGTTTTTCAAAATAAGGAAGATAATACATATCTAAAGCTCCTAAAACAACCGGATATCCATTATCAATTTCATTTTTTGCTTTTGAAATGGTTTTTTCAAAATTTTTAAATTCAAAATGTTTATATTTAAAACCAACTATAGGAGATAAAAATTCATACATTTTTTTTGTTCTGCCATCCCCTAATGCAACCATTCTTTTTAATTCAGCCTTATTTGTCTTTAAATAACAAAATGAACCAAATCCAGAAAGCAAAAAGAAAAAATTTTCTGGTAAAGTTTCTCCTGTTTTTTTCATATATATATCTTCAATACCATTCCACATACATTCATAATCATCTTTATGATGTATTATATTATTTAATATCTTTTTCATAATCTACCTCTTAAATGTTTTTTTCATAATTATATAATTATTATACAATAGATTTTGTCATAATATCTATCATTTTTTTAACACTGTAGTTTGGAATATTTTGATTCATTATGGCAATTCCAATATATCTTTTAGGAACTTTTGGAACCACCTCTATCTCATATAATGTTTTATTCTTTAATTCATCTTTTATAAATTCTTTGGTAGCATACCCTATTCCAAAACCAGACTTAACTAAATCCATAATAAGATTGTAACTTACTACTTCCAATTTTGGAATTAAATTCACTTTATTAACCTTTAAATAATTATCTAAAAAAGCTCTCGTATTAGATGGAGATTTTTGAAATAACAAAGGATATTTATCTAAATCTTTTAGTTTTATTTTTCCATTTGTTAAATCATAATATTTTTTATTACCAATAAAGACATCTTGAACATCCATTACTGGTATTATTTTTAAATCTTTATTTTCATTCATTGGTAAATTAAGGATTAATAAATCTAAATTACCATTTCTTAAGTCTTTAATTAAATTTTCAGTAAGACTATTTACTATTTTAATATCAATATTTGGATACTTCTCATGAAAAATTCCTAAATATGGTATTAAAACATGTCGGCTTACTGTAGTTGACGCCCCTATTCTAAGAAGTCCACTATCTAAATTTTTAAGGTTTGTTAAAGCATTTTCTCCGTTAGTAATACTGTCTATTCCTGTTTTTACATAATCAAAAAGAATTTTGCCCTCATCTGTAAGAACCACTCCATGTTTTGTCCTCACAAATAAACTAATTCCTAACTGCTCTTCTAACTTTTTTATTTGAAATGTAACTGCTGGCTGTGATATAGATATATTAGAAGCAGCCTTTGAAATGCTTCCATTAGTAGCAACCGCATAAAATATACGATATAATTCTAAATTAACATTCACAATATAACTCCTATTTATATTAATTATAATAAATATATATTATATTTATATCACAATTGAGATTATAATACAACTAGAAAGAAAGAAAATTCTTTCTAGAGGAGAGTTAATATGGAAAATAAAAAATCATGTGGAGAATATCAATCAAAATATAGATTAAAAAAAATACCTGTAGAAAAATATTTTATTTTAAATGGTGAAGAAAAAAAATATTATGAATCTTTTAACGATAGAATTATAAGTTATTTATTAAAAAAAGTTAAAAATATTATAGATATAAAAATTAAAGATGGGGAGTTATTAGTATGTAGTAAAATTGAAAACAATTTTGAAATTTTAAATGCAATTAGAGATTTTTATGAAGAGAATCAAATTCATATTACACGAATGTTTGGTAGTTATATTTTAATAACTGGGAATTCTGATAATCTTAAAGCTATAAAAGCTACACCCATTCCCATTAAATATTGTCCTTTAATGGTTAAATTATTAAAAGAAGTTGGTGGCGATTTGGCTTTAGATTTATTAAAGACATTAGAAATAGAAGACGAAAACAAGCAAACAGAAATTATGTGCAAACTTATTAATGAAGTTGTTATTAAAGGGGGTTATTTCGATACTAAAAGACCTTTAAATTCATGTGAAGCTAATGTTTTATTTGGAGCTTCGGAAACAATTTCTTCAGCTTTTGAAAGCGGACTTGTTGATGCTGCAGTAATTGTGTCAAACAATTTAGGAACAATTATTACAACAAATGCTGGTAATACACAAGGATCTGTAAAAAGAATGACTGGTTTATTTTATACAAGTCCATCTAAAGAATTAGTTAAAACAGCTATTGAAGAAGGAATTATCCCTGTATTTCCTTATACAGCCGAAATAGATCAAATAGAAGGAGTTATAACAGCTATTAGATTGGGTTACAAAAAAATTGTAGTTTCTTTAGCAGCAGCAGATAACTATTTACACAAAGAATTAAAAAGGTTAGAAGAAGAAAATAATATAATTATTTATAAATTTGGATTATGTTCTACCGGAATAAGTGAAGAAACTGCAATTATTATGAGAGATAATGCTGATGTTATTTGGTCTTGTGCTTCTAAATGGGTTAAAAAGCATATTGAACCAAATGCTTTAGCACAAGTTGGAATAAAGATTCCCGTGCACATAATGACAAAACGAGGATGGGAAATAATAAAAAATCATTTAATTAAAATGAACAATACAATTAATTATGATGATGTGTTATTAGAAAGTGAAAATAAGCCAATATTTGCTAATAGTAAAGAAGGAATAATACTTTTGTCTAAAAAAGATATTCATTGTAATGATTGCCCTCATCCATGTATTTAAAAACTATTCATTAAAATAAATAGAACTTTACTTCATAAAAAAAGAAAAATGAAGTTGTAATATAAAAGTAGACAACTACAAAAAAAGAAGTCTACTTTTATTATGATAAAATTTATATCTTGTTTTAATTTACAACAATAATGAAAATATATGATATCCTAATCTTAAAGAATTATGTCTTAATAAATTGTTTTCTACAATTACTAAATTCTCTGATATTAGTTTTACATTTAATTTTTTAACTTCTTGTGTATCTAATTTAACTGGATCTTTTTGTTCCATATTGTAATATTTTTTGGCTATTCTTTTATTTATTTTCCCATTATTTGCAATTACAATATCTATTTTTCTTTTTCCTAAATATTTATTTAAAGTTTTTACATGATCACTTACTTTATAATCATCTGTTTCTCCAGGTTGAGTTACTAAGTTGCAAGCATATAATATTGGAGCCACACTCTTATCTATTTCTTTTATTACTTCTTTACATATCAAATTTGGTATTACACTTGTAAAAGGGCTTCCCATACTTAATATAATCAAATCAGCTTCTTTTATCGAATCAAGTACTCCTTTATTAACAATAGGTATTTTTTTATAATATACATCTTTTATTTTTAATGGACATTGCGTAATATTATGTTCTCCTTCTATAATTGAACCATCTTCCATTTTTCCCATTAAAACCACATTATCTTCAGTAAGAGGAAGAATTTTACCTTTTAAGTTTAAAACTTTGCTAAGAGTTTCAACTCCATCAGACATACTTCCTGATATATCAGCACTTGCCGTTAATAAAAGATTTCCAATATTATATCCATTTAATGTACTATTTGCAGTAAATCTATACTCTAATAATTTATCAAAAAGCGGTTCAGTTTCAGACATCGCTATTAAAACTTTTCTAATATCTCCCATTGCAGGTATATTAAATTCATTTCTTAATCTGCCTGTATTCTTTCCATCATCACAAACAGACACAATTGCTGTAATATCAATAGGAAACTCTTTTAATCCCTTTATTAAAAAGGACATCCCTGTCCCTCCACCTAAAATAACTACTTTTTTATTCATAACTATTACCTACCTTTTTATGCTTTATATTATTTTAATTTTGCCATCCCTATATTGCCATCTGAAATATTTGAAACATATTCACATCTATCCTTCAATTCTGGAGGAACTGGTACTTTTTTAAATAAGTTGGCATTCCAATCAGTCGATATTACATCCCTTCTTAAGCTTCTAATTGATATTGCTGAGCCTTTATAAGCAGGTTTAACAGATACTACAACTCCAAATAAATCCTCATATTCAATACCAAGTGATTTTAGAAGACCCAAATATACTTCCTTATCTTGAGATGGTTCAACATAATCTCCATATTCCAATTCCATATTACATTTCTCCTTTAAATTAAATTAATTATATAATATTGAGAGATTATTGTCAAAATCTTAAATGCACTAGAATATATTCGTTTTTTATTTTTTTATGATTTGCTTTTTATTTTCATTATCCTAAAGCAATATCTAAAATCATCATCACTGAAAATCCTATTAAAGTAAATAAAGCCATTAATTCTTTCTTTTTGTTTGTTTGACTTTCTGGGATAAGTTCTTCTACCACAACATATATCATAGCGCCAGCCGCAAACGATAATAAAAATGGAAGTAGTAACCTCATTTTCAATACTAATAAAGCTCCAATTACTCCCGAAATCGGTTCGACTATAGCGCTTAACTGTCCTATAATGAAAGATTTTTTCCTAGACATACCTTCTCTTCTTAATGGCACACTTACTGCTGTTCCTTCCGGGAAATTTTGTATACCTATTCCTAAAGCTAAAAGACAAGCTGCCGCCAATGTGGCTCCACCCAAACCATAAGCTAAAGAGCCAAAAGCAACTCCAACAGCCATACCTTCTGGAATATTATGTAAAGTTATTGAAAATATAAGCATTAAACTTCTTTTTAAATTGTTATTTTCATTTTTAAGATTTTTTCTTTTGGCTATTTTATCAAATATTTTATCTCCAATAAATAATAATAATCCACCGCTAAAAAAACCTAAAAAAGTTATTAACCACGTTGTCAATTTTAAATTAGTAGCCATTTCTATAGCGGGCGATATTAAAGAAAAAAAAGATGCCGCTATCATAACTCCAGCTGCAAATCCCAGCATGGCGTCCATTATATTTTTTTTCACTTTTTTAAAGAAAAAAACTAAGGCCGCTCCTAATGCAGTTATACTCCATGTAAATATAGTTGCTATTAAAGCTTGAGTAACATGATTTAGATTAATAAAAAAATTGATCATATATGTATACCTCTTCCTTATAATCTATGTATACATATTTTTTTTGACAAAAAAATGATTTTAAAAATCATTTAGTTTTTAGTTTATAAAATTTATAGCAACTTTTGCCAGCACTTTTTGCTTCGTACATTGCTTCATCTGCTTTTTTAAATAAAGAATTAAAATCATCTTTTACTTCTGAAAATGCAATTCCTATACTACAACTAACAAGACTTTTTCCTTCAAATTTAATATCTTTTATTTCTTCTATTAATTTTTCCGATTTATTAGTAGCAAAGTTTTCTGAAACAATATCTTCAATAAATATACAAAACTCATCTCCACCAAATCTTGATATACAGTCTCCTTTTCTAAATGTTTTTCTAATTATATCGCCAACATTTATTAATAATTCATCTCCTGCAATATGACCATATGTGTCATTAACATCTTTAAAGTTATCTAAATCAAATATAAACATAACACCTTTATTATTATCATTTGATAAAAATTCATTTACATTTCTTTCTAAAGATAATTTATTATAAAGTTTTGTTAAATTATCAAGATCTCTTTCTTTTTGTATTTTATGAAGAATTTTAGCTTTTTCTATAATATCATTAAATTGAAAGTATGAAATTATGCATCCAATAAAATAAGCAAAAACATATATAATACAATCTACAATTACATAACTATTTGTTCCTGATAATATGGTATAAAAGCATAAACCAAGTGTAAATATAAACATAATCGTATTATATCTAAATGGTCTATCTATAAACATTACTACATTTACTATATACATCATTGCCACTATAGAAAGCATTGGTTCAATATTATAATTAATTCCTAATATTTTATATATAGAAACAGTTACTATGAAGTAAATATAAAACATAACTATAATATACTTTTCTTTCATATTAGTTCTTAATAAAAATATATAAATAATTGATAAAAGAATATTTACTAAACTATAATACATAATAATTGATTTTGTAAGGAATAATATTAAAGAAAAAACCAAACTTAAAATAAGATTTATATAACATAAAAGATTTAAACTTTTAACATTATTCTTATCAATAACATCTTTGTAATTCTTATATGTTTTTTTATTATATTTTCCGTAAAATAATATATTTAAAACTCTATTCATTAGTTACCTCTATTTTATTATTTCAACTGAATCTGTATATACCTTAACTGGATTAGTTTCTTCAATTTTGGTTGGAGTAAATTTTATTCTCTGACCAACTTCAATCTTTTTTATTAAATTAATATCACCGTTTATAGACAACTCTACTTCTTGATTTTTTAATAACCCTCCTGATTTTTTAAGGCTCTTAAGTAAAAGGTAATCTTCATTTATTTCAGTTATTTCTGAATATACAGAATCCTTAGATAAATAAATTCTTATATATCCTAGTTCATATAATACAAATAAGCCAACTACTAATACTAACACCGAAATTAAAATCACATTTTCTGTTTTTTTCATATTCTCTCCTTATAATAATTATAGCATAAATATAAAAAAAATAGAGAAAATAAATTCTCTGTTTTACTCTTCTGCATTGACTTCTTCATCTTCTAAAACTTTTAATTTATAATATAAATTAATTGTATTTCCTGCTTTTAATACTAATACTTTTTCATGTACACTTTGAGAACCAAATTCATAATTTTCATAATCCGAATCAATTTCTTGATTGGTTTCTTGGTTTAATATATTAACAGTAATATTATTACTAACTCCCCAAGCTTTGGCTTCAGAAATTGTATATGAAACAAAATTTGGAACTAACTTAACTTTTGTTTCGTTATAACTTCCGCTTCCAATTACTTTTTGTTCATATGGAGAATTAATTGAAAATGAAAACTTTTTTATAACTGTTTCGGATTTTAAGCCTAAGTTTATTTTCATTGCTTCTACTATTTTATTCAAGCTACCCTTCCAATTAAAGAAGGCATATCTTATTCCAGCGTTTGTTTCATAAAGATTCATATCATATCCCGTCAATAAAGTTTTTTGGATATTAACAACATCTATACTTTTAGCAGCTATTATAGTTTTAACAACATCATAAAATGATATCATTTGATCAGTTGTTAAATTGGTATCAATATTTTTACTTACTATATCCAATATATTCATAAAAGTATTTGCACTTTTAATAGTTTTTATTTTTTCTAACATTGCACTTACTACTAATTGTTGATTTTGGCCCCTTACAAAATCATTTCTTACTCCATCTCCAAAATCAGGACAAGTTGATCTCATGCTACTTGAATCACTAGGATAATGTCTGTTTCTTGATAAAGCTAACGCCTGTTCTCCATTTAAAGTTTGTGTTCCTTCATAAACAAATACTGCATTCTTACCCCACTCTCTGGAACTATTTTGCTCACAAAATGAGTAAGGAACATCAACAGTTACCCCACCCAAGGCATCTACTAGAGAAACAACACCTTTAAAATTGATTTTTGCATAATAATCAATATTGATTCCAGTCATATTTTCAACTGTTTTTATAACACACGAACTTCCTCCATATGCTGAAGTATTTATTTTTTGCAATTGCCTATTTCCACAAGCAACTTTTACATAAGTATCTCTTGGTATAGAAAACATTGTTGCATTTAGAGTTTCAGGATTAAATGTAATTAACATTATAGTATCTCCATTAAAAGCTGCATTTTTATCTAATCCATCTTTTTCTGAGTCAACACCAAGCAATAATATTGTAAAAGGTTCAGTTAAAGTTTTAACCTCAGAAGTTGTAATATCAGACTCAACTTCAGTCTTTTCTATTTTTTTACTATAACTAGTTATTTCAATAGCTTTTTTGCCTATGTTAGAGTATTCATCTAAACTTTGAAATATATCTTTATAATTACCATTTATGAATATAACATCTACTTCTTCATCATATAAAGCATTTATTAAATCTATAACACTATTATATTTACTAATTTCATTTGTTTTATTTAAAGAGTATTTTTTTATAACTTCCATAGGTAAAACATATAATTCAGTATCATCTTCATTTTTAATAACCCCTATTTTTAAATTCTTAACATCTTTTATATCTGAATATTTATCATTAAAAGATATTAAAGATGTAGAGTAAGTTATATAGTTTTTATTGAAATCACTTAATTTACCATAGACATTATAAACTAAATAGCCACCAGTTCCAAAACATATAATAAAAATTATTGAAAAAACACTGGCAGTTATAAAACCTTTAAAGTTTTTATTTCTATAACATCTATTTAAAAAATAACTAACTATTAATCCTATATAAATAACTAATATTAAAGCAATTATCATATAAAATTTTTCTAAATTCGAAAATAATATTAATGAATAAAACATTAAACCACTAGTCAAAGCTAATAAAGTTATTAAAATTATTGAAATTATTTTTACCGCTATTTTGTTCTTCATTTTTTCTCCAATTGTATCTAAATAATTATATAATATTTTTTTTATTTTAACAACAAAGTTCTTTCAAATAAGTAAAACAAAAAAATAATTATGTAAATAAAAACTTCTATTTCTAGAAGTTAGTTATTTATTCTTCTCCAAGAGTTTTTGTTATTCTTTTAATTGGTGTTATATTAATTAAATTATCATTTTGAATAGTTGCTTCATATTTAATTGCGCCTCTATATTCTTCTCCAAAGGTTGAAGTTGTGTAAACCCAAAAATATATTTTACTATTTTTATATCCAAAAGAAATATCTTTATCTTCTTCAAATTCATCTCCAACTTGACCTGAAAAACCATCAAAAACACATTCAAAATTGGAATTATCAGAATATTTATAAATTTTTATATAAGAACTACCAAATGAATCTCCGCCTTCTGATAAAACAAGATATTGATTATTTATAACATCTAAATACTCCATCACTAGATAGTTTAACTGTTAATTCGGCTACATCTATTTCAATTAAAATTGAATAAGACTTGTTATTAATTAAAAATTTAGCTGTAGTATTACAATCTTTTTCTGATTCACAAACATCATCAAAATATAGTCTTTGATTAGTGCCAAGATATATATCTTCTTCTGTAATTTTTCCTAAAGGAATATTTTTAAAATCTTCTAGAGTCATATTCTCTAAATAACTTGAACCAAATTTTATAGCTTTAACTTCTTTTTGGCTAGAAGTGCTACCCTCTTTATTTGAACTAGATGCATATTTAATTCCCAAATATATCCCACAAACAAATATTAATACCCCCAAAATAAACAAAACTACAATCAAAATTGTTTTTTTCTTTTTAAAATTTTTACTATTATTTTTTACATAAAATTTTACATTAAAATTAAAATATTTTTTTAAAATAAAAGATAAGATTGACTAAAAAATATATTTATACTACAATTATTTTAGTAAATAAAATTTACCTTATTAAGAGTGATGGAGGGAATAGGCCCTGTGAAGTCCAGCAACCTACCAAAAGTGTGGTGCTAAATCCTACGGAATAAATCCGATAGATGAGAAATAATAATTATTATTATCATAAAATACTTAGGATTTTTTTCTAAGTTATTTTTTTAAGGTAAAAAAGGAGGAAATATGAAAAAATTATTTACATCAGAATCAGTTACAAATGGTCATCCAGATAAAGTGTGTGATCAAATATCAGATGCAATATTAGATGCATATTTATCACAAGATTCAACTTCTAGAGTTGCTTGTGAAACAGCTATATCATATAAGGGAGTATTGGTGATGGGGGAAATCACTAGTAAAGCAAACGTAGATATAGAAAGTGTTGTAAGAAATACAATATTAAGAATTGGATATAATAGCGATGATATCGGATTCAATGGTAAAGATTGTAAAATCACTATTGAAATTAATAAACAATCAGAGGATATTGCTCTTGGAGTTGATAACTCTTTAGAAACAAAAGGTAGTAGTGAGGAAGAAAGAGGTGCCGGAGATCAGGGTATGATGTTTGGGTTTGCAACAGATGAAACAGAAGAACTAATGCCTGCCCCAATAATTTATGCTCATAAACTTGCTAAAAAATTAAATGAAGTAAGAGAAAACGGAACTTTACCTTTTTTAAGACCAGATGGAAAAACTCAAGTTACTTTTGAATATGAAAATAATATTCCTAAAAGAATAGATACAATAGTAATTTCAACTCAACATACTCCCGAAGTATCAATGGATGAATTAAAAGAAAAAGTTAAGAAATATATTATTGATAAAGTTATTGATAAATCATATTTAGATGAAAATACTAAATTCTTTATTAATCCAACAGGAAGATTTGTAATCGGGGGCCCTGCTGGAGATTCTGGATTAACTGGAAGAAAAATAATAGTAGATACTTATGGTGGTGCTTGTGGACATGGTGGTGGTGCTTTTAGTGGAAAAGATTACACAAAAGTTGATAGAAGTGCCTCTTATTATGCTAGATATGTAGCTAAAAATATAGTGGCTGCAGGACTTGCAAAAAAATGTGAAATTGAAGTGGCTTACGCTATCGGAGTAGCTAATCCAGTAAGTTTATATGTTAATACTTATGGAACAAGTATAATTAGTGAAGAAAAGATTTTAGAAATTATTAAAAAGATATTTGATTTTAGGCCTTCAAGAATTATTAAAGCTTTGGGCTTAGATAGAGGGATATATTCAAAGACTGCAGTTTATGGACATTTTGGATGGAGTGAATATCCATGGGAAAAAACAGATAAAGTTGATGAAATAAAAAAAGAAATCTAAATTTCTTTTTTTTATTTATCTAAAATATTTTTATATATTCTATCTATAACTTTTTCTGGAAGTAAATTAATTATCATTTTACTTGTATCATTTTTAACTCTGTAACAAATTTTGGGTTTTTCACTTTCACAAGCCATAATAACTGCATCTATTAAATATTTAAAATCATTAGTCTTTTTTAAAGTTTGTCTTAACATTTTTGACATCCCCTTCAATTCGGGCTTAAAATATTTTGTTTTTAAGGAAAATTCTTTGAAATTTTCAAGTGCTTTTTTATGCAGTGGGGTTTTAAAAGATCCCGGTTGTATTTTAATAACTTTTATTCCAATTAGAGATAATTCTCTTCTTAAACAATCATTATATGCCTCTACTCCATATTTACTTATTGTATATGGTCCGTTAAAAGGGACAGGACTCATCCAACCAAAATCAGAACTTATATTAATAATCCTACCCTCTTTTTTATCAAGTAAAGGAAAAAATATTTTAGTTACTCTTATCATTCCCAATAAATTTGTATTAATTACATTTTCTATATTTTGTAAATTTTCTTCAATTAAAGATGTTATTAAAGGAATGCTAGCACAGTTTAAAATTACATCTAAATACAAAGTACTTTTAGCAACTTCTCTGTAAGTGTCACTTACAGATTTTTCATTGGTTATATCCATATATATAGGAGTTATATTTTTGCCTTTAAATCCATTTAAAGCTTCTTTATTTGAATCGGTTGCAAAAACAAACCATCCTCTTTTAGCCATGGTTTCAGTAATCATTTTTCCTATTCCACTTGAGGCTCCAGTAACTAATATGTATTTCATACTAACCTTCCTTATTATTCTATAAAAGTATAACATTATTATAGATTTTTTTCTAGTATTTCCTTTTTCTTATTTCTTTCATAATGAAATATATATTGAATAGCTAAGCCTGAATACACATCATATTTATAATAAGCTTTTTCTCTAATTATTTTTTCATTACTACTCTCATAATATTTTTTTACCCAAGTATCTATTGGAAATACATCAAGTCTTCCATATCCGAACATTAAAATACAAGAAGCAACTTTCATACCTATTCCATTTACTTTCATTAATCTTTTTAAAGCTTCTTCTGTATCAAGTCTACCAATTTTTTTTGTGTAGTAAGTATCTTTTTTTATTTCACTCAAAATATTAACTAAATATTTTGCTCTAAATCCTACTCCAAATTTTCTAAAATCTTCTTCTGTTAAATCAATTATTGCTTCTTGTTTTGGAAATAAATAATATTCTTTATTGTTGAAAAAAACTTTTTCTCCATAAGCAAATGATAGTTTTTCTATTGATTTTATAATATTTCTAACTGAATTATTTTGACTTATTATAAAACTTATTATAACTTCAAAATCCGGTTGATTAAGTATTTTGTAACCTTTACAATGAGAAATTATTTTCTTCAAAGATTCATCTTTAAATATTAAATATTTATTTATTTCTTCATAATGCCTATCTAAGTCTAAATAATTTATAACTATTTCTTTTAAATTTTCTCTTATATTTGACTTTATTTCCAAATATTCATCTAATTCTTTAATATTAACAACTCTATCTTCTAAAATAACAGTAAAACTGTGGTCTTCTTCTTCGTTAACTCTAAAACATTGACCACTTAATAATGTATCTTTTAAATTAATATCACTCTTCGGTATTCTCATTTTTCAATCCTAAATAACTATAATAATTATTTGATAAAATCAAAGATGACATACTAAATTTTTGAGCAACCTTACTATTAATTTCATCAATATATTCCTGAGAAACAATTTCACCAGCATCGGAAGGAATAAATTCATCTTTTATAGCATTATATGATCCCTTTTCTGTTTTCCAACTTCTATCACTTAATATAACTAATCCCTCTTCATCATTACTTAATATATCTCTTCCCATTAAAAGTCTTGAATCAAAATCTAATCCAAATAGATTATAAACCGTTGGTAAAATATCTATACTACTTGCATATTTATCTACAACAACTTTTTTAATTTTAGGATTATACATAATTAATGTTGTTCTAAAATTTTCAAACTTATCGGTTCTATCATATCCTAAAATTTCACTCATTTCTGCTTTTTCATTTTTCAATCCATATGGATAATGATCTGGTGAAATCACAATAAGGGTATCATCCAAAATGCCAGCTTCTTCAAGAGAATTTAATAAATATTCCATAGCTTTATCAAATTCTATATTACACGCTATATAAGCTTTTATAGCATCACTATATGGCAAATCTTTTACCGCACTCCAATTTCTATTAGACATACTATTGCCATATCTACTATAATTTAAATGCCCACTTACTGTCATGTAATAAGTTGCAAAATGTTGAACATCTTTTGTTTCTTCAATTTTATTTATCATTGAAGAAGTTTCTTCACTGCTATTCAAATTATAAATATAATCTCCAACAGTAACTTTCATCATTTCAAAATCACTTTCAGGCCATATTTTGCAATTCATTAATTTTTGTAATCCATTTCCACAACCTTTGTATGTAAATCCCATATTAGGATGTGATAAATTTCTGTCATAATATTTATAATTATGATCATGATAAGCATTGGTTTTATAACCTAATTGATTAAACATATTTCCTATAGCAAAAGGTAAATATATTTTACTTGATCTATAAAAACTCCATACACCTTCTTTAGGAATTAATGATAAATCATTCATGTATTCCCCATCTGATGTACTTACTGGAAATAAAGGTTGATAATAATTTTCAAATACAAAGCCATTATTAGAAAGTTTATACAAAGTGGGAGTTAAAGTTTCATTTACAGCTAAAGTATCAAATCCTTCAGCTGTTATAAAAATTAAATTTTTATCTTTAAATGTTCCTGTATATTTATTTTGGGTTGTTGGAGTTAAACTATTAAAATATTCATGCATACTTTTAATCGTCCCGTTAGTTTCATTTGTTATTAAACTTTGAAAATTTATATCTAATTTATTATATTTTACAACTATCTCTTCATTATTATTTTTATTAACACTATTTGTATAAGATTTTTCTTCAAATCCGAAAAAGAATCTTATAATATCATATCTAGTCATTGTAAGAAGTCCTACTTTTTTTGCAGTAATCATAGGGGCATGTGTTCCATAATAAAGTCTATTAAGTGAATAAGGACCATCTTTATCTATTTGAATTTCTAAAAATGTAAAACCATAAAATAATATTGTTAAAATCCCAAAAGCAATTATCTTCTTTAAATTTAACTTTCTAAAACTGAAAAACTTTTTTCCAAAAATGATAAATAACACAAATGGCACAAATAAGAGTATTATTATATACCATACTCCTAAAACCATTTTAAAAATATCATCTGCAAACTCCATTACTTGTGCAGTACCATTCATTATAGAAAACACAGAAAACATAGATTGATAAAAATTAAAATATACTATTTGAGCTGCAAAAATAAAGGTTATAATAAATGTTAATATAATAGTGAGTATTCTATTTACCTTTTCATTGAATAAATTACAAATTATATAAAATAATATTGAAATAGGAATACTGAATAATAATAAATTCAAAAAATCCAAACTAATAAATGTATTAAAAATAAATATTCTATAAATACTTTCTAAATATATTATTAATAAAAAGAACCAATAAAGATTTTTTAAATTTTTTTTCATAATGAAAATCACCTCTTATATTATAGCACTAATAATTTTATAATAAAATTATTTTATATTTATCATTTAATTCACTTAATTTCATACTTGCATTAGCACTTGAAGTACTTGGTAAATAATAAAAAGGTATATTTACTTTATTACCAAATTGTTTTTTATATAATTCATAAGATTTTTTGCCTGTACAATAAATTCTATTTATATTTGTGTTTTTTATTAATCCAATTATATCATTGTATTTAATATTTTTAATAGTCAAATCTTTTGAACCTTCAATATCACAGCTTTTTATTACATCCCATAAAGCAATATGATTTGATAATAAAAATCTTTCTTTATCCTCTTTGCTTATTAATTTTACTTTAAATATGTCTTCTATTATATTCCAAAATCTATTAGTTTTGTTTGCATAATAAAATTCTGAAATTCTGGAAACCTTGCTAGGCATACTTCCTAAAATTAAAATTTCAGATTCAATATTATATATAGGATCAATATTATGATATACTTTCATATTATTAGTATAACAAAATTTTAAATAAAAAAATCTATTTATTAAACTTTTTTAACATTTTGAAATTCATTTGCCAAACTTTCAAATATAGGTAAATTTCCTTTAAAACATAGAGGTGACACAGGAGAAGGATGATATATAGGTATAACTATCAAATCCCCTAAAACGAATCTTCTTCCAACAACCTCATTAAAGTTATTAAATTTTATATTTAAAACTGATTTAGTTGCTTCACTTCCTAACACAAAAATATATTTCGGGTTTAATAGTTTTATTTGTGAAACTAAATATTCATGACAATTATCACTACATATTGGTATAAATTTTCTATCTTTTGGATAGCATTTCATAGCTTCTAAAAATGTGGTTTCTTCTAATTTAACATTTATTATATCAAGTAAACTCTGCAATACTTTACCAGAAGGTAAAAGTTTACCATTTTCATCATACCAAGCTACTCCACTTTTTCTCCATCCGTTATTAGCGGGAGCTTCTCCTATTATCAATATATCATTAGAAACTCCAAAAGATATTGTTTGAGAATTACAAAATTTCTCAACCATATCACCACATTTATTACAATTTTTAATATTTTCATCTATTTCTTTAAACATAAAAACTCCCCACTATTTTTCTAATATTATTTTATCATATTTAATTTATTAATTAAATTTTTATTATTTTATTTACAATTTTCGATGCATACTTTATGTATAAAAAAACAACCATTATAAACTATTCTGTTCATAAAGGTTGTTAATCAAAACTTATTGGAGCAAGTAGTCGGGATCGAACCGGCATCTCAGCCTTGGCAAGGCCGCATAATGACCATTATACTATACCTGCGTAAAGTAGATATATAATAACATAAATCTACTACAAAAATCAATCATTTTTTAATACTTTTAGTGATAAATAAATACCAATAATTAATAGTACAATTCCCATTATAACTTGAATAACACTTGCTTGGTACTTAAATAACCCTAAAAACACTTCTACTATAGATGCAATTAAGAAACCAATTATCGAATAATATGTTTTTGTTTTATGCTTCTTAAATAAATATTCAATTATTTTAACAATTGCTATACCTCCAACTATTATTCCTACTCCAAAAGGCAATAATATTAATATATTTTCAGTAAGATTTTGTAATTTCATTACCTCACTTATAACAGTTAAAAGGGGTTGATAATATCCCATTACCATAAGAATTAAAGATCCACTTATTCCGGGCACAACAATAGTCCCGGCGGCCACTATACCAACTCCAAACAACTTTGTTGATTGAAGGAAACTAAATGCTCCTAATTCTGCCATATTATCATTGATTTTTAATAAAGATAAACCAATTATTATAAAAGCTCCTAATAATATAAATATTAAATTAGAAAATTTTATAGTACTTTTAAAGTTTGCCTCTTCTAATAATGAGGGTACACTTCCAATTATTAAACCTATAAATAATAATATTGCAGGTACGGGAAAATGTTCAAATATATAATCTAATATTAATATACAAATGCCAATAGAAACGACTGCCCCTAATCCTAAATTCAATGCAAACTTAAAGTTTTTCTTAAAGTCCTCAAAAAAGTGAGAAACAGTCTTAATGATTTTCTCATATAATCCCATAGATATTGCAAGTGTTCCACCAGATAACCCTGGTATTATCATAGCAGCTCCCAATATCATACCTTTTACAAATAACATTACTTTCTTTTTCATTAAAACCTCACTTTTATTTCTTCTATAAATTTACTATAAACAGTTTCTTTTTTCAATAAATTTAATATTTTTAATTTTAATATTAAAAATGGGATAGAATAAACTTTGAATTTTTTTATTTTATAATAACCACAAATTTCTTCTAAAATATTTGTAATAATTTTTTTATTATTTATCGTTAATAAACTTTTGTTGTATTTTTTAAATATTTGTTTTCTAACTTTTGAATCAAATAAATTATCATAGTAATAATTACTTTTGTTTTTAAAATAATATTCATTTCCATCTAATTTATCTATTGCTTTTAAAGTATCATAATAACCTAAATTAATATTATTTTTTGTGATATTTTTATCAAACATAATTATAGATCCTAATTTTTTATATGATTTAATTTCTGTAATTTTAGATTTCGTATTATATTTAGATAACTTATCCATATGTGCTCTTACAACATATATGTTATCTAAGTTTTTATCTAGTAGCATATCTACCGGGCATTTATCAAATATCCCTCCATCTATATAAAAATTCCCATCTATTATTTTTTCAAATTTAAAAACTGGCAAATAAGAACTAGCTATTAAATATTCAATTAATTTGTTTTTTGGAATATCTTTTTTAAAAACTTTTACTATTTTTCTTTTGGTAATATTATAAGTAACTAATCCAAAATCTATCTTACTTTTTCTAAGTTTTTCTTCATCTAAGTTTTTGATTAATGTATTTTTTAAAGTGCTAATATCTATACCATAATTTTTTATTATTTGATAAATAGTTTGTAATCCATTTTTTACAACTTCTTTAGAAATATTTTTATTTTTAAGAGAATTAATTAATTGTTGATCTATTCCAAATAATTCTTTAGAAGTTGATTCTTGCCATAATCTTAATAATTTTTTATATTCTCCACTTGCTATAAAAGCACCATTAATTGATCCAATTGAAGTCCCAACAACATAATCTATTTTTATTTTTTTATGTCTTAAAGCTTTTACAGCACCAATATGATAGCTCCCTCTAGCTCCCCCACCTTCTAGTACAAGTCCATTCATTTTTTATACCCCCAGTCATATTTTTTATATATATTTATAAATAATATTAAAGATAAAATTCCCAGAATAAGTCCTCCAATAACATCTGAAAGATAATGTACACCTAAGTATATTCTTGATACACCTATAAATATAATTACCATACTTATTATAAATGTTAAAATATATTTATAAAATTTATTAATATTAGTTTTCCATATAAAATATATTATTAATCCATAAAACCCTACCGCAAATAAAGTATGACCACTAGGAAAACTATAGTCAGATGGAACTTTTATTAATGAATAAATTGGTCTTGGTCTTTTAAATGTATTTTTTAATGATGTTCTTAATAATAAAAGAAACAATAAATTTAAAGAAAAAATTGTATTAATAATTTTATTTTTAAATAAAAATAAACATAATATAAAGACAGATATAACACAAATAGTACTTCCTAAATAAGTAACATCTTTCATAAACTCTGTACCTTTTCCATTTATAACTTTTTCTACAAAGAAATTGTGAACGTTTAAATCTATTTTCTCAATAAAATCCATATAATTTATTTTTATAATAACAAAAATCAAAATGAAAAGTACAATACAAAATATTATAAATAAATTATCTTTTAAAGTTTTTAATATTTTATTAATTATCATAACTATATTTTAGCATAAATTAATCCTTAATATTTATATATTTAATTATATTTTACATTTTAAAGTGCAAATTCATATAATATAAAGAGGTTAAAAAAAGATGGAATTATTATTTAAAAATACACCTTTAATAAAAATTGTGTATGAATACAATGGGAAAATAAAAGAGATATATGCAAAATTAGAATATTATTCATTAACCGGAAGTATAAAAGATAAGGTTGTTTATTATATTTTAAAAAAAGCATTTGATAATAAAGAATTTGAATATGGAATGCCAATTATTGAGGCAAGTTCTGGTAATACTGGTATTTCTGCTGCCGCAATAGGAGCATATTATAAATCTCCGGTTTATATTTTTATGCCTAATTGGGTAACAAAAGAAAGAAAAAAATTACTAAGTTTATATGGGGCAAAAATAAAAACTTATTCTAAGAAACAAGGCGGGTTTTTAAAATGCATTGAAGAAGCAAATAAATTAGCTGCAAAAATAGATGGTTTCATGATTAATCAATTCTCTAATTACGATAATGTTTTAGCACATCAAAAATATACTTATGAGGAAATAACTGAAAAATTAAATAAAGTTGATTTATTTGTTGTTGGAATTGGTACTGGAGGTACTCTAACTGGTTGTGGTAAAAAATTAAAAACAAGATATAATTCAAAAATAATAGCGGTTACCCCTAAAACAAAACATAAGAATCACAAAATAGATGGAATATCGGATGGATTTATACCTAATATATTAGATGAAAAATTAATTCATGAAACCATAGAAATATTAGATGATGACGCCATAAATATGTGTATAAAATTTTCTCAAGAAATTGGTCTTGGAATAGGTATTTCTAGTGCAGCTAATTTTATTGGAGCAGTTTTATCCACTGAGAAATATAATTCAAATAAAACAGTAACTATATTCCCTGATGATAATAAAAAATATTTATCTATATTAAAATATAAAAAAAGAAATAATGAATATTTCACTTCTAATGATATAAAATTATTAACTTTTGATATTATTTAAAATTTCTTTTTCTTTTTAAAGCTGTTCCAAATATTTCACTTGAAATTACAAATATAATGTATATTAAAATATAAAACATATACGGTAAACTAAAAAATAAAACAATGGTTGGTATAAAACAAAATGGCAATATAATAACTAAAAACCAAGAAAGTTCGTATTTAAGTGTATAAATAATACCACACACCACAATATATAATGGATTAATTAAAACCAAACTCAAAAACTCCAAAACATTATAACTGGTATATTTTATAAAACTAGATATTATTGGAAAAAGATTAAATATCACTAAAGCTCCAATAATAAAAGTTATAACATAAACTTCTCTTGTCAACCTATCTTTCATATATTACTCTTTTCAATTATAATTTTAGCATATTTTTATTTTTTTTCAACGAGAATATATTCTTCCGGTTATTTTATCAATATGTACAATTATTTTTATTATGTTATTTTTTATTTCTTCCAAATATACTCTTCCATATATTATAACAGATTGACTTTTATTTTTAGATATATCTTGAACTAAAATAGTTACTTTATCATTCTTTTTCAAATGATTTATTTTATTACTACTTTTACTACTATATAATTCAAGAACTATATCATCTATACAATCTTTGTTTAACTTATAATACATAGGTATTAAATAAGGATAATTATTATTAATAATTCCAAATGCACATATATTATTTTTCTTTAATATATTTTTTATTTTATAAATGTTTATTTCTTCATATTTATAATTCATTAAACACCTCATATTTACAAATAAATATATGAAATTTTTAATATAATATGTTCAAAAAAAATATTGATAAATTAAATATCAATATATTTTTTGAAGTTTGGTAAATCTCCAGTCTTAATATTTGAAATACTTGGTTTTACTTGAAATATTCCCGAATACTCATTACCTTCTATAATAATTGGACCTTTAGGAGAGATCGCTATATCCCACCCAACATACCTTATTTGAGGTATTTTTTTAGATACTTCTTCAATTAAGTTTTTTACTTCTTCATAATACGGAATTTTAAATCCTTTTATTTTTACTTTAGAAATTGGATGCTCATAAAATATATTACCTTCTTCATCTATAGCAGGTACAAAAACAATTCCATTCTCATCAATAAATGTATACATTCCTCCACTACTAAAGTTATCAACTCTTCCACCATTTCCAATTTTTAATACAGATTTCAAAATAACAACTTTTTTATCTGTTCTAAAAGATATTATTCTTAAAGTGTTTACACTACCATTATATAACTTAGACATTTCACTATGCTGTTTTATAACTTCTTCAATTAATAACTTTTTATCTCTAATTAATTTTTCATATAATCTTTTTAAATCAGTATTATTATTTATTTTAAATATTTCTATTCCTTTTCCTCCGGATTCATCTAAAGGTTTAGCAATAATTTCTTTTTTTGATTTAATGAAACCAATAAATTCATCATAATTATTATTTAAAAATAAATAATCCCTACCCAAATATTTTTTAAATATATTATTAAATTCTAATTTATTAGAAAATTTATATCTATATTCTTTTTGATTATATTTTTTTACAATTTCATTATTAACACTTCCAGTTATGTAAGTTTTTCTTTGTTTCATGGTTAATAAATAAAATTCAAATTCAAAATAATCCATATAACCACTACCACATATTATTGAAGTAATCATTATATCAAATATTATAATTATGCTTGGTTTTTTATTTATTTTTTGAATCTTTTTTACTATATCTAAAAATCTACTAATTTTTACTCTTTTTAATCTTCTAATAATAAATTTTAAATTCTTCATATCTACCTCTAAATAATTTTTATAATAATATTATAACACAAAAGGTTAACGTTAATATTACTAATAATTTTATGTTCAAGATGTTTTTATGTTATAATATTTCTAATGAGGTTGTTATGAAGAAAAATTCATTTATGGAAGGAACTATAATTGCATCAGCTGCGATTATAATTGTTAAAATATTAGGTGCTTTATATGTAATACCTTTTTACTCTATCATAGGAGAAGAAGGTGGAACTCTTTATTCATATGCATATAATATTTATAGTTTATTTTTAAATATAACAGTTTCTGGAATCCCTATTGCGATGAGCAAAATAATAAGTGAATATAACACTTTAGGAATGCAAGACGCTAAAGAAAGATCTTATAAGATTGGTAAAAAAATTATAATAACACTTTCTTTAATAACATTTTTTGTTTTATTTGTTTTTTCTAAAGAATTTGCATATATATTTATCGGTAATTTAAAAAATGGTACAAATATTGAAGATATATCTTTAGTAATTAAAAGTGTTTCATTTTGTCTCTTAATAGCGCCTTATATAAGTATGCAAAGAGGATACTTACAAGGTCATAAATACATTGATCCTAGCAGTAAATCACAAGTTATTGAACAGATTGTTAGAATAGTAGTTATTTTAATGGGAGCTTATATATGTATTAATGTTTTAAAAGCAAAAGTAAGTATTGGAGTTAGTGTTGCAGTTCTTGGAGCATTTATTGGCGCCATTGCAGCTTGGGCTTATTTAAAAGTTAAAATTAATCAAAATAAAAAATCATTTATTACTCAAGATAAAAATAATAATGAAATAGTTTCAAATAAAGAAATTATTAAAAAAATTATAAGATATTGTATTCCTTTTATAATAGTATCTGTTAGCGTTAATATTTATAGTGTAACTGATCAAGCATTAGTAATTAGAGGGTTATCAAATATAGGTTACTCTACTATGGACGCCGAAGTTATAGCAAGTATTATTTCAACATGGGGAATTAAAATATGTATGATAATAAATGCAATTGCAACTGGTATTAGCGTTAGTTTAATGCCTTTTATGTCTGCGGGAAGAGTTTCTAAAGATCAATATGAAATAAATCATAAGTTTAACCAAGCTCTTAGTGTAATATTCGCTATTTCTTTACCGCTTACAATAGGAATATCAATCTTATCAAGTGGAGTTTATACTTTATTTTATGGAAATAGTTTATATGGAGGAATAGTATTAAAACTATTAGTATTTACAGCTTTCTTTTCTAGTTTAGATATAGTAATAAATGTTGCCCTACAAGGTTTAAATAGATTTAAAATAATATATTTTTGCACAATATCAGGATTTTTACTAAATGCACTTTTGGATATTCCACTTATATATTTGTGTAACAAAATTGGAGTTTATCCATATTATGGAGCAATAATTTCTACTATAATTGGATATATACTATCTTTAAGCATTTCATTAACTTCTGTTAAAAAAGCAGAAAATTTAAGTTTCTCTCTTCTAATAAATAACATTAAAAAAATAATATTACCTCTTTTTACAATGGCTTTATTTGTTTATGCAATGAATAAAATTTTGCCTGTATCAGATTATACCGGAATTAAATTATTTATCTTATTATTAATATTTGGCACTGTTGGATTAATAATTTATATATTAATGCTTATAAAAAATAAGGGTTTTGATTCAATATTTGGAAGAGAATATTTAACAAAAATATTATTTAAAATAAAAAATATATTCAAAAAGAAAACAACTAATTAGTTGTTTTTATTTTTTTTAATTTTATCTTTTAGATCATTTAATTCTTTTTTTATTTTATTGTATTTAATATTAATATATACTACTAAACCTATGATTGCCGCTACCCCAAACAATAAATAGTCCAAACTTAAGTTGCTATTACTTTTTGTGGGATTTTTTAATTCTTCTATTGCGTCATATCTATCTTTACTATTATATTCATCTTTAATTGCTGATATAATATCAGAATTCATGCTTTCGGCATATCCCGGGAAACTTTTATCACCAATAACAATATAAGGTACTCCAGTAATATTATCCCCAAGTAAATCTCCAACCTCATTCATTAAATCATTATTATCTTTATTATTCCATACTTCATATGTATATAAATTAAAGTACTTTCCGTATTTTTCAACTATGCTTGAAAAATAAATCACAGATTTTAAACAATAACCACAACTGCTTCCTCTAAATATATATACATTTATTTTATCTTCATTCTCTTTATAGTTTGATAAATCTACAGATTTTAATTTATTAACATCTGCCTCATATCCATCTACATCTTTAAATACTTCTATTTCATCTGCAATAGTTTCTTCAAAGTTATCTTTTTTAACTTCTGCTGATATAGAAACTGGAATTAATGTTAAAAAAATAACAGTCCCCAATAAAAATTTTGATATTATCTTCTTCATAATTTCCTCCTTATTCTTTTATTAGACATAGTATAATTATATTTTAACAAAATGTATTTGTCAATAAATAATTCCCACTATTTGCGTGGGAATTATTTTATTCTTCTAATAGGCTTTGAATTCTATCTTTATAATCATTAAGTTTTGTTTTATATTCATCTAACTCACTTTGCAATTCAACATTTCGGTTAGTTAAATTATTTATTTCTTCTTCATATTCATTTACGGTATTTTGATATTCGTTTATTTCATTTTCATAAAAACTATCTTCTTCATTATTATAATATGAATCAACATTATTTTTTAAGATGTTTATATTTGCCTGTGAAGCATATATTTTATAATTTATATCATATAATTTTTCATAATTATGAAGATTTTTAATTTTTAAATCATCAATAATAAGATTGAACAAATTTTTGAACGCTATAGTATCTAAATACCCATCAGAAAGATGTATACTATTTCCTTCAACAGAAATTAATGGCTTTGCATATTTATCGCTGTATGTAGCAACTATCTTAACATTATTAATATTATTATCTACAACATATTCTATAGTGTCATTCCCTAAAATAATCATATCACTAGTCATATTATATTCTTTAGTGATTGATTCAGTTGTTACCTTTGGAATACTATTTTCATAAGTTGTATTTGAAATTTCAATTGCAGATAATCCAAAAGCCATTCCCAGACCAACAATGCTTATAATGAAAGTTAAGAATATTCTTTTAACTTCAATTTTTTTATTAAATAGAAAATCAAATATTAATTCTATAAAAACTATACTTAATCCTATAGAAAATAGTACAACAAGAAGTATACCAAAATAGTAAACACCCATAAATAAAAGTATTATCATAATTATAAATAACATTGATAAAAATAATAATGCTCCAATAAAAGGTATACTTATCCAAAAAGCAATAAATTTTATAAATATCATTACTAAACTATTAAGTAAATCAAACACATGATATGTATGTTTTTTACTTTCTTTTTTTACTATTTTTTCTTCTACCCTTTCTTCTTTAATTTTTGAATCAGTATTTTCTTCTTTAACTTCTTCTTGATCGTTTGATTTAATATTTTCATACCTATCTAATACTCTTATTTTATAGATATAAACAAATATAATAAAACTTAATATTATATAACAAGCCATTACAACAAAATGAAATATACTTGTTAAAACATCTCCAATGGTATTTCCAAAATTAACAAAGATATTATATCCTAGGTTATCAATATAATTAAATGGATGTTTCATTACTGCTAATAATATTAATAAAACCCCCATTTCAATTGCTATATTAACAATATCTTTCTTTTCCATATTTTTGAATATAGAAAAACTCCTATTAATTAATTCTAATAACTCGTCAATTAAGTTGCTAAAATTATTTTTGTTTTTTGAAGAAGAATTTACTTCTTTAATCTCATCGTTTGTAAGTTCATCCAAACTGCATTTAAAAATCTTGCACATAGAAATCAATTTATCCATTTCTGGATATGTCTGACCAGACTCCCATTTTGATACTGATTGTCTTGAAACATCAAGCATATCAGCCAATTGTTCTTGCGACATTTTATTTTCTTTTCGCAATTTTTGAAGCTTTTCACTAAACTTCATATTTATCACCTCTCAAAAAAATTTTACGATAATTACATATTGCATTCTACCAATTTCAAGTTGTTTTTTGTCAATTTTGGGTTGCATTTCAATAAAATTATAACATATTTTAATATTTTAAAAAAGAATCCTTATAAAAAGGATCTTTAATTATTCGATTTCAGAAATTATAACTTTTTTTATAAAATCAAATGTTGGATACCATTAATATATTCGATTGCTATTTTTCCGATTTTTCCTACAATCTGCATATTAGCTTTATTCTTTGATGAATGATACATAGAGATTCCAATAAAATAATATTGATTATTGCAATTCAAAATGCCAACATCATGATTTAAATTATCCAATGAACCTGTTTTATGAGCAAAAGATATTGGTTTATAAATATATCTATTTATTTGATCAAAAATTCTTTGATTATATAAAATATTGATAGCATATTCACATAATTCTGGAGTTAAAATTGTTTTATTGAATAATTTGCTAAATGAAATGTACATATCATTAATAGTAGTATAATTGTTTTTCCCGTTTTTGATTGCAACTTTATCAAGCATCAATCTCTCAAGAACAGTATTCTTAAGTCCTATACTTATAAAATAATCATTAAAAAAAGGCATTCCAAATTTATTTATTAAAACATTAGTAGCTGTATTATCAGACTCTATTATCATCCAATTTATCAATTCATCTATAGTATATTCTTTCTCGCCAGCTTCAAAAACCTCAGTATCTTTAAGTATCTCTTCTTTTTTGATAATAATTTTTTCATTCAAAGAAAGTTTTTTAGTAAATACCAAATTTAAAATTCCTAACATTATTGGTACTTTTATTACCGAAGCAGATACAATAATCTGATTTTTATTGTTTTCATATAATGATTCATCTGCATTTAACTTGCATATTAATATTGATAATTCATCTTGAGAATTTTTTACTATTTTATCAACGTCATTTACAAAACCATTCATATTATCACCTATAATATTATATCATTTTTTAATTTTAAAAAACAGCATCATAAATTAATTATGAGCTGTAAATTACTTTTGGAGGGAAACAAAAGAGATTCCCAAATTTTTATTTTTACTATTCTCTCACAATTGGGCAAGTAGTACATCTTAAAGCACCACCATCTTTTGATATTTCGGAAAAATCAATACTGACAACATCAATTCCTCTTTTTTTAATTTCTTTTATCAATTTTTGATGTTGTTTTTGAACAATTATCAAGTTTTTATCTATAACAAAAACGTTAGTTCCAAGAGAAAATTGCTCTAATTCATCAAGTTCAATTTTATTGAATTTATCTAGTTTGAGATAATCTTCTTCTTTTATTCCTTTTTTATAAACAATAGCTATATTTGGATTTATAATAGTAAAAACAACATCCAAATGTAAAATTTTTTCTTCTAAATGAATTGGAATAATATTATAATTAATACCTAATTGTTCTTTCAAAAAATGAATTGCTTGTTGACTGGTTCTTTGGCTTAAACCAACATAAACATCGTAGCCATCAACTATAACATCTCCGCCTTCAAGAAAAAAATCTTTTGGGACTTCAATAATGCTTTCTTTATCAATTAAATTAAGAATATCACTCCATCCGGCAAAAGCGCCTCGCCTATTTTCTTTCGCCATACTAGAAATAAATAATTTATCCCCAACGACAAAACATATGTCACGGGTAAACATTTGCCCCTTAACTAAATCAACCTGATTGGCAACCAAAACTTTAACACCAAAACTTTCAAGTACTTTCCAAAAATTATGTTGTTCCTCTAACATTTTTTCTTTTATGGGCAACTGGCCTAGCTCAGCATAATATTTTATAGTTTCATTATTTAACGCAATTGTATTTGGATCAAAATTTTCTGCGCTTGAAACAACAACGGATTTCAATTTTCCGTACTCATTTTGAATATTAGGTTTCATTATATCCTTCTCCTTTAATTTAAAGCTCACTCAAAATAATTATATCATATTACAAAAAAAGAGATTCCATTGTTCAAAAATCTCTTTTGTTACTATTTTGGAGGACCTAGCCGGATTTGAACCAGCGATCAGGGAGTTGCAGTCCCATGCCTTACCACTTGGCTATAGGTCCATCGGTAGGAGTATTATATCAAATAAGAATAAATATTTCAATAAATTATAGTAAAAAAACAACATTATGTTGTTTTTAAATTCCGCCCTCTTTATAGAAAATCATTTGTTCAGGCAACAAATATATTGTTGAGTTTTGAGACACTATTTCTTGCTCTGTTTTCCCAAATATTTTACCCACATCTTTAAGGGTGTCATCTTCTTTTGTAATATAATATTGAACATCCTTTTTAGGAATTTTTAGTGTTTGATTTGGGTAAATATAGTCTTCTATTTTTAGCCCATTCAATTCAGCTATTAATTTGGGATTCATGTTGAATTCTTTAGCAATTTTGTAAAGAGAGTCACCAGTTTTTATTTCATAGTAACTATAAAAAGGAGTATCTAAACCTTTATTTGAACCATTCATCACATATCACCTAAAATATTCTATGATAAATGCAATAAAATGTTATTTTACATATAAATAAATAACATCATTATTATTAAAATTTAATTCAAAATAATTAAATACTTGTTCTATTCCATTTAATGGATTATATTTATAAAATATATCATTGGATATAAAATATAAGTTATTTTGATATTGGCTTATTATTTTAATATTTTCACCAACAAATATTTTTTCTTTTAGTAATTTATTTGAGTTAAAAATTTTATAAATTGTATTTTCTTTTATTATATAATTAACATTGTATATTTCATTTGAATATAAAATCTTTTTATCATCATATTCTTTTCTTTTTATTTCTACTTTTTTATTATTTTCATATTTAAAGTAACCTAAATCCTCTGAACAAATTAATTTGACTTTTAAAGTGTTTAAATTGATTTCATATAAATTATAATTTTTTAAATCATATAAATATATTTTATTTTTTATATTTCCAACAATATATGAATTATAACTTATTTCAAATTTAGTTTCTATTTTTTTATATTTTGAAGTTAAAAAATTTAAAATATAAAAATCATTAAAAATATATTCCTGGTCATAGTTTGGAAATAATATTTTATTATCTAACATATACATTAAAGAATTATCATATTTATCTTCTTTAAAAATATTAATTGATTTTTGATTACTAAAATTCATTTCATAAAATCCCTTATAATTCCATAAAAGAATATATTCATTTTTATTTAAATTCTTATTGTATGAAAAAGTATCATTTGATTCATAATTATTTTGTTTTGTTTTATATTTATCCAGTAAAGGAGAATCTATTAAGTTATAATCTATATATTCATCATTTAAATGGCATAATGGATATGTAGTGACATCTTTTATAACTGGATATATACAATTAAAGTTTTCTCCTTTTATTTCTTTAATGTCCGTTATTTTAAGTTTGCTTAAACTTCTGCTTTTATATATTTCAAAATTATATTTATTATCTATTTCAACATAAAACTTCTTTTCTGAATAACTTATTTCTACATTATAGTTTTTTAATTCATATTCAATAATATATCCTGATAAAAAATATTTAATAAAAATCACTATTATTAATAATAGAAATACCATAAAAATATTTTTCTTCATAATACCACCCTACTTATATTATAAAAAAAACTTTAAGTTTTTTAAAGTCTTTTTATTCAATAACTCCATTTGTTCTTAAGAAATCCAAAGTTGTTTCTTCGTCCATCTCTCCAACTGTTTGACCAATTACTTCCCCTTTACTAGTAATAGCTGTATATGGAGAGGCCCCATCATATTCAGAAAAATTATATGTGCCGGTTAAAGTTGAACTATCTGCTGTTGATAATTCATCTATTTCAAACCAATATAATGGTAAAGAATATTCTTCAGCAATTTCACTTATTATTGGCTTATAATTTGCACAATGTGAGCAATATGAAAGTCCAATAACTGTAATAGCATATTGACTAGAGTCAACTCCTTCTTTCCAAGATAAAATATCTTCAGAAACCTCTGTGCTTTCAGCCGGCTTAGAAGATTCAGTTAATATAGACAGTGTTATAAAGGCTCCGATTGCCAATACAACTATAATAAGTATTTTATATTTTCCCCAAAACTTTTTCATTATTCACCTCTATAATTATAATAGATTATTAAGAGTGAAAATTCAATAAAAAAAGGTGAATTTATATAAATTTCACCTTTTATTCATTATTTAACTTCTATTATTCTTGTTTTTCCAGTAGCAGTCCATCCAGATAAAGTTTTACTTGTACTCCATTTTGTTTGAGTCCATTTTTTTGTATAAGAGCTTGAAATCAATTTCTTGGTATCAATCTTAGTACAAGTTTTTGCTTTAATATCTAAAGTGTAATCTTTACTTGGACAACTGTAGTGAGAAAACTCTTTACCTACTCCTAAAACACATTTACCTATAGTTGTATCTGGTTGAGCTTTTATATTTTCACAGTAAGGAATTTTTTCTCCATCAATATATTTATAACATTTTAATGTTTCTTCTTCGCCAGTTTCTTCAGTAGTACCTATTGGACAATCATATGATTTCTTTTCTGAAGGAACAAGATAATAGCAATGTTTAACACCTTTGCTGTCTATATAACTACCATCTATATCGTTTGGACAATCATATCCTGTTGTAATTTCATTACAATCTTTAACAGTTATTGTTCCGCATGTATTACATGCTAACACATATTCACCACTAACAATTTTCCATTTACATTGTACACTACAATTTGGGTCAGCAATTTCTTTTGTTGTACATTGAGTTTCTTTTTTAGGAACCAAAGGAGTTTCATTTCTAACCAATATTGTACTTATAGTTATTTTTGTTTCTAATTGAACTTTTTGTTTTTCTCCTTCTTTATAAAGAATTGGAAAATATAAGTTGTATCCATCTTTATAGTTTTCTTTAGCTGCAATTGTATCTAATACTTTAGAACAAAAACTACCACTTTTTTTATAACCTGTTGGACAACTAGTTGATGTTATTTTTTTAGAAAAACTTCTAATAAATTCATATTCTATAGCAGTTTCTTTAGATGTTGAACAAGTATTACAACCATAATCATAACATCCTAATACTTCTACTACAAAATCACTTTCTGTATTACAAGTTAATTGTACTTTTAATTTATATCCATTTGCTTCTTTTGTTACTTCTGCATAAGATTCATATGCATTACATGAACTACCATCTTTATCAATGAAAGGAATTATTAAATTTTTGTCTTCCATTTCTTTTAATGTTAATTTAGTTGATCCATATAATTCTGTAGGTAATTTATCTGTTGTGAAATAACTTTTAGCAGCATCTTGCATATAAGATATATTTTCTCTAAATACATTACTATAGAATGGTTTCATATTCACTTTTGGAAACAACCAAACTAATAATAATACAAATAAGCCTAAAAATATTATCTTTATAATTAAATCTTTAAAACTAAAGCTTTTATCATTTGTATACATATTTAAATCCCCCTTTTTCTATTATCCTAAATTTCTTGTTTGTGTGTTTGCTAATTTGTATTCTATTACTCCTAATAAATCATTTTTAAATGTTGATATTAATGATTCTGTTTGTTCTCCGTTTAATTGATCTAACACTACTTTTCCATCTGCACTTCTTCCATCCTTAGATGTTAAAGCTTGAATTATGCTTAAAACATTTACTTCTTCGATTTCACCAGTTTCTTGATTTATACATAAAGGAATACATCTTTGATTTACTTGTAAATATTCTACAAGCGCAGCATATCTATCAATGGCTGCTCCAAATGCTATGGCTCTATATTCAGGTCTAAAATTATATGGATTTACTCCACTATATAATCCACCTAAAACAAAATCATCATATTGCATCCAAGCAAGTTTATCTATATTTTCTCCTGCTGTAGCAAAATCTTTATTATTAAAATTATTATATATATCTCCATAAATAATATCATATTTTGCCATGAAATCTCTAACGATTTCTTGATCGTAAGAAAGATTTTCTCCCATTTGTGTTGAATAATTTATTGAATATAATAAGTCATTATTATTAGAAGGATTTCCTAAGTCTGCATATAATCCTTGTTTAATTCCTAAATAATAATCAATGGTATCCATACCCATAAAGTCTTCATTTTCAGGAGCTTCTCCTAAAAAGAATATAGATCTAATATTAGCAATTGAATTTATCATTTCTTCTTCAGGCATATTTGTTCTTGAAGCAACTTTATAAAATTCTGAATTATATATTCTTTCTGCTTCTAAATATTCTTCAGACATTTCATATGGTGTTGGTGTTGCACTTGGTGTTGGTGTTGCACTTGGTGTTGGTGTTGCACTTGGTGTTGGTGTTGGTGATGGCGTTAATCCTGCTGATATTGTTGGTGTCGGTGTTGGTAATGCCATAGTCTCTGAATTTTTATCGTTCTTTGTTCCTTTGCTGAACATTATTATAGTAATTACAACGAAAACAATTGCGACACCGCCTATAGTAAGACCTGTTATTCCTAATTTTTTATCTTTTGTCATACCAGGTCTTTTTGTTGTTACTCTTGCAGGTTCATCATTAAAATTCACTACATTTCCTGCTTTATTTTCCATATTAAATTCCCCCTTTAATAATTAATGCTTTATATTATACTATAACTCACTTAAAATGTCAATATTTTGTTATGTATGAGAAAGAAAAACAAGTAAATAATAATTATATGATATATTTATTTAATATTATTTTTTATTCAATATTTGGTTTTATTTTTGAAACAAGCATAAAATTTATTTTTAATTTTGAATATAATAGCGGTTTCTTATTTGGACCCTATTCTCTTATTTATGGTTTATCTATAACTTTAATGTTTTGTATTTTTGAGAAATTAAAAAAACATATTAAAAAAAATTTAATAGTTCAAATAGGAATATATTTTATTTTAACTTTCATAATTATTTCAATTTTAGAATTTAGTGCTGGATATTCAATAGAAAAATTATTTAATAAAGTATACTGGAATTATAGTGAATATTGGGGCTCTATAGGAAAGTATATAAATGTTGGCATCTCTTCTTTCTGGAGTATTGGAATAATTTTAATATATTATTTTTTAAAACCATTAACTGATAAATTATATGAAAAGATAAATAAAAAAATAATAATAGTCATGACCATTATTATTTTAATTGATTTTATAATTACGCTTCTTCTCAAACTTAAGCTCTAAAGATGATAATGTCAACAATAGGATTACAAAAAAGCCTTTTATGTAATAAATATAAAAATTCATATATTTAATAAATTTATAACTTTCATCAATATAAGTTAATTTTGGTAATATTAATATTCCAAATAAAATAATAAACATTAAAAGAAAATTTTTACTTACTCTTAATTTAATGTTTTTATTACTATAATTAATAGATGTTAAGATTGAAATTAACAACACTATTAAATTTAATATCATATAAATCATACCAAAAGTATTAGAATTAAATGATAAATATTTATAAAATTCTATAATAAATGTAACAAAATATAAAATTGTATAACCCATATAAATCTTTTTCATATTTTAATTATATCATATTTATAAAAAGATAAATCTTAATAACGATTTATCTTTTTTAAACTTATATGATTTGCTTTCATCTTTTTTATTCCAACTTCTCTTGAAAAAGCAATAGTTGCTAAATCACCATCTATATTTACAACAACGCCTTCTTTATATAAACTATGATATACTTTATCACCAACTTGAAGATCATTATTATAATTTTCTTTATACATATTAAATAATCTTTTTGTAATACTAGGTTTGCTTTCTAACTCATCTGCTACTTCAAGAAGTTCATTTTCTATTTCACTAATAAATCTGCTAGGTAAATTTTCTGTTGTTTTGCCAAAAATCATTCTTCTTCTTGCATTTAAAAGAAATAACTTTTCTTCTGCCCTTGTTACTCCAACATAACAAAGTCTTCTTTCTTCTTCAAGTTCTTTTATTTCTCCAAAACTTCTAAAGTGTGGAAATATACCTTCTTCCATTCCGATTATAAATACCACTCTAAATTCTAGTCCTTTCGAAGAATGAAGAGTCATTAATGTAACTGCATTATCATTATTATTATATTGTCCAATATCAGAAACTAAAGCAATATTTTCTAAAAATTCTTCTAAATTATATATTCCATTTTCTTCAGATGATTTTGTTATACTCTTAAACTCTTCCAAGTTTTCTAATCTAATCTGGTCATCTAAAGATTTACTCTCTTCTAAAGACTTTCTAATCCCAGACTTTACTAACACATCTTCTATTAAATCAGTTAATGACATATTTTTTGCATCTTCTATTAATTCTAATATTATTTTTTTGAATTCTAATTCTTTGCCACTTTCAACAGCTTCAAATACACTAATATTTTTATCATTTGCTGTTTCTTTCAACTTTTCAATTGTTTTTAATCCTATTCCTCTTTTAGGAACATTTATTACTCTTTCTAAACTTATATAATCATGAGGGTTATATATTAAATGTAAATATGATATTAAATCTTTTATCTCTTTTCTTCCGTAGAAATAATAACTTCCAAATACTTTATAAGACATATTTTCTTTTAAAAATTCTTCTTCTAACGTTCTACTTTGTGCATTTGTTCTATAAAGAACAGCAAAATCACTGTAAGAGTATCCATCCTTAATTAAATCCTTTATTTTATTAACAACTACATTAGATTCTTCTTTTTCATCATTACATCTAATATAAACCACTTTTTCTCCGTCACCCTTGCTACTCCAAAGATTCTTTTCTTTTCTCATAGTATTATTCTTAATGATTGAATTAGCAACTTTTAATATATTATTAGTACTTCTATAATTTTCTTCCAAAAATATTACTCTAGTATCTTTATAGTCTTTTTCAAATAACAATATATTTTCATAATCGGCTTTTCTCCAAGAAAAAATAGATTGATCGATATCACCAACTACAAATATATTTTTATTTTTATCAGCTAACATTTTACATAGATAATATTGTATTTTATTGGTATCTTGATATTCATCAACTAATATATATTTAAAATGCTCCTGATATTTTTCTAGAACATCTTTGTTTTTTCTAAATATTTTAAGAGGTAAAGTTAATAAATCATCAAAATCCACACTATTATTATTTTTTAATAAAGTTTCATATCTTTTATATATTTTATCAATACCATAATCAAAGTCAGATAAATATAATTTTGAAAATTCTTCGGGAGTTATTTCATCATTTTTAGCAGAACTGATTTTATCTATTACATATCTATAATCATAATTTTGATTTTCTAAGCTTAGTTCTTTAATTAATCTTTTTATAATAGTTCCCATATCTTCTCTGTCCATTATAGTTATATTTCTAGAATAATTTATAGATTCATAGTTTTCTCTTATAATTTTCAATCCAAAAGAGTGAAAAGTACCTATAAAAATACTTTCAGAGATATCTCCTAATCTAATTCTTACTCTTTCTCTCATTTCATTAGCGGCTTTATTTGTAAAAGTAATTGCTAAGATATTGCTTGGTCTTATTCCATT
This sequence comes from uncultured Muribaculaceae bacterium, assembly GCA_964396655.1. Taxonomy (GTDB): domain Bacteria; phylum Bacillota_I; class Bacilli_A; order RF39; family UBA660; genus CAYNFP01. Next base: position 122,872 of record CAYNFP010000002.1, on the reverse strand, counting down.
ATCTATAAGATTTACTATTCTTTCTGTTAATACTCTTGTTTTTCCACTACCCGCTCCTGCCAAAACAAGACACGGTCCATCAAAATGATTTACCGCTTCTATTTGTTCTTTATTCAAATTTATTTTTATATTTTTACTCATAATATTTATTATAACATAGCATTAAAAAAGATTTTACTTTTTTATAAAATCTTTTAACTTTTTTTGTTTTCTTCTGCTTCTAACTCTGCTATCTTTTGATCTATTTTTTCAATTAAAACTTCATAAGAATAAATTTCATCTGATTTTTCTTTACCAACAATTCTCCTGTACAAAACTTCCAAATTGTTATTTCTTTTATCTCCATAAGATGTATTAAATAATTCAATATTATATTTTGAACATTCTTCTTTTAAATACTCGTTTCTAGCTAAGATATCTTTAATATTATCTTCAAATTGCTCATCCGTACAATAAGAGGGCCAATCATAAGATTTTGAGTATTTTTTTAAGTTAATTCTCAATTCTTCTTCATTAGAATCTAAATCTGCCAAAAAATAAACTTCTATGTCATTTCGATTAGATAAATCATTGATAATGTTGGGATTGTACATGTAAGTATCTAATACTGTGTTTATCCCATAATTTTTAGCATCTTCTAAAGAATAACCTATCATTTGCTTTAAAAATCCTTTAAAATAATCACCGTCATTCCAAGAATCACTTTTGTTAATACCAACATCGATTGCATCCTCTAAATGGTCAAAATTAAGATAATTAAAACCCATCCTCCTGTGAAGCATCATTGATAAAGTTGTTTTTCCCGCTCTTTTAGAACCACCTATTAAAATTACTTTTCCCGTTTTCATAAATCCTCCAACAACTGAATTTATTATAACATAGCATTAAAAAAGATTTTATATTTTTATAAAATCTTATTAACTTTTTTTTAATTTTTTGATTAACATATATAAATTTAAGAATATCATTCCTATAAATAAATACAAAGAATTAAATGCTATTACGCTTTTTTGTAATGCAGTTAAATATTCTTTATAAGATGATGTAAAATTATGATCAAAGTAAATTGCTAAAAATATAAATAATGAACTTATAATTGATAAAATAATTCCAAAGTTTAATAATGGTTTATAAATTGACCATCTAAACAAACAAGCAACTAAATATAAGGCAACTAGTACAATACTATAAACAATGAACATATTAGGACTTAAAAAGAAACTTATTGTACTTAAACTATTTGGGGTTAATTTCTCATATATTGTATTCTGTACAGAATTTAAATATCTTTCTATTTCTTCTTTGTTATCATCTATTGATGTTAATATTTCTTCTTTATTTTGAATGGTTATATTTTCTGTTTCGAGTGATGTAACAACATTTTTTATATCAGTTATTGTAATATCTGAAATCTTAGTATTATTTTTTAAAGAATCTATACTGTTATAAATATACTTAGATAAATATCTTTTTAATGCATCTGAATTAAGCATTTTTAATGTATCTTCTTTTGAAATTTTTAATGAACCTGTCCCCTCATAAATCCTGTTTATTGGAACATCCGATTCATCTAATAATTTTTCTACATCAATATTTGAAAATATTTTATAAATATTTCCTTCTGTAGTTAAGTATCTAAAACTATAAACCAATGTAAAAATTAATTGAAATGCAAAAATTATTGTAAACAAAGTAGTATTTAAAAAAATACTTAATATTTTTTTCATAATTTCTAATCACTTTCCACTATGTATAACTTGGTTCCGTCTTTTATTAAAATTAAATTAGCCTCAGTTTCATATCCTAAATCTTTTGTATATGTCCAGTTGCATTTTATATTATATGAATCATATTCTGTTTTATCATACATATATTTTGAATTATTGATTTCATCAATTGTTACACTACTCACTTCGGGTAGTTCTTGAGTTCTTTTACCATTAAAATTTATTTTTATATATTTATAAATGGTGTCTTTTGCTTCTAATTTAAAATTGTCCGCTATATCAGGATGAACAAATTCAATAGAGCCAACATCAGTACTAGAAATTTTATTACTTAATGTATAAAAATCAATTATATAAAGTTTTGATAATAATTCAGCATACTTATCATAATCTATTTCTTTTTCATTTAAAGCATCTTCTAATTCTTTAAAATTGTCTTTATATAACTTAGTATCATTATTATCTAAGGTATACCCATATAATTCTAATTTTTCCAATTCTTTGGCAGCACTATTATTTGATTTAATAAAATCAAAATATATTTTAACACCAAGAGTTCCTAGAATTAGTATGCCCAAAATTATAAAGATAAATGTAATTAATTTATCTTTATTTAATTTCTTATTCTCCATTTTTAAGTTCCTCCATTAAGTTGGTTTCTTCTTTTCTAATTAAATCATGAGTTATTAAGTTTTGAGACACACTTAATCTTATCTCAACATAAGCTTTCAATCTATCAATATATCCTTCTTCTAATGGTTCATCTGTTAATGTTATGTAATCTCCCTTTAAACTATTATAATATACTTTTTCGGTCATGAAATTTCCATTAGGAAATATTACTATATTTTCATTCTTACTGAAAATATCATGCCCCATTGCATAAGTATATTTAAAATTAAACATATTTGCTAAAGTTGGAAGTAAATCGTACATACCAACAACATCATTTATCTGTTTAACATATTTTGTTCCAGGAGCCCATATCATAAGAGGAGTATTTCTTAATAAATCATATTTATAATTTTCTAAACTTATATATCCTTCAGCATTTTCATCTTTTACTCCATTTGTTAATGGATCATAATTATATAGTAAATCAAATTGACTCTTTGATATTTTTGCTTCATGATCTCCGTAAAGTAAAATAACTGTATTTTCTAATAATCCATTTTCTTCTAAAGAATTAAATAATTCTCCTAAAGCTGCATCAGCATAATGAGCAGATTTTAAGTAATTTCCCATTTCTGTTCCTTCAAGATAATTCGATACACCAGTTTGATTTATTCCATTGTCATCTTCATAAGTATATTGCATAGTCAAATCTAAAGGATCATATTTATCAACTTCACTAAATGGTGAGTGATTTGTAAGAGTTATTATCTTTCCATAATATGGCTCTTTATTTATTTTTATATCTTTTAATATCGGAATAATTTGTTTAAAAAATTCTTTATCAGAAAGTCCTAATCCTATAGTGTTTTCTTCAGTTACCTCAAATGAATTTTGAGAATAAAATTTTTGATATCCAAGATTTTTATACATAGTATTTCTATTCCAATAGTCTCCGTTATTGGCGTGCATACTAAAAGTATAATACCCTTTTTGATCAAGAATAGACGCTAATCCCTCATATTTCCTATCAAAATAACTTACAAAAGCTATACCACTTGTTGAAGGCATTAGTCCAGTTTCAAAAGTAAATTCTGTATCAGAACTTGTTCCAGTACCTATTTGAGGATAAAATCTAGAAAAATATAAACTTGATTTAGATAATTTGTTTAAATTCGGTGTTATTTCTTGACCGTTTATTTTTAAACCTATTAAAAATGTTTGAATGCTTTCAGCATGTATTACTAATAAATTTTTACCCTCAAACACATTTGTATATTTATTAGTAGTAAAATTCCTATTTTTTATTTCTTCTTTATAAAATTCTCTAAATTCGCGAGCAGCTTCATCATATCCAAATAAAGTATTTAATTTAGGTTCTAAAGATTGGATTAAATCATTAAATGTATACGTATAAATTCCAAATCTTTGAACTATATATTCTCTATTCCATTGTTTTACTATTCTGCTCATATCAGTAGCGCTTAAAGAAATAACCATTAAAAACAATATAATAAATCCACCTATTACTGTTTTTAAAAACATTTTCTTGCCCTTTGCTACTTTTTCTACTTCAAAATAATATTTTCTTTTATTTAAATTCTTATGAATAATTACTAAAATTATTGGATATATAAGAAACGCAATATCAATAAATTGTAATTTATCAAACAAAGAAGATTTGACTTCACCAACCATTTTAAGAGAATCTATTAAACTTATTGATAAAAAAGATTTATACCAAGTGTAATATATACTATTACCAACACCCAAAAATGTAAACAAACATATAATTATTAAAAAGTATTTAAATTGATTTTTAGGTTTGAAAAAATAACCAAAAGAACCTATTATTACAGCAACCATAAGATCACTTATAACTGGTTTTATAGAAAGAGTTAAACCAACTGTATAAGCTCTTAAATTTACCCCTATTAATATTGATAAAATAACATATGATAAAAACAAAATATTAGTTGAAAAATATTTTTTGAATTTAAGTTCAATTACTCTATAATTTTTTTTTGCATACTGAAAAATTTTATCAATTTTACTTCTCATTCTTTTTCCTTCCAATTTATAAATTATATCAAATAATTATTAATTTTTCAATTTTGTATTCTGACTATTTTTCACCTTCTCTTGAATTTCTTTTAATTTTATTGTATTGGTTTTTTCATTTTCTTCTTCTACTGATTTATAATTTAAAACTAGTCCAATAACAAAAACATATGAAAGAAGCCAAAACCATAACATAAGTATAACTATATTTGCAAGTGCTCCATAAAGTCTACTATAATTAGCTATATTATTTATATAGAATGAATAACATCCAGTAATAATTGACCAACCCAATGTTGTAAATAATGTTCCTCTATTTACAAAAGAGCTAGGAACTTTTTCATCGGGAGCCATTGTATATATTATTTTTATAAATAAGAAAACTATAAATAAAGTTAACGGCCATTTTAATATCGGATAAATTACATTAATAACATTTACTATTTCATTATCAATTCCAATAAGAGCAAATAATTTTAAAATAGAATTACCAAATAAAGGAACTACTAAGATAAATGTTAATAGTAAAATTAAGAATATAGTAATCATAAATGCTTTGATTCTTCTCTTAACAATATTGGTTGATTGTATATTAAATATTGTATTTGAAGCAACAATTATAGATTTAGCTCCATTACTTGTAACAAAAAATGATATTAATATAAAAGATATATTACTAAAACTTAGGGAGGTTTTAGTGATGCTATTTAAAATCATATTAGTAACATTCTCAGAAAATACCGAAGTCATAAAATCAGATATTGTATGAGTTGATAAGTTAAAAGATCCAGCTATGAAAAAAAACAATGTAAATGCTGGTATTATGGATATTAGGAAATAATAAGCTAAATGAGCAGGCAAAATACTCATTTCTCTTCTACTTATTATATCTAAAAATTCATTCCAAAACTTACAAAATTTATTTTTCACTAGTTACTTCCTTATTTTTTCTCATCATTATCAAAGCTTCATTAATTGCATCATCAATTGTACTTAAATCATTATTAATCATTGAATAACCAAGAGCAACTCCATATTCTTTATAAGGCAGTGAACTATTTAATTCTCTAGTTAATTTATGAATATAAGATAAAATAGCCTTTTCATCATAACCAACTAAATATATCATAAATTCATTTCCATTAGTTCTCATAATTTCTGAGTTTTCTCTTTGAGTTTTAATTAATGCATTAGCAGCAGATTTTATTTGCTTATCTCCTTCTTCATGACCATATTGATCATTTAAAATTTTAACTTTATTTAAATCTACAATTAAAATAGTTTGTGGATATATTTTATTTTCTGACCAATAATCAATGTTATCATTTAAATAATTCCTATTTTTTAAATTTGTCATAACATCTATATATAAAAGCTTATCTTCTTTCTTGATCTTTTTACTTAATCTTATTTTATGAGCTAATTTATATAAAATAAATCCAACTAATCCTAAAAATAATAATATGTAAATAATATTTCTTAATATAAAACTTAATATAATATTATTTCTAGCATCACTATATAATTTCTGAGTGCTTATACTTCTCATTTCATTATCACTTTTTAATGTAATATAGAAGTTAAATAATTTATTAAATGAAGTATTTTTGCTTTTTAATAAAAAGTTATTTGAAACATTAATACTATCAGCATATTTTACAACATAATTTTTAAATTGTTTGTTTTTGTAATATTCATAAAAATCTTTATCTACTATTATTATTGAATCTTTATCTATATTTTTGAATAATTCTTTTGCAGTTAAATATTCTTTTACATCAAATAATTCTTTTGATTTCATTACTTTTGTTAAATTCATTCTAGATAACATAACAACTGTAGAATCTGCCAAAGTACTTAAAGTTTCTAATGTTTTTGAATTATCCGCATGAGTTAAAACAACATAATCACTTGTATTAAAGGAAGTTGAATTAATATAATTATTAGCTCCTAAAGAATAATAATTAGCAACTATATCGATTTTATTTTGATTTAAAGCAATAACTAAATCATCAATAGACTTATATTGAATATATTTATAAGTTGCTCCTGTTAATTCGGAGAAACCAGTTAAATATGCACTAGATAACCCGCTAAATAAGTTATTTATTGCACCTTCAAATGGTAAATTATTTATATATCCAACTCTAAAATCATCGTTAATAATTTCGTTTTTTTCAATTTCAGTATAATTTTTTGTTTTGTAATATAAATTTACTAAATGTTCATTTCTCTTTTCTTCGGATTTTTCACTCCATCTAGCATAAAACTTCTCCATTATACCATTAAGATCTTTATTATTAGCAGATAAATTCAAGCTGTAATAAGCATTAAACCCATCAATATGATAATCAATAATATAACTTTCACTTAAAATATCATTCATTGCTGAATATAAAGGAACTATAGCTACATCAACATCCTCGGAAGCCAAACCAACTTTTAAATCAGAGAATGATGCATAACCATTATATATAATATTACTATAATCACTTAAATATTGTTTAACTGTATCTAAATCACTATTTAATATACCTACTGATAAATTATTTATTGAGTCAATAGATGAAATATTCTTTTTTTCTCTTGAAATAATTACATAATGATCTTTATAAAAAGTTATAGAATTATTTTCTTCACTATTTAAAGTCATTGAATAATTAGTGTTATTCTCATAAATTATGTTAAATGATATATTTGTATCTTTTTCTAAAGCTGTTAAATAATCATAAAAAACACCTGAGCCATTGTATGAAAATACAGGTAAATCACTTTGTATATAAATATCAACAACATTATTTACATTTTCACTTATCCATTTTTTTTCAGAATGCGTGTAACTGTTATTATTTTTTACAAAATAAAATATTCCATATCCTGCCACTAAAATTAAAACTAGACCAATTATTAATAAATATAATAATTTCTTCTTTTTATTTTTTTTCATAAACACCTAATTTCTTGTCCAAACCACAACAGCTGATTTAGAATTTTTATAACCCATTATAGGATATAAATCATTTTCTGCAGAAGAATTTTCTTCTTTACTGCATTTTACTATAAATTGTATGTCATAATAATTTTTTTGTTTATCAGTAAATTTATCCAACGCTTTTAAAGCTAAAGTTTTTGCATTTTCTTTTAAGATTACATTACTTAAATTAAGAGTCAAATATATTATTCTTCCGCTTGTTTTTAAATTGATAGAATCAACTTCATTTTCAGTATAAAGGCTCTCTATCTCACTTTCTAAATCATTATCTAATTTATATTTACTTATATTTTCTAGTCTATCTCCATATTTAGAATTATTATTAGCACCATAAAAATATTTAAAAAGCGCTATTACTATTAATATAAAACAAACAACTAAAATTAAGCCTAGTAATAAAAGTACTTTGTTGTTTTTTAATTTTATTTTTTTCATAATTCCTCCAGTTATTACATTATACTATAAAAAGTATAAATTTTCTATATTGTATTTTATATATTTAAATTGCTTTTTAAATCCTCTAATCTCCAAATTGTTATTTTATATTCTTGTGCTTTATCGTATTTACTTCCTGGATTTTCTCCCACTATAACAACATCTGTTTTTTTAGATACAGAATCAATTACGTTTCCACCTTTTGATTCTATAACTTTTTTAATTTCTTCTCTTGTATAATTTTCAAAAGATCCAGTTATTACAAATTTTTTACCGACTATATTTTCATCTATATTTTGGATGGTATCTAAATATAGCATATTAATTCCAGCTTTTTCTAAGCGTTTTATTTCTTCTAGATTTTTCTCATCTTCAAAATAACTAACTATATTATTAGCAAGTATATCACCAATATCATAAATGCTTTTTAATTCTTCATATTTAGCATTTTTCAAATTATCCATAGTTTTATAATATTTACAAAGAATTTTAGCTGTTTTAGAACCTATTCCATTTATACCTATTCCGTACACTAATCTTTCTAAAGACTCTTTTTTGCTATGTTCTATGCTTTCTAATAAGTTATTTACGCTTTTATTTCCAAAGCCTTCTAACAAAATTAACTCTTCTTTGATATCTTTTAAATTATATATATCTTTAAAGGTTTTAATGTATCCTAAATTATAAAAATCTTCTATAATTCTTTCTCCTAAACCCTCAATATCCATAGCATCTCTGCTAACAAAATGTATAAGACTTTCTATATTTCTAGCAGGGCATTTATCATTTGGACAAAAAACATCAATGAATTCATCTTTTCTTACTAAATCACTTCCACATATTGGACATTTCTTAATCATTTTAAAATCTTTAGTATCTTTTCTCCTTGTATAATCAACTTTTACAACTTCCGGTATAACATCTCCAGCTTTTCTAATAAAAACATAATCTCCAATTCTTATATCTTTTTTTATTACAAAATCTTCATTATGAAGAGTTGCTCTTGATATTGTACTACCTTGAACTTTAACAGGCTCTAAAACTGCATTAGGAGTAATTGATCCAGTTCTTCCAACAGTAAAAATTATATCTTTTAATTTGGTTACAACTTCTTCTGGAGGAAACTTATATGCTGTAGCCCATTTAGGAACTTTAGCGGTATATCCCAGTTCTTTTTGTTCATTTATATCATTTACTTTTATTACAATACCATCTATTTCATATGGTAAAGTAGGTCTTTTTATAGTCCATTCTTCTACATATTTTTTTACTTCATTAACATTTTTACATAATTTTATATTGGGATTTACTTTAAATCCTAGTTCTTTCATATATTCTAAACTTTCATAATGAGTTTTAAATTTAGTTAAGGGATAATGATACATAAAGTTATCAAGTTTTCTACTTGAAGTCACTTTAGAATCTAATTGTCTAACACTACCAGCAGCTGCATTTCTTGGATTTTGAAATAATTCCAATCCTTCTTTACTCCTAAGTTTATTTAAACCTTCAAAACTTTTCTTACTCATAAAAATCTCACCACGTATTGTTATGTCAATATTTTTATTTAATTTTAGCGGAATTGAAGAAATTGTTTTAACATTATGAGTTATATCTTCTCCTACAACTCCATCTCCTCTTGTGGCTCCCTTATATAAAATACCATTTTTATATTCAATTGAAACAGCAAGTCCATCTATTTTTAATTCACAAACATATTCTGGATTTTTAACTATTTTTCTTACTTTAGTATCAAAATCTTCAATTTCTTCTTCATTAAAAACATTTCCTAAACTAAGCATAGGAACTTCATGAGTAACATTCTCAAATTCATTAATTACAATTCCTCCAACTCTACTAGTAGGAGAATCTTCTCTTTTATATTGAGGATACTTTTCTTCTAACTTAATAAGTTCCTGCATTAATCTATCATATTCTGCATCGGTAACACTAGGTTTATCCAAAGCATAATATTCATAATTATATTTATTTAGAAGTTCAACTAATTCATTTATTCTATCCATTTTTTTCACCTTACTTTTATACTATTATTATACAATGATAAAAAAATTTAATAAAGGTCTTTATTTTTTATTTTTTTGTGATATATTGAAAATAGAGGAGGGTTTTGATATGTACGGTGATATTCCAATGTCATATGAAGAAGCTCAACAATATACAGAATTCAATTTTTACAATGCACTAGATTTAGAACTTAGAGAAAGAAAAGGAAGAGAACATATTAGCCAAGCAGAAGTATTAAAAGAAATTAGAAGAGTTTGGGAATTAAAACTTTATGATCAACTTGGATTTATAATAACTAGAGAAAGATTTTGTAATATTAAAACTTCCAAAACAAACAAATTTACTTATCACCATTTAAGAGTGCCGGGATTAAAAGGTAAGGGCGGACCTTCCACCATACATAATGGATCAGCCCTTCTTATGTACACAGGGCATCCATTTCTTCATGATATACAAAATGTGGATCCCGAATTATATGAAGATTTAATAAAATTACTAATAGAAATCAATGAGCAATTTCACCATCCAACACCAAAACAACTATTGAGATCCAATGAAATATTTTGTACATTTGAAAGATCATATTCTGCTGCTGAAAATTCAAAAGGCAAGCCATTAATTAAACCAGAGTACACATTAAGACTTAATCATAAAAACATTTCTAAATATTATGGAAAATAAATTAAGAAATCTAAAAATAATTAGATTTTTTTTATACTCCAGTTTTATTACCCTTTGATCTTAATATTAACTTTCTTATAATATCAACAGGTATTACACTAAAAGATATTACAATCATTATTTGAAATTCTAAAAATGTTAATCCAGTTGTTCTAAAAATTTCGCCTCCAAAATATATTAAAATTATTTGAACAGTAGCTATTAACGATATAACTATTAAAAAGATTTTATTTCTTAATATATTTGCAAATATATTAATTCTATGAGTTCTCACATTGAATAAATTAAATATTGATAAAAAAATAAATAAACCAAAGAAAGCTGTCATTAAATATTTATCATTACTTCCTATTCTAAATAATTTACCAATTAAAGGCAATTTTAAAAATAATATACAAAGCATTGAACAATATAAACCATCCCAAACAATTTGATTTATCATGTATTTATTAATTATGTGATCTTTTTTAGATTTTGGTTTTTCTTTCATATATTCAACTAAAGGGGGTTCAAAAGAAAAAGCCAAACCAGCTAAAGTGTCCATAACCATATTGACCCATAACATTTGAATTACCGTTATTGGAGATAATATTCCAAAATATGGGCCAATAATACTTAAAAATACTGCACAAAAATTTATTGTTAATTGAAATATAATAAACTTTCTAATACTTTTAAAAACTGTTCTTCCAAACAATATTGCAGATGATATTGATAAAAAATTATTATCTAAAATTATTATATCAGAAACTTCTTTTGCAACCTCGCTTCCACTGCCCATTGCAAAACCAACATCGGCCTTCTTTAATGCGGGTGCATCATTAACTCCATCTCCTGTCATACCAGTTATTAACCCTAATTCTTGACTAAGTTTAACTAACCTATTCTTATCATTTGGCAAACTCCTTGCAACAACTTTTAATTTTGGTATTATTTTCTTTATTTCTTCATCTGACATTGTATTTAATTCTTCACTGGTCAAAACAATGCTATCTGTATCTAACATTTTTAATTCTTTAGCAACACCTAAAGCAGTTTCCTTGGCATCTCCAGTTATCATTATTGTTTGAATATTTGCATTATTTACAAGTTCAATTCCTTTGTGAGCTTCTTTCCTAACATTATCTTTTAAATAAATCAACGACAATAAAGATAACTCTTCATTTTTAGCAGTACAAATAGCAAGTATTCTAATACCATTTTCAGCAACTTTATTTAAATTTTCAATAATCTTATTTTTATCATTTAATTTTTTTAAATTACCTTCTTTATCATAATAGGAAGCACACTTCTTTATTAATATTTCATAAGCCCCTTTGAGAAATACAGTTTCATTATTATAATCTAAAGTAACAGAAGAATATTTTATTTTGCTATCAAAAAAAACTTTATTTTTAATATTATATTTATAATCAATATTTCCAACAAATTCTAAAATAGCTTTATCAGTAGTATTACCCCCTATAATATTTTCATCTTCAAATTCACTTTCATTATTGTAATATAAAGATATAGATATTAATTCTTTTAGTTTCGAATTTTTTATATCTTTAATATTTGTATAATAATTATCTTCATAATTAGAAACACCTATAACTTTTAATTTACCCTCTGTTAAAGTTCCGGTTTTATCTGTAAAAAGAATATTTAAACTTCCAGCAGTTTCTATTCCAACTAACTTTCTAACTAAAACATTATTTTTTAACATTCTTTTCATATTTGAAGATAAAACTAATGTTATCATCATTGGAAGCCCTTCGGGTACAGCAACTATAATAATAGTTACCGTTACTGTTAAAGCATAAAATAAATGAGGTAATATTAATTCTAGATTCGTAACAAAATTAGTTATTTTTACAATATTAAAATCATTTTTTATTACAATAACATTAAATAAATAAGATATTAAAACCAAAATCGAACTTATATAGCCTATTCTACTAATTACTTTTGCTAAGTCCCTAAGTTTAAGTTTTAAAGGACTTTCTGGTGCAAAATCTTGAACAGCTGATGCAATTTCTCCATAATATGTTTTATCTCCAACATTAACAACTTCCATAGCACAATTTTTTGATGTTACTACAGAACCCATGTATAAAAATTCTTTTGATTCTTTATTCTTTTCTTTGGTTTCACCCGTAAGAGATGATTCATCAACTGTAACACTTCCTTTAATAACTACCCCATCTGCAGGTACTTTATCTCCCGAAGTTAAAAAAATAACATCACCTACAACTATTTCTTCTATATTTAATTCTATTTTTTTGGAATTTCTTTTTACTTTACATTTTATTTTAGAAGCTTCTTCCTGAAGTCTTTGAAATGCTTTTTCACTTCCATATTCAGAAATCGTAGAAATAAAAGATGCTAAAAAAATAGCTAATACTATACCTATGGTTTCATATATATTAGATTCTTTAAATAAAAATAAAACTTTGATAGCAAGTGCAATTAATAATATTTTTATTATAGGATCATTTAATGATTCAATAAAAAGAGTAAAAAAAGAGTTCTTTTTTTTATTTGTTAATAAATTGCTTCCATATTTTTTTCTGGATTCTATTACTTCTTTATCATTTAAACCTTTTTGATTATTAATAGTATATCACCCATAAAATTTTATTTAAATTGGACAGCTTTTAGAATTAAATAAATATAATCTTTTTTTAATAAATAAAAAATGATAAAATAAAAGTAGAGGTAAAATATGAAGTTAAATGTAATAATACCAATTTATAATGAAGAAGAATCTATAATGGAATTTTATAATGAAATTTCAAATACATTAAAAGAAATTGACTATAAATTGATATTTATAAATGATGGGAGCATTGATAAATCATTAGAAATATTAAAAAACATTTATAATAATGATAAAGAAAGAATTAGAATTATAAACTTTTCAAGAAATTTTGGAAAAGATGCCGCTTTATATGCTGGGATTAAAAATTCAAATTCTGAATATACAGTTATAATAGATGCTGATTTACAACAAGATCCAAAATATATATTAGATATGTTAAAAAAATTAGAATCAGATAATTATTATGATATTGTTTGTATGACTCAAAAACAAACAAAAAACAGATTTTTTCAAAAATTATTTTATAAAATCATGAATAAAATATCAAAAACAAAATTTGTAGATGGAGCATCTGATTTTAGAATGTTTAAAAAAACAGTGACAGAAAAGATTATTTATTTGGACGAAAAAAACAGATTTTCAAAAGGAATATTTTCTTGGATTGGGTTTAATACTTTGTATATGGAATATAATGTAAAGCCAAGAAAAAATGGAAAATCGAAATTTAATTTTTTTACTTTATTTAGTTACGCTATTGATGGATTTATAAATTTCTCGGTTGCTCCATTAAAAATATCAATTTATTTTGGAACAATAACAAGCATATCTGCCTTCTTATATTTTATATATATCATTATAAAAACATTAATTTTAGGAAAAGACGTACCTGGTTATGCCTCAATAGTGTCATTAATCTTGCTCATTGGAGGAATACAACTATTATGCATTGGTATATTAGGAGAGTATTTAGGTAAAACATATATAGAAACTAAAAATAGGCCTATATACATAGAAAAAGAAAGAATTGGCTTTGATGAAAATTTATTATAAATTTAAAAAAACTTTTTTAACAAAGAATTTTATATTATTTGTAATAATAGGATTAATAAATACTTTAATATATAACGAATATTATCTTATTGGAATAAAATTTATTAACTATATTATAGCAAGTATATTAGCTTATTTAATAAGTATGACATGTTCATTTTTCATGAATACCATATTTAACTTTAAAGTTAAACCAACACTTAAAAAATACTTTTTATTTCCTATAAGTGGAATTCCAACATTTTTATTTCAAACATTAGGACTCACATTTTTAGTAGAAGTTTTAAATATTTCAAAAAGTTATTCAGGATTTATAACAAGCTTATTAGCAATACCATTTTCATTTATAATAATGAAATATATAATAAAAAAATAAACTTTTAAAGTTTTATTTTTTATTTATTAATTTTCCTTATTTATGGCGTTAAATACATATTTTGACTACCATCAAAATAATCTAAATTTGCATCACACCAGGTTTGAGTTGGTTCATTACCCGAACCAAACGTTGCTGTTAAATCTATTAGAATTCCACCATCAGCATAACAATCTTGTGTTGCATTAGAAGAATCCGTATCCGCTAAAGCTAATGCTAAAGTGGGAGTACTAACAGAAGGAACTGTAAATAAAGCACTACCTCTTTCCCATAAACTCAAATTAGCTTGATTTTGAAAATTAACCCAATGATCTGCACTACTATAATAAATATCATAATAATTTCGACATGTACCATTACCCTTATTTACTGTATAAGACCAAGCACTTACATAATATTTATGATTTGCATATGCAGTTATATAGCTTCCACTATATGCGGCGCTCCATGCGGCTCCTTGATAGTTTCTAATCGCATAACTTCCAAATTTCTTTTGAACTGAAGATGCCGCTACATTTGCACTAAGATTCCAATTTGTACCACCATTCTCAAAACTACCATTAAGTACTAAATTACTTAATCTATATATTGGTGTTATAGTTGCATTAGTATCATAAGCAGTTACTTTCTTACCTTGACTTGATTCTGCAGTTGAGTCTACTAATACCGGTATCCAAGTACTATTATCACTCGATACATAAGTGTTGTTGCTATAATAAGTTCTTGCGTCTCCATAATATCTCCAAAGCGCTATTTCATCTAAGTCATAACTTTGTGTTAAATCTATTGTTATGCATTGGAAACCACTGGTTCCAGCTTGAGCATAATTTGTCGTTGTTGTATCTCCGTCAGTTATTCTGCTATAAGGATATGTTGGATTTTCAGAAGTTGTCCCAGTTGGAGTTTTACCATATGCAACATTAGTTCCGTTATATATAGCTTGAAGTTCTACCCAGTGATTATTTACCGAAAGCGTGCTACCATTAACACAACTTTTTATATATCTTACGTTGTCAAGTTTCGCATTTGTTCTTTGTTGGCATGATGCAGAAGAACCAACTAATTTTATATTTCCATAAAAGTAAGTGCTTTGCATATCATTTTGGTTTGTTGTAGAACTATAAGATAACCAAATTTGAAGTTTATAACTATCAGTAGTATGAGCAGAAATGCTTGTATTATCTAGTAATCCAATCTCTGAAGTCCCTGCTGTAGAAAAGTCCCCAGTAGCAACTGTTCCCCCAGTTGTAGCATTAATTAACTTCCATTTGAGATCACTACTTTTAAGTCCATCAGATATATTATTTATAGTAATTGATAAACTGTAACAAGAAGCCAATCTTCTACTATTATTTTCAATACTAAAAGTGAACTCTTGAGATTGATCTTCTATATATTCATCATATATTGGATATATATCTTGAAATTCCACTGGAGTTCCATATAAAGATAAATCAAAATCTGTTCCTGTTACTTTTAATGATGACTCTTCTTGAGAATTTAAAACAAAATCAAAATATGCATAAGTTAACCCAGAGCCAAAAATAATTATTGAAAATCCCAAAATTAACCAAGGTATTATAAAACTTTTATTTTTACTTATTTTCTCTAGTAATTTTTTCATAACTTACTCCTTATATTAATTTTATAATAAAATGTATGTTATTTCAATAATATTAAATAGAATCATTACTTACGGCATTTGTATTTAACTCAGAAAAATCTTTTTTAATATATTGAAAATACGCCACAGAACCTATCATAGTAGCATTATCTGTACAATATTTTTTATCCGGAATATTAATTTTAACATTATTTTCTTCTGCCATTTTAATTAATTCATTTCTTATATATGAATTACTTGCAACACCACCTGCTACTATTAAATTTTTAATATTATAATCTAATAAAGCTTTTTTAGTTTTTGTAATTAATAATGATGTAACTGCTTTTTGAAAAGAGCAACATAAATCTTCTTTGTTTACTTCATTTCCTCTTTGCATTTCGTTATGAACTAAATTATTAACATGACTCTTAATTCCGCTATAACTAAAATTATAACTTTCATCATTTAATATTTTTGGCATTTTATAACTATTTTTACCTAAGTAAGCTAATCTTTCAACATTAGGTCCTCCTGGATATTCAAGTCCGAGTATTTTAGCTACTTTATCATAGCATTCTCCAATAGCGTCATCCAAAGTTCTACCCAAATATTTATAATCATATTCATTATTCATAAGCATTAAATCTGTGTGTCCCCCACTTATTACTAACGCTATAAGTGGATAATCTAATTTATTATTTATGTTATTGGCAAATATATGACCAAGCATATGATTTACTTTTATAAATGGTTTATCATAAATCAAAGATAATGTCTTAGCGCATTCTAATCCAACTAAAAGACTTCCGGTTAATCCTGGTGAATAAGTAGCTGCAAAGGCATCTATATCTTCAAGCTTCATATTTGCTTTATTTAAACATTCATCCAACACTATTGTAATATTTTCCATATGCTTTCTAGATGCAATTTCAGGTACAACTCCACCATAATTTTTATGAATATCTATTTGAGAATTAATAATTGTACTTATATCAGTATTACCGTTTTTTACTATACTTACACTTGTTTCATCACAAGATGATTCAATTGCTAATATATAAATATCTTTTATAGATCTCTCCATAATATAAGCGGTTTTAGTCCCGTCATAATAATTTTTTCTCTCACTTATTTTTTTAAATCCTAATTTTTCATATAACTTAATTGCTGGAATATTTTCTTCGTTAACTTCTAACATAATTTTATAGTTTGAATTATTTTCAATTATATAACTCAATATTTTAATAGCATACCCTTGTCTTCTATATTCTTCATTAATAAAAACATCTGTTATATCTAAATTTTCATACAATTTTCTTGCAATAACATATCCAATACCATCAATGTAATATTTAAAATCAAATTCATTAATTTTTTCTTCTTTTATCATTTTAAAACCTCTATAACTTTAACATAATTGGCTTTTATTCCATGAACATTTAAAGGTTTTTTATCTTTAAAAAACTCAACTATTTTTAAAATATCTAATTTATTTTCAATTATTTTATAATTATTATATTCCTCTAAAAAATCTGTATATATTTCTTTATCTTCAAAACCCACATAATAACCTTTAGGATCCTCTATAACACAAATACCTTCTTCATCACTTGATATTAAATATGCTTTCAAACTACTTACTATATATATTTGAATATTTAATGCATACGCAATTGTTTTAGCTATAGTAAGCCCTATTCTTATTCCAGTAAAACTTCCCGGACCATTTACAACTATTATTCTATTAAAATCTTTTAAAGTAATATTTTTTTCTTTTAGCATTTCATTTAAAAGAGGTAACACTTCGGTAGCGTGAGAATATTCACTTAATTTAGTCTTAGTAAAAACATCACTTTCATTTATAAAAGATATAGTAATTAATTCACCATGAGTATCTAAAAACAATGTATACATAAATACCTCCTTTTTTTCATATGTAGTATACCATAAAATTAAAAAAAGTGCATTAAGGCACTTTTTTTATTTAATTAAATTTAATTGAATTTATTAGAAAATCAAAATTCTAAAATTCCATCAATATTTTCTATTGTTCCATCTGAATAAGTAATTTTTAATGTTCCTAATTCATCACACCAATATCCATCATTACCTTCCAAATCATAAGTGCAAGAATCTATCATTTCAAATTTAGCTACTTTTTTATTGTTGTAAACTTCTGCATTATAGTTGGATTTTTTTTCAGCAGAAAGATAATCACTTAATTTTATTTTATAAATATTTGTAGTATTTGAATCAAAAATTAAAACATATGAATCTTCCCCAGCCTCGACAATTTCATATTGTTGTACTATTAAACAATTGCTAGACTTATCACTAGAAATACATCCAAATTCATTAAGACCACCCGTTTCATCAGAACCATTTTTGTATTCTCCTAAAACAAGATTATAATTATCATCAAGTTGTATGTAAGTTTTTGACTCAGGCATAATACTTGTGTCTGTGAATTCATTTAAAAGACCTATTACCGAATAAATTTCTGAATCCTTTTTTTCACATACTTCACATTTTTTACATTCTTTAGCATTAAGTTTAGAATTTACATATTGATAACCAAAATACCCTCCAGTCAATAAAATAATTAAAACTAAACCGCCAATTATTAAATATTTTATTTTATTTGTTTTATTTTCCATATTTAAAAATCCCTCTCTATTTTAAGAATATCATATATTTATCATATATTTTAATTTTAAAAATTTATTTTACAAAAAAAGTGTAAAACACACTTTATAATACTCTTTCACATAAATCTATATATTTTTCGCCATATGGCTCTATTAAAAATACTCTTGTATTTTCATCTATAACTTTTATTTTTATTTCTAATCTATTCTTTGGAAGTAAGTCAGGTATTAAATCAGACCACTCAATAATAGTGACTCCTTTTTTCTTAAAATATTCTTCTATTCCCAATTCTTCTTTTACATCAGAAAGCCTATAAACATCCATATGAAATAATTTACATTCACCTTCATATTCTTTAATAATACTAAAAGTAGGAGATGTTATATTCTCTTTTATTCCCATAGAAGAAGCAAAACCTTTTGTAAAAATGGTTTTACCACTACCTAAATCACCTTCCAGACAAATAACCATATTAGGAAATTTCTCTGATTCAATATTTTCGGCCAATTCAATTGTTTCATCTTCTGAATAAGTTGTTATTTTGTACATTTTATTTATCACCTAATTTATTGTATCAAATACAATTATATTAGCACAATAGTTTTTGTAAAATTTTACATTTTTTTATTTAGTCTTTTGACTATACCTAAACTTTTATACCTCATAAAATAGTTTAGGAGGGTAAAATGTATTATGATGAAAACAACAATTACTTTGATTATAATTCAGAATTAAATAAAGAATATATAAATTTAGAGAATAATAATTATAAAACTCACGATATGTACAATGAAATAAAATTTAATAACGCTAACATAAATATTAATAATTATAGAACAAATAATTTATATTCACCTACTGAAGGTTTCAATAATGGAAATATGTTTCAAAATTTATATGTCCCATACAAAAATTATAAATATAAAGTAGTTGTAAAAGGGAAAAGAGAAGAATTACTTTTAAAAATTCAAGAACTTTCTTTCGCCGCAAAAGATTTAAATTTATATTTGGATATATATCCAAATGACACAAAAATGGTTGAATTATATAAATCTTATATAAATGAACTGAAAAAATATAAAGAAATTTATAACAAAGAATATAGTCCTTTATGTGTAAGTGATGTAAGTAAAGATTACTTTGATTGGATTTCTAGCCCATGGCCATGGGGAAATATTGGAGGTACTTCAAATGTTTAGATATGAAAAAATGTTAGAGTATCCTGTAAATATTAGAAAAAAAGATTTAAAAATGGCAAAAAATTTAGTTGCTCAATTAGGAGGCCCTGATGGAGAACTTGGTGCATCTTTAAGATACTTGTGTCAAAGATTTACAATGCCAGATGATAAAGGCAAAGCATTATTAACAGATATCGGATGTGAAGAACTTGGGCATGTGGAAATGATTAGTACAATGGTAGAACAATTATTAGAAGGGGCCAGTATAGAGGAATTAAAAGAAGCGGGACTTGGTGGCTGGTATACTTCTCATAAAAAAGGAATATTCCCAATGGATCAAAATGGAGTTCCATTTACTACTGCATACATAGCTTCAACCGGAGACCCAATTGTAGATCTTCAAGAAGATATGGCAGCAGAAGAAAAAGCAAGAGCAACTTATGAAAATTTAATGGATTTAACAACAGATTCAGATTTATTAGCTCCTCTTAACTTTTTAAGACAAAGAGAAGTAGTTCACTTTTATAGATTCAAAGAATTACATGAATATTATAAACAAAAAGGATATTGATTTATCCTTTTTCTATTTTGTGATATACTTATCTTAGGAGGTTTTAACTATGGAAGAAATAAATAATAATGATTTAAAAATTGGAGACTATGTAGAATTTTACTCGTATCCGGGATTCGAACCAGGAGTGGTGATTGGTTTTTTTGAGAATAATATTGAATGGCCTTTCATTTTGTGTTTAGAAAACAAAAGAATATCAGACCCCGTTTATTTCGAACGTTTAAAGAAAACGGATTTGCCAGAAAAATATAAGAACTTATATACTTTATTAAAAGTTAATAATTTTTCTTCTGACATATCTGATTATTTGAATTTTATGGTTCAATTAGAAACTCATTTTGGCGCTAAAGTATGGACTAATCCAATTATGGATACATTGAGAAAAGTACATTGTCTTTGTTTAAATTGTGAAAATATGAAAACTTGTCCAACTGCTCATGAATTATATGAAATAAGCAAAAGAGAAGATATGGCTATGGCAATTACAAGATGTAGGAGTTTTAAAGGTAAGGAATAAAATTCTTACCTTATTTTTTTATAAAAGACTTTATTATAATTAAAAAAAATTATATAATTTTATCAGGTGAATAAAATGTTAGAATTAATAGATATAGAATATAAAATAAAAGATAAAATCATTTTAAATAAAATAAATCTTAATATAGATCTTAAAGAGATTTTGGTTATAACTGGTCAAAATGGAAGTGGCAAAAGTACTCTTTTAAAAATTATTATGGGTTTAATAGAGCCCACAAATGGTAAGATTTTATTGGATGGAAAAGATATTACAAATTTAAAAATAAATGAAAGAGCAGATTTAGGTCTTACTTTTACATTTCAAACTCCTATTACATTTAAAGGTATTACTGTATTTGATTTGCTTTTAATAGCTAATAAAAATTACCCAACTTACCAAGAAATGAAAGAATCTTTAGGTGGGGTTGGATTATGTGCTAGAGATTATATAGATAGAGAAATAGATAGTTCTTTATCGGGTGGAGAATTAAAAAGAATTGAACTTGCTGTTGCTTTATTAAAAAAAGGTAAATGTATAATGCTTGATGAACCTGAAGCTGGAATTGATTTATGGAGCTTTGATAGTTTAATTTATACTTTAAAAAATATAAAAAGTAAAAATGATTTAAGTATGATTATTGTTTCCCATCAAGAAAAGATACTTGATATAGCAGATAAAATTTTGATTTTAGAAAATGGAAATATAAAAGAATACGGAAAAAAGAGAAAAGTTTTAAAGAAGTTAAAATTTAAAAATTGCTGCAGTAATTGTAGAGGTGAATTATAATGGATGAAAATCTTTTAAATAAAATAACTGATTATAAAATTGGTGATAATGTAGCTCATAATATTAGAAAAAATGGAGATTCAATCAGCAGATATGAAACTGATAACATAAAAATTAAAACAAAAAAAGATAAACAAGGAATCGATATTAATATTAAAGAAAATACAACAGATGAATTTGTTCATATACCGGTTATAATAAATGTTACTAACTATGAAGAAACAGTTTATAATGATTTTTACATTGGTAAAAATTCAAATGTTACAATAGTGGCTGGATGCGGAATTCATAATGATTGTGAGACAAAATCAGTTCATAATGGGGTTCATACTTTTCATATAGAAAAAAATTGCAAAGTAAAATATATAGAGAAACATTATGCTGAGGGGGACAAAGAAAATAATAAATATATAAATACTACCACTATAATTAATCAAGAAGATAATTCTGGTTTCGAAATGGAAACAGTTCAAATAAGCGGAATAGACTCTGCTATAAGAAATACAAAAGCAACTCTTAATAACTCTTGTTCTTTAAAAATAAGAGAAACACTTATGTCAAATGATAATGAAACCATAGAAACAAAATTTAAAGTTATTTTAGATGGGAAGGATTCAAATTCTGATATATCCTCTAAATCTATTGCTAAAGATAATTCTGTTCAAAAATTTTATTCAAATATTGAAGGAAATAATAAATGCTTTGCTCATATATCATGTGACGCTATTATAATGAATAAAGCAAAAGTATCTTCTTCACCAAAAATAATAGCTAATAGTTCTGAAGCGGAAATGTCTCATGAAGCAGTAATAGGGAAAATCGCTAAAGATCAAATAAAAAAATTAATGACTTTGGGATTAAATGAAAAAGATGCAGAAAATAAAATATTAGAAGGATTTATTAAATCATAAAAGATATTGCTAATTAACAATATCTTTTTTATTAAAAATTAATATACTTATTATATAAAAAATAATACTATATATAGTTAAAATTACAATTCCACTTACTAAATTAAGATTAACATTATATGCAATATTAATTTTATAAATATCTAACATATTTTTATATATACTTAAATCTAAATATGGTAAAAATGTATACTCTACAATATTTATATTAAATTTTAAAAATAATTGAAAAATTAAAGTTCCCATCAAGCTAAAAAATATTGATATTCCACTTATTATTTTTGAATTTGATATTAATGTGGACATAAATATACAAGATATACCAATGAAAATTAAAGGTATGGAGTTTATTAAAACTAATTTAAAATAATTAAGTAAATAAAGACTCTCTATAATTTTAGATTTATATATTATTATTTCTTTTACATTTATCCAATTTATTTTTAATAAAAAGGATGATGATATTAAAGAAACTAAAACTATATTAAATACTATTAAGAATGTAATAATAAAGACACTTATAAATTTAGAAGTTAGTATTTTATATCTTTTATATGGTTTCGCTATTAATTCTTTTATACTTTTTTTATTTATTTCATCTGATAATATTCCAGAACTAACAATAGCTATTATAATTGACATAAATACTATAACAGTAATACTTGTTTCTAAAATATACTTCTCTTTTATATGCATTTCTATATTATTTTTTTTATAATAATTATGCTTGTCAATATT
This sequence comes from uncultured Muribaculaceae bacterium, assembly GCA_964396655.1. Taxonomy (GTDB): domain Bacteria; phylum Bacillota_I; class Bacilli_A; order RF39; family UBA660; genus CAYNFP01. Next base: position 99,373 of record CAYNFP010000002.1, on the reverse strand, counting down.
ATCTTTTATTAGATGATTGTATTCATTAATTGACTTTTCATTTTTATTTGATAATTCTAAATAATTATAATTTTCATTTGACTTATATTCATAATTTTTATAATTTAAGTAATTGTTTAAAAAACTTACAATCAATATAATTATAAATAATACTTTAAAACTTCTTTTTTTAAATTGTTTTATTAATTCTATCTTGATCAAGTTAATCATTATTATTTTCCTTTATCATTGATAAAAATTCTTCTTCTAGATTTTCTTTACTTTCACATATTTTAAAAACCTTAATATTATTGTTTACTAATTTTTGATTTATATTTGGAATTTCATTTTCTGATATTTCTAATTCTAAATTATTATCAATTTCATATTCAGAAAGAATTATTTTTGCTTTTAAATTATCATCAACATAAAATTTAAACTTTTTGTTTTTATTAGTTACTTTTTTTGTTCCAATTATTTTTCCTTTATCAATAAATATTACTTCATTACATATATTTTCTATTTCAGATAAATTATGAGATGAAATTATTATAGTTATATTTTTTAATGATTTTAAAAAGTTTCTTAAATCAATAATTCCTAGCGCATCAAGACCGTTAGTTGGTTCATCTAATATTAATATTTTGGGATCATTTAACAGAGCATTTGCCAAACCCAACCTTTGTTTCATGCCTAGTGAATAAGTTTTTAATTTTTTATAAATACTTCCTTCAAGAGAAACCAATTTAACTATTTCTTTTACTCTTTCTTCTGAAACATTTTTTAACATCATTCTAAATATATTTAAATTTTCTTCTCCAGTTAAATAATCATACATTGCAGGTTCTTCAATTAAGCAACCAATACTCTCTATAGCTTTATCATAATTCTTTTTTAAATCAAAATTATTTATGATAATTTCTCCTTTATCAATATGATATAAACCAACGATTGTTTTTAATAATGTACTCTTACCCGCCCCATTTTTACCTACTACCCCAGTTATACTTCCTTCGTTTATAGTAAATGATATATCATCCAATATTTTTCTTTTTCCTATAATTTTTGTTAAATTTTTTACTTCTATTATCTTTTCCATAATTACTCCTTCGTAAGAAAGAATATCATATAAAAAAAACGCTCGCAAATGAGCATTTTTATAAATTAAATAATCAAAATTACTTTTTATTTCTTATATATATTTTTTAGTTTTATAAATATTTTTTATTATTAAATATTAAATTTATATTAAATTCTATTTATCATTTAAATCAAGATTTTCTTCTATTATTAAATCCTTAAATTCTTCTTTAAACGCTTCAATCTCTTTTATTTTTGCATCTTCGTAAACAGATTTAGTCCTACAAATTGCTTTATATAAATGCTTTAACTTTAATTCATTTTTATTTTCAAACAAAGCCATAGAAAATGCATTAGTTAGTATTGTTAAAGCTATATCAGGATATCTATTCCCTATTTCATATACTCTTTTATATTCATCTGTCATATTAACTATAAATTTAAACATCTTTTCTTTTTGAAAATCAGTGTAATTCATTTTAACACCTGTTTTCTTTTCAAATTTAGGGTATGTTCCCATTAATATTTGAACTGTTTGTTGCATAGTTGGTTCTAACACATCAACTCTTTGGAATCTTCTTAAAAAAGCTCTATCTCTTAATATATAACTTTCATATTCTTCGGTTGTTGTAGCTCCTATCATTTTAATATCTCCGCGGTCCAATCCAGGTTTTAACATATTAGCAAAGTCAACATTTAAATTAGTTGTATTTCTACTTACTAATAAATGCACTTCATCTATAAACAAAATTATATTTCTTTTAGCTTTTAATTCATCTACCAATAATTGGAGTCTGTTTTCATTTTGACCCTCACTTACACTAGAACCTAATAAACTGGTTATATTAATTTTTATTAATTCAAAAGATTTTATAGCATCAGGCATTAATCCTTTTTGCATTCTATAACCTAAACCTTCAACTATAGCAGTTTTACCTATACCGGGTTTACCTACTAATAAAGCACTTTTTTCTGGTGTTAAAAGAATCAAAACTGTTTCTTCAATTTCTTTTTCTCTTCCGATAGCGGGATTTGTTACATATTCTTTTCTAGTTAAATTTTCTCCATAAGTATCTAATATACTGATTTTTTTATTATTTGGTTCTTCTATATTTAATACTTCAATATCTTTATCCATGACAATTCCCTCTTTATTTTTCTACTAATTAGAATTATAACATTTTTAATGATTTTTGTAAAAAGTTTTTTATTAAAAGATTGACAAAACTCTCGTCATTTAATATAATACTACTTGCAAGTGCCTGATTAGCTCAGTCGGTAGAGCAAACGGCTGTTAACCGTTGGGTCGTACGTTCGAGTCGTATATCAGGCGCCATTGAAAAAATAAAACTCTAATTTAATTAGAGTTTTTTTATTTCAAATTTACCTTTTAAGTCCTCTTGCATAAGCCAAATCATCTTGTGAGACCTCTATAAAACTAGTTCCCACCACATGATGAGGTTTCCTATTTTCGGTAGATGGGCCTCCATCTGGTGTAATATATATGTTTTTCTCTCTTCTATGTTCACGTTTGTATTCTCCATCTCTTATATGCTTTGCACCATTAAAAGCAACAATTAATAATGCAAGAACAAAAATAGTGCCCCCAATTAAAAATCCTGTTCCATCTATACCCTCTTCATTTATGGCTGATTGATTGTTTGGATTTGCTAATGTCAATTCTTTTGTTTTTAAATTTGATATTGTTTCCATTTTTTTAATCTCCTTTTTTTATATATTATACATATTAATTTGAACTTGTCAATTTTTTAAGAAATCGTTTTGTGTTGAAATTTTTGATCATCTATTATTTGTGCTTCAACTTCTATTACTATCGGATCTTTAACTAAATCTCTTATACGTATAATTTGACTATAATCATCTTCAGGTATTTTATCTGTTTCTAAATATTCTATCATTTCAGAAAGCTTTTTTTTAGTTAATTCATTCATTCTGTATAAAAATGTATAATCCTCTATTTCTTTTCTTGGTAAACGTTCTTTTGGAAAAGAATAATCTCTTTTTTCATATTTTTTTAATAATTTTTTTAAATATTCTGCTTTTTCTGTATTTCCCATAAACTCCACTCTCAATTAAGATTGTATTGCTTGAAAATATTTTTGTCAATTAAATATTTACTTTTGTATACAAATATTATAATATAATAGTGTCCTTAAAGGACAAATATTCGCAAATGTGTTCAACAACACATAAAAAAACATTGATTTTCAATGTTTTTTTATTATATTTCAATAATTTTCTGCTCTTCTTTCCATAAATGCTTTTGAATGAGCACATACAGGACAAACTTCTAAAGCTTCTTTTGCTCTATAAACATGCCCGCAATTTCTACAAATCCAAATAACTTCTTCATCTTCAATAAATACTAAATTATCTTTTACTTTTGATAAAAGAGTCAAATATCTTTTTTCATGCTCTTTTTCTACTCCAGCAACTTTTAAAAATAAGTTTGCCAGATCATTAAAACCTTCTTCTTTGGCAGTTTCGGAAAATCCTTTATACATTTCAGTCCACTCATAATTTTCGCCATTTGCGGCGTCTAATAAATTTGCTTCAGTATCAGGTATATCTCCACCATGAAGTCTTTTAAACCATAGCTTTGCATGTTCTTTTTCATTCCTTGCTGTTTCTTCAAAAATTGCAGCTATTTGTTCATAACCTTCTTTTCTTGCTTTGCTAGCATAATAATCATATTTATTCCTTGCTTGGCTTTCTCCCGCAAATGCAGCCAATAAGTTTGCTTCAGTTTTACTTCCTTTTAGTTCCATATAGTACCTCCATCAATATTATATAGTAACTATTTTGAAGTTTCTACAAACAATGGTGAATTTTACATGGCATTTAACACTAATTATGAATATCTATTTTATTTAAATCTTCTTCATTTATATAAATCTTTATTAAATATCTACTAAGTTCTTTTTCATTATATATCTTATTTTCTTTTAAGTTATTTAAATACATACTTAATCTATCTCTTTCATCATATGCTAAAGATATATAAATGTCTCCTTCATCATTTTGAGTTATCAAATCGTAAAATATTTCATTATATTTTATTTCTATTTTAACTTTATTTTTAAAATCTTCATCATAATTAATAGAATATGAAACATCATACCAACTATTAAAATATATATCCATTTTGCCTTTTTTTGGCAACCTATATTCTAATTTTTTATATGTTAAACTATATTTGTCATTTGGAACATTTATGTAATCAATTTTAAAATAACTATAAGTTGTGTACGCTATACCTATAGAAATAAATAAAATAAGTATAATTATGTATCTAAAAAATTTCTTTGAATTATAACAAACATTGTTTCTTTTTTTATTTAAAAAATCAATACCTATTATATCTAAAATAACAAAAGATAATAAAATCAATACTATGCCATAGATTTTAATTCCATCAAAAACACTAAATAAAGATGCCATAAATAAAACTGATACATAAAACATTATAATAAATAGAAAAATCTCTAATATAAAATATACAATAAAATATTTATTTTTGCTTGAACTGTTTTCTATTATTTTTGGTTCATATTTTATATTTTTTTTATGAAAAATATTTTTTATAAATTTTAAGATATTTTCAAATAATCTTTTAAAAAATAATTTTATTTTATTTAAAATATTTAGTTTTAATTCTTTTTTAGCAATATTTTCTGGTGAGCCAAGTTCTTCTAAGATATTATTAATCTTTTCTCCATTATTCATTTTTTTAGTTATTATAGAATTGTATTTATTTAAAATTTGATCTTTCTTAGCATCATCTTTTATAAGTATTTCCAATTCTTTCAAAAAAAGTTCTTTCTTTTTCATAAAATCCCACCATTTTTTCTTCACAGATATGATACAATTTATAGTCTATAAAGTCAAATATTATTTACTATAAATTATAATTAATATTTTTTAAAATATGATTAGCAATCTCTATTGACAAGTGCCAAAATTGGTGATATATTTGATAATGAAGGAGGGATATCAAATGAGTTTTTTACCAAGTAGATTTTATTTTGACAATCTTCTTGACGATTTTATCAAAGACGACAAAGAATTTGGAAGTATGAAATGTGACATTTACGAAAGTGATGGTAAATATCATGTTGAAATGGATATTCCTGGATTTGATAAAAACGACATAACTGTTGATTGTGAAGATGGTTACCTTACTATCGAAGCTTCTAAAAATTATGAAAAAGAAGATAAAAATAAAAAGTACATCAGAAGAGAAAGAACTTACGGTAAAGTTAAAAGACAATTTTATGTTGGAAACGTTGATGAAGAAAACATAAAAGCTGAATTTAAAGACGGAGTTTTAAAAGTTACTGTTCCAGTTCTTGAAACAAAAGAAACTAAAAAGAGAATTGAAATCGAATAAAAGTTGCCAAAAGCAACTTTTATTTTTATTTATAAATTGTTATAACTGGTCTAACTTCTAATAATGATGATGTATTTTCATCCAAATAACATTGACCAAATATATTTATTTTAAAAGCTAAAAAGCCTTTTTTTGAATATCCATTCATTAACCAAAAATCTTTTAATTTTGAACCATATAACCATTTATGATCAGATATGTTTTTTAAAATATAATTATATTCATTGTATGTTAATAATCTTACTTTAGATTTTGTATATTTACTGCAAGAATAATTACCACTATCTACTTCTTCTTTTAAATATCCAGCACATCCATCATCATCTTTGCATCCGGAAGTGCCAGAAGTTTGATCACAAATTTTATATTCTTTTAAATCATAACCTTCATATTTTTTTATAAATTCATTATTTAAATAATTATTAATTTCTGAATTACTCCATTTATATGATTTATATAAAATATCACTTTTGTAATAGCAGTAATTATCATTAATTTTATTATCACAATGAGACATTAAATCTATTTGACCCGAATCCAAAAGCAATTTTAATTCACCATTAATATCAGAAATTACATGCCAAGAATATCCGTTTAAAGTTAACTTTGAACCAGTGCAATAAATTGTTGAATTGCTTATTTCACCATCTTCTTTTAAAGAACATATAACCTCAACCTTTATAGGATTAGAAACCACTCCATATTTGGTTTTTGTCCATATATAAAAATTCCCCACATAAGGTAATTCAATTATCAAATTGGTATTACTATAACTATTCCACTTTTCCGGAACTCTGTTAATTTTATTAACTGAATAATAATCAAAATCACCTTTAATTGTGACCTGTGAATTATTTTGATTGAATTTAATTTCACTTTGTTTAATATTTAAATTTTTACATAATCCTTTGTAATTTATATATTTTAAATTACTTACTCCTTTGTATATGCAGATGTTTTTATATTGAATTTTACCATTTATTCCATATTCATTTTTATATAAATAAGCTAATCCATTTATATTTAAGTTCTTATTTATAATGTTTTTTTCATTATATAAAATATTATTTTTTAATGTATATTCTCCATCTTTATAATTTTCTATCAATGAAACTAACTCTTTTAAGTTGTTTTTAGTATTATACATTAGAATTTTTGTATATATAAATTTCCATGCTAAAAAGCACGCTCCAACAGCCAATATAAATACAATTATCATTTTTATAATAAAATTCTTTTTGTTCATAAAAATATTATAACATAAAAAAAGCAAATAATTTTTTACTTGCTTATTTAATATCTCTTATTAATATTAATTCTTTTCTCAATTCTTTTTCTTTTAATTCATTATTTCTATCTTCACCCATGGTAGTCATCAAATATTCCGCTATCTCTTCATCTGTATAACTTGCTCTTTGCATTCCATTAATAGTATTATATGTAACTTCAATGCTTTCTTTATAATCCAAGCCTTTTTCGTTGCAAAAATTCACATACCATAAAGCAATTAAAAAATATGGATTTAAATCTTTTTCTTTTTCTAATTCTTTACATTGATATTCTTCCAAACTGAAATCTTTTAAGCAAAAATCTTCTTCCAATTCTTCTAATATCTTATTAGAAGCACTTATTTTTTTTCTTGTTTTAATAAATTCGGAAAAACAATAAATCCCCGGTATAATTCCTACGATAGACGCTATTATAACTCCACAAACTTTAAAAAAAGCACCTAAAACCGCAAGCCCTCCAAATAAATTACTTCCAATAAAAGCTAACGACAAAATAGCCATCACTAAACCACAGAACAACATAAGATTACTTGAAAAATAATCACTAGACCATATTTGTTTTTTTAAACTTTTCATATATCCTCCTAAAATTTATGTTTATTATAAATTAAAAATTAAATATTTGTTTTATTTTAATTTCTTTATTAATTTTAAATCTTCTGGTAATTTTCTATCATCTTTTGTTTCATACATTATTGATACTAAATACTCTGCTATACTATCATTATTATAACCACTTCTGTGCATTTCATTAACTATTTTATAAAGCAAATCTACAGAGTAATTATTGCAACACCTTTTTTCAGAACAATAATCTAAAAAGTTACTTGCAACTTTTGTATAATCATTATTTTTTTCAAGACAATCTTCAAGTTCTTCAATGTTTTCTTCTTCCGGAAAAGATAAAGATTCAAATATTTCTTTTCTTTGAATTTCACATTTTTTATCTTTTTTATAAGCAACAATACCAGTAGTCAAAAACTTAATCATAAATATAAATAAAATTAAATTTATAAATGGATTTACTGCCAAAAGTGAACATATTACAAATGCAATTAAAAGGGCTCCTGACATCATAAAAAAACAACTATTATTTTTTAAAATCCTTAATTTTTCATTTTTTTCCATAAATTTTTCCTATATAAACATTATTATAACAATAATTTTTTAAAAAAACAAATAAATTCAATATTTGCTTTTATTTTTCAGGTTTTGTCCAACTTAATAAATAACGATAATATAAAGCTTGTTTTATATTTGCGTTAGGTAATTTACTTTTTGCAATATTTCTTATATCTCGAAGACTTTCTTTCCAATCTGCGATAGGAGCTCCAACATCTCCTTTTACATCATGAAATAAATCTCCAACTTTTGCTGGTAAAAAACGTCCGATTTCTACCATTTTATCAAAAATAGTATATGGATGTGCTAATCCAACAATAATTAATTTACCATTGGGTTTTAGAAGATCTATAGATTTATTTATACAAAAATTTAAATCCATATGATGTAGGGATGCAACAAATATAATTCCATCAAATGAATTTGGCTCTCCTTTAAATTTTTCAAAGCCAATTTTTTCAATTGAAGCATTTTTTATATTGTTTAATCTTTGTTTTGCTTTCTTAATACTTGGTGCATGAACATCTATTCCAATTACTTGATTACAAACGCTTACTAATCGATATACTAAAAGCCCATCTCCACAACCAACATCTAATATTTTATTTTCCCCTTTAACTTGGGATAATATCCATTTATGATAAGCGGTGTTATGATTCCAATATGATTCGATATAATTTTTTTCAAAAGTTTTTTTAACCATTTTATTCTTCACCTTTTTCTATTCTTTGAAATAATAAAGGTAAATCTCCAATAATAATGTCTCCGTTTATTTTAATTTCTTCCCATTTAGTCTCTTTAATACTTAAGATATTTTTTATTTTATTTGAAGTGTTTGGCATAAATGGTTCAATTAAGTTAGAAATATTAGCCATCATATAAACACATGTATAAGTTACTTCATAAAACCTATCTAAATTATCTTTAGCTAAATTCCATGGTTCATTTTCATCGTAATATTTATTTCCAGAACCAATATAATCAAATATTCTTTCTATTGAAGATTTTAATTCTCCAGCTTCTATAAGCTTACCAACTTCATCATATACTTTTTTTGTTTCATCTATAATACTTTGATCTATTTTAGCTTCTTTTACTACACTATCAAATTTCTTTTTAATAAATGATAAATTTCTATTAATAAAGTTACCTAAAACTCCAACTAAAAATTTATTATGATTTATTGCAAATTCTTCACTATTAAAATTAACATCTTTCTTTTCTGGCCCATAAGCTATTAAATAGTATCTTATACTATCAACATCATACTCATTTACTAAATCATTTACTGTGATTAAATTACCTTTACTTTTACTCATTTTTTCATCGTTCATATTAACATAACCACTACAAATAATATAATTTGGTAAATTATAATTTTTTTTCATAGCCATTAATAATGCGGGATAAATTACAGTATGAAAAGGTATATTATCTTTTCCATGAACATAATAAGAAGTTAAATCTTTACTTGTTATAAATTCTTCAAAATCAACATTTCTTTCTTCACATACTTTTTTAGCTGTTGTTATATAGCCAAGAACAGCTTCTATCCAAACATATATTCTTTTATCTTCATAGCCTTCTACTGGAACTTCTACTCCCCAATTTAATTGTCTAGTTGCAGCTCTATCAATTAAACCCATCTCCAAGAATTTAGATGTTTCTCCAACTGCTTGTTTTCTCCATATATCTTTCTTACTCTCAAGTAAATCTTTTATACTCTCTTGAAAAGCTGACAATTTAAAATATAAGTGTTTATTTTCTTTTAGTATTGTTTTTTCTCCACAAGTTTTACAATGTTTATTTGTTAACTCATTTGGACTTAATGTTGATAAGCATTCTTCACATTGTTCTCCATTAGCACTTCCTCCACAATGAGGACAAGTACCAGTTATTTCTCTATCTGACAAAAATGTTTTACATTCTTCACAAAAATCCTGCTGTTCAAACTTTTCATATATATATCCATTATCAATTAATATTTTAAAAATATTTTGAACTTCTTTTTTGTGGTAATCACTATCTGTTGTGGTGTATAAATCATAGGAAAAATTCATTGAATTAAAACTTTTTATAAATTCTTCATGATAATATTCATAAATTTCTTTAGGTGTTTTTCCTTCTTTTTTTGCTCTTTCAGTTATAGGAGTTCCATGAGCATCTGTTCCAGAAACATATATTACTTCATCTTCGCAATCTCTATAGTATCTAGCAATTACATCTCCAGGAAGCAAAGCCGCTAAATGACCAACATGCATCAAATAATTAGCGTAAGGCCAAGCTCCTCCAATCAATATTTTCCTTTTCATATTTATACCTCTTTTCTCTTAAAAATTATAACATATTTTTATGTTATTTCATAAATAACTTTAATTTTGGCTTATAATCAGGTTGAAAATATCTGGTTATTTTACCATTTTCATCTGTTCTGATTTCAGGAATATGAAAACCAGTTAATATTTCTATAAAATCTGCATCTAATCTCCTATGACAAAAATCTCCCGGAAGTTCATGACACAAAAATATTATTTCATCTCCAAATTTTTCTTCTAATTCATAAAATAAATCATTCAAATTAAGATTTGCAAGTCTATGATTAAAGTATTCTTTAATATAATAATCTATTAACTCTTCTTGTGTTAAATTTTCGGGATTATCTCTCCATGTTGTATAAAGTTTCCAACTTGGAGAAAATTTTTTATATGCTGGTCCATAATATCCCCATGCATTACCACCATCTCCAGTAACTGAAACAGTGTTTCCTGATTTAACATTTTGATAGCATCCTGTCCCTATAACAATATTTTTCATTTCAATTACCTTCTTTTTTTATAAGGTTCAACAACATTGAATCCTAGTTTTCTTGCTAAAGTCATACCCTCTGTATCATCGAAATGCATGCAGTAAACTTTATCTCTTAATTCATATGGTATATTTTTATCAAGTATATCTAAAGATAAATGTGGCATACCTTCATAACTTTTTACAAAAGTTGATTCCAAGTAAATCTTATTTAAATTTCTTTTTTCTCTAATAATTGAATTTATATATTCTAGTTCATTAGTGTCCCCAGAATAATATACTAAACCTCTTTCGCTATTAAACAAAATTCCATATGAATCCATTCCTTCATCATGAACTGTTGGTATAAATTTAACAGAACTAAAAGTTTTAAATTTACCTGTTAATTCCTCTGAATTTATAACATTATACATATAAAATTTTACACCAAGCTCATACAAAATTATTTTTAAACTGCTTATATATTCTACATTATCATCAACTACTATATTTAATTTTATATTTTTTCTATAATGACAATAATAAATTAAAGACGCTAAACTTCCAACATGATCAGGATGTAAATGAGTTATTAAAACATTAATATCTTTTATATTATCTAACAAATTATTTTCAATTAATGTTCCAAAAACGGTTTCTCCACAGTCAATTAAAAGCATATTATTATTTTCAATCAAAAAAGCTGAAGTATTACCCTCTTTAGGATTAAATGCAGACCCACGTCCTAAAAACTCTAACATATATACCATTCCTTTTCAAAAATATATTATATATTATTTGTTAAAAAGATACTAGTCTAATTTCCTTTTCTTTATGTTAAATGCAATTCCTCCGGCTAAAGTAGGTAAATAATATGTTATAAATCTCCATATTATTAATGCAGATGATAAAGATGGCCCAATAGCAAATTTAGAGAAATAATTCAAAAATGCATATTCAATCCCGCCACTTCCACCTGGAATTGGGACATAACAACCTGTTACAAATATAAAATTAGAACCAATAATCATTGCAAGTGGGTTGGTAACTTTTAACCCTAAAGAATAAAACACACAAATTACTACTGAATAAAATGTAATTAATGCTATAAGTTGTATTCCAATAGAACTTAATATTAATTTTTTCTTATATTTAAAATCATTGAAAGCATTATAAAAATCCATACAATAATCTTCCCACTTCTTTATTTGTTCTTCTTTATTTTTTATTAATTTTAATTTTGAAAATATTTTTATAAAAAACTTTATTATATGTTTATTTAAGTTTTTACTTATACTAAACAATAAAGCAAAAAATAATAAAACTGCATTCAAAATAAATCCTATTATAGTCATACTATATAAAAAACCTTCAGCAGGATATATTTTTAAAATTGAATTTAATAATAAAGTTACAGTTGTAAAAATTATTAAAGAAAATTGAAATATAATAAAATTTTGAACTATAACATTAGTTCCATCTACTACTCTTACTCCCCTTTTTTTAAGTTCATAAACTTGCAAAGGCCTTCCACCAGTTGAGAAAGGAGTAATTCCATTAAAAAATCTTAATATTAATGACAAACTAAAAGAATCTTTAAAACTAAAAGATTTTTTATATTCTTTTATTAATTTCATAGAAACTATTCCTTCAAGAGAAAAAACAGCAATATATAAAATTATACCCAAAATAAATAAAGGGATATTTATTTTACTTAATATATTTAAAGTAGAAGAAAAATTATCCTTTAATATAAAGAATAAAACTGCAATAGTTATTAAAAAGACAATTATTCCGTTTAACCAATTCTTTTTCATAAAAATACTTCTTACTTATTTATTATAATTCCTAAATCTATCTTTTGGATCTAAAATCTTTTTTCTTAGACGTAAAGCATCTGGTGTTATTTCTATAAGTTCATCATCTTCAATAAATTCTAATGCTTCTTCTAATGTAAATGTTTTAGGAGAAGTTAAGACAATAGCTTCATCTGCTCCAGAGCTTCTTGTATTAGTCATTTCTTTATTTTTACATGGATTAACATCTAAATCATTATCTCTATTATTAATTCCAATAATCATACCTTTATAAACTTCTGTAGTAGGAGTTATTATCATTGTACCTCTATCACTTAGATTCCATAAAGAGTACGCAAATGTTGGACCATTCTCCATTGATACTAAAACACCATTTTTTCTTCTAGCTAAAACTCCAGCATAAGGTTTGTAAGAATCAAAACTTCTTACCATTATACCCATACCTTTTGTATTTGTAATAAATGAGTTTCTATATCCAATCAATCCTCTAGTTGGCGCTAAGAATTCAAGTTTAGTAAAGCCATATTCAGCTGGAACTATTGATTGAAGTTCCCCTTTTCTTTCGTTTAAATCATTAATAATAGTCCCAGAAAATTCATCTGGTAAATTTATTATAACTCTTTCAAAAGGTTCACACTTAACTCCATCAATTTCTTTAACAATAACTTCTGGCTTAGAAACACTCATTTCATAGCTTTCTCTTCTCATGTTTTCAAGTAAAATAGATAAATGTAATTCTCCTCTACCAGAAACTTTAAATCCTTCTTGATTAGGTAAATCTTCTACTTCTAATCCAACATTTCTTTCTAATTCAGCCAATAATCTATCTCTTAAATGTCTGCTTGTTACAAACTTTCCACTTTTTCCTGCAAAAGGAGAATTGTTAACAAGAATATTCATTGTCATAGTTGGTTTTTCAACTTCGATAGGAGGTAGTGGATCTATAACATCTTTTGTACAAATAGTATCTCCAATAGAAATATCTGGACAACCTGAAATTATAACCATATCTCCATAATAAACTATACTTTTTTCTACTCTTTTTATACCTTCATAAACATACATCTTAGATATCCTAAATGATTCTATATCACGATTATTTTTTATTAAAGAAACTAATTCACCAGTTTTAACAACTCCTTTAGTTACTCTTCCAATTCCTAATCTTCCAATAAAAGCATCATAGTCTAATGATGATATTTGCAATTGTAAATTATCAGATTCACTTCCTTTATATGGTTCTACTTGTTTTAAAATGGTTTCAAGTAATGGTTTAATATCATTACTATCATCATCCATTTCATATTTTGCAATACCTTCTTTTGCTATACCATATATAATAGGAAAATCTAATTGTTCATCAGTTGCTCCAAGTTCACAGAATAAATCAAAAGTTAAATTTATAACTTCGTCAACCCTCGCATCTTTTTTATCTATTTTATTTATAAAAAGTATTGGTCTTAAATTATTTTTTAAAGCTTCTTTTAATACAAATCTTGTTTGAGGCATTGGACCTTCTGCAGAGTCAACCAAAAGAACAACTGTATCTACAGTTTTAATAATTCTTTCAATTTCACTTGAAAAATCAGCATGTCCTGGTGTATCAACAATGTTCATCTTATAATCATTGTATCTTATTGAACAGTTTTTTGCTGTTATAGTAATTCCTCTTTCTTTCTCAAGAGCACCACTATCCATTACACAGTCAACAACTGCCTCATTTTCCCTAAAAACATTGTTTTGCCTTAATAAAGCATCTACTAAAGTACTTTTACCAGCATCAACGTGAGCCACCACTGCAAAGTTTATTATTTTATCCATATATTTCATCCCCTTTTAAGCACTCACATGATAATACTACATAAAGTTATAAAAATCAAGCAATTTAGGTTAACATTAAAATAAAAAACGATTATAATTCAATTTAAAAAAGTTCTAAAAAAGAAGTTTTTAAATTTTTCTTGATATATTTGGACAACTTGATATAGCTCTTTGAGCTAAGCCAGGGCAGTTATTATCTCTATTATAAGCTCCAACATAGATAATATCTTCCGTTAAATTTATTTTCATAGGTCTTCCTTTTAAATAATCAAAATGATATCCTAATTTTCCTAGTGCGTACTGTGCTATTTCCCTTGTCATTGGAGTAGGATCATATTGGCATATTCCCATTCCTACAGGCTTACTATTATTGTATAAAGCTGCCAAAACATCCGCTTTGTCTTTGTTTGATATGTCAACTTCATCAGGAGATATTTCGATACATCCATAGTCTTGCTCTTCTTCAGGAGCTTTAACTCCAAAAAATATCTCTTTAAATAGTGGTAAAAATTCTTCAAAAAATTATCTTGAAGATATTAATTCAATCCAATCTGGAATCCATGTTAATATCAAATCAATATTTCCAAAATTAGCAAGTACCTCTTCATATGCTTTTGAAACCTTTTGTGAATGGTTAAACCCACATTTGTTATTTCTAACATCATTTACAATAAGTTGTAAATAAGTTATTAGTTCCCTTGGAGTAACTTTTTTTGGTAGAACCGCTTTTATTACTTTAATAAGAGCTTTGAAGCTATGATCTCCTGAGGACATATCATCATAAATGTTTCCTTTATTTGAGTCAATTTCTAAATAATTATTTTCCATTTAGTTTACCTCCTCTAAAATTAATTTTATTTGTTTCTTTATTTCTTCTGCATTTGTTTTCAAATTACTTCCATCTAAAAGATTATCTTTTATATATAGTAATTCTGATGCATATTCAACCTTAGCTCTCCTATCATGAGATAGTACACAGCTTTCTATTTCACCATTAACACTTATTAAGATATACCAGTCTGTATTCATACATAAATATTCATAATCTGCAAAGTTTATTTCTTTTACAACTTGATCTTTAGAATAATTAATTGCTCTTAAATTTTTAGCTATTAAACTTCTTTGTTCTCTAGGAAGGCTATCTAAACAGTCAAATTTAACCACTGGTTTTCTTTCATCTATATATTGAGCTTTTACAGCGCCGTAGTAAAGATCATCGTTTTGAGAATGAGCCAAAATGAATTGTTCTCTCTTGGCATCACTATAGACACCTTCTTCTAAAGGTAAATGAATATCTGAACCCCTTACCGATTCTTCGGGTTTTTCTATCAAAGAGTAACCAGCTCCAAAAGTAATCAGTTTAACACTCTCTTTTGTATCTTCTTCTTTATTTGAAATTTCAATTAATTTCTTGCTTGCTTCTTTATATATTTCTAATAATTCTCTTTCGGAATAAGTATCGGTTGTTTCAACATTATCAAAGCAAATTAAATTACCATTTCTCCATACCCAACTTTGAGCCACTAATCTTCCTTGCTTTCTAACAACAAATATTCTTCCATTATTACTTTGGGCAGAGTGAAATAAAGCTGTTTTTGATAAGCCATCTATTTTAAAACAGCAATGGGTTAAGTATCCAACAGCAAGTCCTAAAGGATTATCCAAATCAAGCATTTCATATGTATAATCTTTATATTCTCCTTCAACTTTTGGTATTGATGAAAATTTTCTTTTTTTCATATCAATATATAAGCTTCTTGCTTTATCAATAGTAACTCTATTATCTCCAAGTTCATTAATAACAACCATAAGTTCTTGCTCGTCTGGATTTAATAATATTTTATGCTCCTCGAAATATTTTACAATTCTAGAAACAGTCACATCTCCATTTAGTTCTGAATATAGTAAATCCCAGCTATTGAAAATGCTTGAAAAACTTCTTGTAAACCCGGGGATTTTATTTGACAATAATTTACTAATATTTGATTCTTCATCGTCAACTCCGTTTCCAAAAAAGAAGTCTACCATTTTTTTCTTAAGGATAGGATTTCCACTTTCATCTAATTTTATACCATTTAAATTTATTGAACCAAATAAACTTTCAAGTTCTGTAAATTTAACTGTTTTACTAAGTATTTTAACAGTTTTATCATAGCCAAAAATTAAAAACATTCTAAAAGCTAAAGCTTGAATTGAAGAATCTTCAGCAAAAGACTCCTTATATTTTTCTTTAATTAAAACACACAAATTTTTATATAATTTTAAATTATATGATAATAATTGTTCTTCAGAAAGAGGCTCCACTAAGTCTTCAATTTTATCAGAACCATAAACTGATAAATTGCCTTTTGAATTTGTAGAAATAATATTTCTATTAGCAAATATCAATCCTTTATATGTTTTTATATATGTTAAGTCTATTATTTTAATGCTTCCTTTTACAATTCTATAAAATAAACCACTTTTAATTGCTTCTATATTGCACTCATCATTCCCGGTTAATTTTTCTGTTAATAAAGTAATATACAATTCTTTAAACATATTATACATTTCATCATCTTTGTTTATTAATTTAGATTCAATTAATACATGGATTAAAGTTAAAGCTTCTAAACAATTTTTATCAAGTAATACATTGTTTATTTTAGTCCCAAAAACGTTATTTATTACTTCATTATATTTTTCAATTAATAATTTTGGATCTTTATTAAGTAATTCATTCCATTTAGAATATAATCTATTTTTAAGATTTTCTTCAAAATACTCTAGCAAACCTTTTTCTACGAAAGATAAACCCCTATCACTTGGCATAAAATCAAGGTTATCAATTTCACAGCTTATTAAGAATTTACTTACAACCCCAAATTTGGTAGAACCACTTTCTAATATTTTTTCTCCCAAGTTGTACCAATCTATTGCTGTTAACATTGAAAATTCTTTTTCAAAATTACTATAAAGTTCTTTTCTAGCCTCTCCCCAAATGCAAGAAATGAAATCTTTTAGAACTTCTTTGTTATTAATAATATTTTTTATTTTATCATTTAGTAATACAAAATATAATTTTTGCATTTCCGTATTTGACTCTTTAAATAATGATGGAATATTCTCTTCTTTTATGCCTGATATTCTATCACTAAAAGTCTTAATTAAAAATTCGGCACTTAATTTATTATCATTTTCTCTTCTTGTTTTATATTCATCATCATAATAAGAAGAATAAGAATACCTAGATCTTGATTCGCAAAAAGAATGGATGAATTTTATAAAATCTTCATCACTAAAATTACTTATTTTTTGGAAGTAAGCAACCGATATTTGTTCTTTGTATTCGTTTGTTGATATATTATCACTAACATATTCAATAAAAATTTCCGCCTCTAGTGAATTTATTTTCTCTGGGTATTCTAAAAATAATTTTAATTTAACTTCCTCTATGTCTTCTTGAAATAAATTTAATAAGGTATTTATGTCATTTTTTTGATATATTTTTTTAAAATCAACTAATGATTGAACTCTATCTTCATCATTAAGTCTGCTTATAATAAGATTAAAATAAGTGTCTGAAGCAGCCTCTAACTTATCTGGAAACATGCTCCATATTTTATAAATAATAGACGGATCATCAATAGATGTGGCGAATTTTATAATTAATGGGCCGGTTGGTATAGCTTCAAATTTTTCTCTAAATTTTTCACAGCATATTAAAATTTCGCTATCCCCAAGGCTAGATATCATTGTTGCAAAGTCTTCAATTGCCAAAGAATTTATTTTATCAAAATATAAATCCATAAATGTTGCAACATTAGCATTATATAAATAATTTACTAAATTAGCTAAATGTTCATTACTTAAAGTTTTAATATTATTTTGCATTACTTCAATCAAATGTTTTTGAACATCTGCTTCTAAAGCTCCAACAAATATTGCAAAGAATTTAAAATCACCCTTCATTATCAAATCCTTATGTTTATCTATTAATCGTTTTTGGTTATCTTTATCTAAAGAAAGTATAAGATTTTGTAAATTAGCTGGACTTAATTTAGATGAATAATTTTTAATTATATTAAGTTTTTCGATATCTGATAAATGTTCAGTTAGCTCAACTTGAATTAATGGTGATAACCCATTATATTCATCTAAGGCTTCAAAAGCCATCATATCCAGTCTTGATACACTCCCACACAAAAGTCTAGTGCTGAAAAGCCCCCTGATCATCTCTTCTTTACTTTTACTAACAGCTTTTTCTTTACTTTCAATATAATTTAGTAATTTGTTTGCCTCTATAATAGGCAACTTAGTAATACTGGATTCAACTTCTTTAAGATATTGGAACATTCGCTCTGTAGGAAATCTTTGCAGTTTACTAATAATCACACCCATTTCCATATTTAACATAATATAACCCCTTACTTATGGCTTTATATAATATCACAAACAAATAAAAAAGTCCACAAAATTGTGGGCCAATATGCAATTTAGGTTGATTAGTAAATATTTTTAGTATAAAATTAAATTAGGGGAGAGTTGAAAATATGAAAAATGATTTAGCAATAATTACACTTGAAAATTGCGATGAATTAGGAAAAAGTGTGTTAGAAAACTTAAATAAAATAAGAAAGAACAGAGCAAATTATGTAATACCTATAAAAGAAGTAAGATTTAGTGATGGTAGTGGAAAAATAGTTATAGAAAGATCTGTTAGAGACAAAGATTTATATATATTAAGTGATGTTGAAAACCCAAATTGTACATATAGAATGTATGGAAATATAATTAATCATAAGAGTCCCGATGATCATTTCATGGATTTAAGAAGAGTAATAAGTGCGGTTTCAGGACACACAAGAGATATTTCCGTTTATATGCCATTTTTATATTCAGGCAGGCAACATAGTGGAGTAAATTATGAATCAAATGATTGTGCAGATGCCTTAAGAGATTTAGCAATGGACGGAGCAAAAGCAATTATAACAAACGATGTTCATAGCCCTGGAGTAAAGCTATCTTTAGCTAGGACTTCTACCGAATTTCAAAATATTTTTGCTACAAATTATATTGTAAGAGCATTTTTGGATAACGAAGATATTGATTTTAGTAAAATAATGGTAGTTAGTCCTGATGAAGGAGCAATTAAAAGAGCAAAATATTATGCAGGAGTATTTAAATGTAATTTGGGATTTTGTTATAAATTAAGAGATTTAGCTGGAGAGCTCGTAAATGGAAAACCTCCTATTTTAGAACATATATACATAGGGCCTTCCGCTCAAGGAATGAATGCAATCATAATAGATGATATGATAAGTTCTGGAGAATCAATTTTAGATACAGCTAGATTATTAAAAGAACAAGGCGCTAATAAAATATATTTATTTTCAACTTTTGCATTATTTTCAGAAGGGTTAGATAAATTAAGAGAAAAATATGAAGAAAACTTATTCACTAGAATGTATTCAACAAATTTAACATATAGACATAAAGAAGCTTTAGGTGAACCATGGTTTTATGCGGTTGATTGTTCTTATTTAATAGCAGAAATAATACACAGCATGAATTGGCATGAATCTTTAACCCCAATAGTTAAAATAAAACCAGAATTACTTGAAGAGGTTAAAAAAAGAAAATTAATCAGATAATAAAATATTTTAAAAAAGATAAACAAATGCTTATCTTTTTTAAATGGTTAATTTTTTCTTTTGCTTTAAATTATATATTTTTAGTTTATTTAAACTTTTTTATTTTTTAGTGTTTTTAGTTCAAAAACTGTATCTACTTTTTTAGCAATATTTTCAGAGTGTGTAACAATTATTACACATTTATTTTCTTTTTTAGCTAAATTTTCAAATATATCCATTATTTCTATTTCTGTTTCTTTATCTAAATTTCCTGTTGGCTCATCAGCAAGAATTATTTTAGGATTATATGATAAACTTCTAGCTATTGCAACTCTTTGTTGCTCTCCTCCTGATAACTTTAATACTCTTCTTTTACCTTCTCTTTCAGTTAAACCAACTTTCTTAAGTAATTCAATCGCTTTTTTATTTCCATCTTTTATTTTGTTAATATCCATAGATAAAGTAATGTTTTCTATAGCAGATAAATGAGGGAGCAAGTTAAATGATTGAAATATTATGCCAACATTATTACTTCTATATTTATCAAGATTCATTTTACCCAATTCTTTCCCATCATAATATATTTTTCCTAAAGAGCACTTTTCAAGTCCGCTGATAAGAGATAACAAAGTTGTTTTACCACTACCACTTCTACCTTTTATAGCATAAGTTTTACCTGGTTCAAATTCAAATGAAATATCTTTTAGAATATAATCATCCTTTTCTGCATCTTTATATCTATAACTAACATTTTCTAATTTCAGTACACTCATTTTTAACTCCTTTCTTTCAATATTGTTAATGGTGAGAATTTAGCTATACTTATCATAGCTGACAAACTACTAAATAATGTTAATCCTAATCCTATTCCAAGAAGTTCCATTAAAACTTTAAAGTCAACAACTGCATTTATATCATTTGCTTCACTTATTTTAGCTACTCCATATTGGGTTGCAGCATCTGATTTATTATCAGAAGTTGTAGCAGTTGAACTTGAGGTTTCTTCTGTCGTAGAAGTTGATTCTGTTGAAGTTGTATCGGATCTTCTCATTCCACCAAAATTTCCTCTAATTTCTTCTTGTTGTTCTTGCGCTTCTGAAATTTCATTTGCTAGGAGTGCATTAGATATTTTAACACTCGAAGTTGCTCCAAGACCAGCGCCTATTAGTAAACTAAATAAAGCTATTATAAATATTTCAAATACAAATTGTGATATAACTTTTAGTTTACTCATACCAATAGTTCTAAGTACACCTATTTCATATTTTCTTTCTCTTACATTAATCATGTTAATAACTAATAAAACCACACCACCAATTGCCAAAGTAACAATCAAGAACATAGTTGCAAAAGATGATACATTGCTAATTGATTCGGTTTGACTAGTAACTTCGTCTAAATTGTTAGTAACTTCGTAATTATCATCTAATCCTTTTTTCTCTACTTCTACAGCAAATTTATCAACAACATCTTTACTTGTTAATACAAATGTTGGAGTTACTGTAGCGCTTATATCTTCATCATCAGCAACAATCTTATTAACAACTGTTGTATTGGTGATTATCATATTTGCAGAATTAGAAAACATACTTTGTACATTACTTGAATCTTCACTTGAATCACTAAATATACCACTAATAGTAAGTGTATAAGTTAAATCACCATCATTAGTGTTAACTAAAGTTATTGTATCTCCAACTTCTAATTCATTTAAAGTTGCTAATTCTTCATTTATAACACAAGTATTGCTTTCAAAATCAGAACTTACTTCTCCGTCAGTAATTGTATAAGATCCATTTATGAAGTCTGTCATTCCTTCATAAGAACTATAACCAACAACACTAAAATCTCCATTTGTCCCTCTCATATTAATTATATTTTCTGTTTTAGTTTTAGTTGTTGTACTCTTGGATGGTCCCATCATCCCACCAGGGCCCATTTGACCTCCAGATTTTGTTGTTGTAGTGGTTTCTGTTGTTGTCTTTTGTAATTGATCAGTTGCTGCAGTTAAACCGTCTCCATCCATACCCACAGTATAAGTATAATAGTAATAATCAACATATTTACTATCTCCATAGTTGTTAATATCATCTACAGTGGTTGTATAAATGTCATTAAAAATACCTATGTTACTTTCCGAATCTCCTGGAGTAAAGTTTTGCATCAACTTTTCTCTATTAAATCCAATAGTGGCTTCAATATTATATTTTTCTTCATAAGCTTTAACCAAAGTATTAGCAGAATTTCTAATTGATAATGTTACTGCGCAAGCAGCACCAATTACCATTATTATAATTCCAATTAAAATATTTCTACCTTTATTTCTTGTAATAGATAAAATTGCGTTTTTAAAAATATACATTTTTCCTCTCTTTCAAAATTAATTATATTTATAAAGTGTGTTATTATTGTGAAAGAAATGTGTAATATTTTTGAAATGTAAATTTTTTATAACTTTTTATCAAATATTGGTTGTCTTAAAGAATTACTTTCAGTTCTTTCAATATATTTAACTTTACAAGTTTTTATTGGTTCAACAAATTTAACATTTTCATCATAAAAATTTTTAAAAGGACTAAAATTCAGTTCTTTTAATTTTTTTAATTCTTTATATAATTTATTTTTTTTGCCCATAGTTACTCTACCAACATAATGAAGCTCATTATTTATTTTTTCACCCAACACTAAAGATATAACAAAATTATTATCTTCTTCTATATAACCACCGACTATAAATTCTTCAGTTATTAAATTTTTAATTTTAATCCATACATCGCTTCTCGTATTAATTTCATATAAACTATTTTTTTCTTTAGCAACTATTCCTTCTAAATTATTTTTCTTTGTTTCTTCAAATAACTTTATTCCATTATTAAATATATATTTAATTTTTGCAAATACATCATTGTTATTATATTTATCTAAAATTTTTTTTCTCTCTATTAAAGTTAAATCAATTAAATTTTTATTTTCATAAAGTATATCAAAGCAAACAAAAATCACTGGATTATTATCCATTTGATAAAATATTTTATCTTTATTTTTTAAATGAGCTCTTTCTTGAAGTTTTTTAAAAGACGGCACTCCATTTTCAAAGCAAACTATTTCTCCATCAAAAATAGTATTAGTTTTAACTAATTCTTTTATATTTTGAAGTTCAGGATATAAATAAGTTATATCCATATTTTTTCTGTTTTTAATAACTATACTTTTAGGATTTGCGAATATCAAACTTCTAGTTCCATCAAATTTTAATTCAAAAATATAATCTTTTGAGTTAAATGGCTTATCAATTTGTTTTAAAAGCATCGGAGTCCAATCTCTATTTTCCCATATATTCATCTTTTAGTTTTTAAACTCTTCTCTAATGCTTCCATTAAATCATTTATCTGCTTTTTAGGTTTCTTTTTAGTACCCTTAATTTTCTTGCCATTCATTTTATCATTAATAGCTTCTTTTATTTTATTTTGATATTCATCTTTATATTTTTTGGGTTCAAATTTCCCTTTTAAGTTTTCTATTAACTTTATTGCTAAATTTAATTCTTTATCATTAACTTTTCCTTCAATTTCTTTTTCTGGAGTCGTTACTTCTTCTTCAAAGTATAATGTTGTAAGTATTATTCCAAATTTATTAAACCTTAAAACACAGTAATAAAATTTACCCCCTAACACTGTTTTTGCTATTGCAACTTTTTTAGTTTCTTTTAAGGCTTCATATAACAAAATATATGACTTAGATTTAGTATCAGCTTCTAGCATATAACTTCTCTCAAAATAAAAAGGATCTATTTCATTTGAATTAACAAATGAAATTACTTCGATTTCTTTTTCATTATCTGGTTTTAGTTTATTTAATTCTTCTTTATTAAAGATAATATAATTATCATTTTCAAATTCAAATCCTTTTGTTATTTCACTTTCTTTAACATCTTCATTACAATAAGGACAATACTTTATATATTGAATACGATTTAAACATTTTTTATGAAGTTGATTAAAAGAAGTATCATTATTTCTTATTATAGGATTCATAACTATTGGAATACTAACTAGACCAAAAGAAATATTACTATGAATATTTGGCATATAATCACCTAATATTAGTATTATTTATTTTTAATATTTTATAACAAAAAAACTTTAGTAAAATTTACTAAAATTTTTAAATTCTTCTTCTAATCATTTCATCTATTTTTCTATATTCTTCTATATTAATTGGCAGACCTAGTCTTAATCTTTCCATCAAATCATATTGCTCAAAAAAATTGATTGTTGCTAAAGAATTCCAAGTACTAGTTAAATTTAATTCAGTTAAAAAATATTCGGTCGGGCAAATAAACTCATTAGATGAATAGCCCCATAAATTTCTTTTTAAAAATTCTGCTTCTAAAACATCCTCCAAATCCGGAACTTGTTTTTCCATTAAACAAACAAAATCTTTTACAATTCTAATAGAATCTATTTCAGCAATTCTTTCTGTTGGATTATAACGTCCAAGCTTAAAGTATGCCTCAATATTTTCTCTGGGATTCTCAAAAATCGATTTTTTACATAATAAGATACTTATATTAATTAAAACTGATTCAAGATCTTTTCTTTTTTCATCATCTATTTTAAAATGTTTAATGTGAGTTATTTCATGTAATAAAATTTGCATTATAACAATGTTTTTATATAAATTCTTTTCATAGAAATAAAGATTATGTTGAACTCCCGCTTTTGAATTTGCTACATCATATATATTTAAATAAGTTATAAGTTTTTTATTGTCAAGAATAAATCTTGCGGAAACACCATCATCTGAAAAGTGATCAGAAAATTCATAACTTGAAATATAATTTTCTAAATTATCTTTACATACAAGATAGTCCACTAATTTTTCTATAAACTCTTTATCAATAAGTTTACCATCAATAGAATAATCATACAATAAACTTAAAATATTTTCCATAACTTTACCCCCATTTAAAATTTTATAAATTATACCATATTTTAAAAAAAGAGTCAAATTTTAGACCCTTTAATATGACTTTAATCTTATTTATATTTCAATAAAACTAATACAGAAATTACTGCCAGAACAGCTTCAGATAAACAAGTTGCCACAATAAATGAATCATCTACAATCATTCCATAAGTTAAATAGCATAATGTACTAATCATACTTATTACCCAACTACTTACCGCAACATCTTCACTTTCTTTTGTTCTTATTGTTTTAATTATTTGTGGAAAATAACAGCCGAACGTACAAGCTTGTATTATAGCTAATAATATACCTTTAAATAATTCCATAAAATTTACTCCTAAACACATTATATCAAATAAGTTGTATACTTTCCTAATACTTATTTAATTTACTAATAAAAACATTTATAATTAAATTGAGGCAAAATATGATTAAAAATTTTTTTAAACATTTAAATACTATTAACAAACATAGATATATGGTTTTTCGTTTATGTCTTAAATGTGGTTTATTTTGGCAGGGTTTGACTCACGATTTATCAAAGTACTCAGCAGTTGAATTTAAAGAGGGAGTTAGATATTACCAAGGAAATAGAAGTCCAATAGCAAAATGCAAAGAAGAAACCGGTTTTTCAGAAGCTTGGCTTCATCATACCGGAAGAAATAAACACCATCATGAGTATTGGTATGATTACTATGCTCCAGATAAAACTCCAATTATCCCTTATAAATATGTTGCAGAAATGATATGCGATAATTTGGCTGCAGGCATAACATATAATGATAAAAATTGGAGTGGTTATACTCAATATGAATATTGGTTAAAAAGAAAA
Source organism: uncultured Muribaculaceae bacterium (assembly GCA_964396655.1). GTDB lineage: Bacteria > Bacillota_I > Bacilli_A > RF39 > UBA660 > CAYNFP01. The sequence continues at coordinate 73,655 of CAYNFP010000002.1, read as the reverse complement.
GACAAATTAATGGTTAATAATGATGTAAGTAATATGATGCTTGAAGTATTTAAACAAATCGGAGAAAATGGAATAGATAAAACTATCAACAAAAAGAATTTAAAAAGTTTATATAAAAAATATTGTATTAAAGATAAGGAGTAAAAAATTATATGTTAAAGTCTCTTTTAAAAATAGAAGAAGCAAAAAGTTCAAAAAAAGTAAATCCTAAAGACAAATGGTTAACTTATTTATATGTAACTAGAGAAAAAAATTACAATCTTAATAATATAAAAGCATTATCTGAATTAACTAACAAAAGTGTTTTTAATTATGTTTTAAAATCTTTATCTATATTGGAAGAAGAAAATTTAGATAAAGATACTTTGTTTTATGTAGAAGAAGCCTTAAAATGGATGGATGTCGCAAAGTGTGGTAGTAAACAAATAAGAAATGAATGGGCAAAAAAAGATTTTGATTTATTTGTTCATAATATAGGTTCATCACAAATTTACAAAGATTGTGAAAATAATTACAATAAAGAAATAGAAATTCTTATTAAAACCCATGGATTAATTGGACAATATTTAAAAGGTGAAGTAAATTTAGATAAAAATAAAGAACTTTATGAATTAATAGAAAATAAAATTTTTACAAAAGATAAATTAAAAAGTATTTTATATGTTTTAAATAAATGTATTTTAAAATCGATATCTGAAGAAATATGGAATTCATCCAAAGAAAATGTTTTGGAAGTAATTGATAAAATAGTTAATAATGATTTTGAAAAAGAAAATTTTTATGATGAAAAATACATTGTAAATAGATTTTTAAAATTAAGAAAAAATTTAAATGAAAATGAAATTAAATGGTTAAAGAAGTTACTAAAAAATAATAAAGATATTAAAAATAAAATTGGTTTTATTTTTGAAAATTTAGAACTATGGTATTTTGATATAAGTTTTAAAAATTTTAAATTAGAAGATGTAATTAAAATATTCTACATAATAGGACTTAAATTAAATAACAAAAGTTATCATCATTTATCTTTTCAAAATGTCATGAAAATGATGTACATAGATTACAATGGTTTTAAAGTTGTTAATTTATATAAGGAAAGAATAATAGAAAAATACTTAAAAGATTTAAATTATAATTTAATAAAAAATGGTAATATAAAAAATAATCATATAAATATAAATTTAGAATTTTTAAATGACACTGTATTATTTAATTTTAACTTTTCAATAGCGGTTTCAAAATTAATTGAATTTTGCGAAATAGCGTACGAAACAGATTCTTTATTTAATAAAGCTGTGTTTATGTTATATGATTTATTTAATTTTAGAAGAGATACTTATGACAGATTTTATAATGAAATAAACTACTTAAAAATAATGAATGAATCTCTTAGTAAAAAAGCAAAAATACTAGAATACATTAATGGAGAAGATATTTTAGATATTGGTCCTGGAGGCGGCGCTTTAATGGATCTTATTACAGAAAAACTACCAAAGACCAAAGTATATGGAATAGATATATCTCAAAATGTAATTGATGAATTAAATTTAAAGAAAATTAGTGAAAACAGAAAATGGAATGTAGTTAAGGGAGATGCTTTAGAATTACAAAAACATTTCAAAAAAAATGAAGTGGACACAATTATATATTCTTCAATAATACATGAACTTTTCTCATATATTGAAACAGATGAAAAAAAGTTTAATTATAAAACAATAGAGAAAGCTTTGTTATCAGCCTTTGAAATCTTACCTTCAAAAGGAAGAATTATTATCAGAGATGGTATAATGACAGAAGATAAGAACTTAAGTAGAATTATAAGATTTAAAAATAAAGATGACATAAAAATTTTAAATAGATATTGTAATGATTTTAAAGGTAGAGAAATTAAATATACTCTTATAAAAGATAATGAAGTCTTAATGAAAATAAATGATGCAATGGAGTTTTTATATACTTATACATGGGGAGAAAACTCTTATAGTTTAGAAGTCAAAGAACAATTTGGATATTTTACCCCAAATGAGTATATAGAATTTATAAAAAACATTTTCAAAAACAAAATCAAAATTATTGAATGCTTGCATTTTTTACAAGATGGATACGAAGAACATTTATTTGAAAAAATAGAATTTTATGATGAAAACTATGCTCCAGTACATTTACCTGATAGCACTTGTATAATTGCAATAGAAAAAAATTAAGCATTTCACTTAATTTTTTATTTTTGACCTTTTAATAAAACAAAAGCTTGCTTTGTATTCTCTTCTAATTTTTCTGCTATTCTATGTATAGTCCAATTTGCAAGTTCAATATTAAAATTTTTAATTACTTCTTTATTTAACAGTTTATAATAGTAATTTAAATCAATAGCAATTAACTTTTTTATATCTATTCCGCATGATATTATTATTTTAATTTTTTTTAAAATTGTAATGTCAGTAATTTTATCTTGATCTAAAAGTCTATTTATAATCCTTAAGAACTCATTTGAACATATCAAAATACTTTTCATTTCTCTAGAAAGCAAAACTGTATTTCCTTCTAAAATAATATTAGATAAAATAGTATCACCACTCTCATAGTCATCGTTTTCAATCCTACCTAAAAACTCTTTCTTTTTTCTTTCTAATTCTGCATTTTTGTATAAATCTTTTATGTATTGATAATATAATTCTAATATTAATGCTGTTTCTTTTTCTTCATATAAATTAACTTTTTCTTCAGAAAACTTTTGAAATAATAATTTATGTTCTTTAAGTTTAATTTCATTTGAAGCATTTGACATTATTTCATTAACATTCATTTCCTCACTATATTCTTGATCAAAAATATAATCTGAATTTATTGATAAAAAACTTTTTTTAAAATCAATACTATCATGTAAGATGCAAGTTATTGCTTTGCATATATCAAGAGTTAATTTCTTTTTAAATTCTTCATCAAAAAAACATAATTTAATTAACTTAGTAAAATCATTGTTCATAGTCAAAATCAAATAATATGGATGGGTTTTATAATTCTCAGAATCAAAATCCCCATCTATTAATAATATAGATGGATTTTTATAAAATTTAAGAAATAAAAGAGTATATGGTTTTGATGATGATATTTCATTTATAAATTTTTTAATTTCATAAGTCATAGCTATCCCCCTTTAATAGTTATTTATTATAACATAAAAAAATTATAAGTAAATTATAATTCTTTTGAAAATTTCATTTTCCCTAAACCATGAATGTTACAATAAGAATATATATCCATTGTCTCAAATTTTTCTAATACTGTAAAAATTGCTTCTGGTTTTGAATTATGATCTAATTTAATTCTTTGGGTTTTATTATTATAATAAATAGAAATCCATTCAATATGATGTTCTTCTGTCATAGGATGTTCAACACTTCCCACTTTAACATGAATTTTAGAATCCTCAGTAGATATAACTGGCAAATGTTTTTCATTACCTTCATCATTAACTTTAGCTTTCAATTCTTTCATGGGTTGTCCACAACAAACTAATTCTCCCCCGCCTTCTTCAATCAATTCAATAAGATTTCCACAAATTTCACAGATAAAATATTTCATAATTACTCCTTTATTCTTCAAACATTTGAGATAGCAATTCTATTACTTGATTATCTATCTCATAAATAGCATTTTTTGGATGATCATCTTGATCAACAACTTTAAATCCTAAATATTGTTTATATTCAAATATTGATAATACATATGATTTCTTATTAAGAGTGTAATAAACTCTTCCGACATATTTTGTGTCTATATTTGTATTTTCACTAAATTCAACTCTTTTAATTTGCTTAACATAGTTTATCAAATTATCTAGATTATCTTTATTTATATCTTTTTCTCTGCATGTACTTGCTTCGCATATTTCTTCTTTTATTTCAGAAATAACTGCGTTATCTTGAAATTCAGTAATCCAGTTTTTATCTAATACATATTCATCCTTACAATAATTTCCTAATTGATAACTCAAATATATTTTATTGAAAAATTTTCCGTCTTCAACATAATATTTAAATATAGTTATATCTAAATCAGAATCATAAAAATAACTTTCATCATAACAGGCTTCTAAACTTTCAACATATTTACCCAAAATACTTCTTATATTATTTGTACTTCTTAAAGTATAAAAAATGTTTTCATTTTTAGCAGTATCTACATAATAAGAAAAATAAGGTATTGGAATCTTTATTTTTTCTCCGTCAGAATTATTCACATCATAAGAATTACTTAAGAATGTTTTATTCCCAACCAATATTGTTAAAAAAGTTAAGACAGCAAACACAATAACTATTTTTATTCTATTCTTCATTTTTATCTCCTAATTTATATTTATATTATAATATTAAACGAGCAATAAAGCAATTTTATATAACAATAAAAGTGTAAATTTATATTATTTAGCTTTTGTTTTTTTGTATACAAATTTTTGAGAAGGACGATGTCCTCCTGTTTTAATTTTTTCTTCAATTGGTTTTATTTTATTAGAAATAGTTCTTCTAAAAGCAGAATTAACAAGCTTTTTACCAAGTATTATTTCAAAAACTTGCTTTAATTCTCCAATTGTAAATTCTTTTGGCATTATATTAAATATAATATCTGTATTATTAGCTTTCTTTTTTAATTCAATAATCCCATTACTAATAATCAATCCATGATCAAAAGCAATATTATTACTTTTATTTAATTTATATTCATATTGATTAGATTGTATATTTATTATTGATTTTAATACTTCTATATTTATCAAATCAACATTATTTAAATCTATTATTATTTTATTATCATTATCTTTTATTTCAATATCAAACCATTTAGCATTAGATAATAATGATTCTTTAATAACACTTTTATCTACTAAAGATATATATGTATTTGTTACTACTCTACCTCTGGGATCGCGATTTATATTATCATATGTACCTAATTCTTCTATATAGAATTCACTTAAGTTAGTTTCTTTTTTTAATATTCTTTTAGCAGCCTCATAAGATGTTTCATCATTAGAAACAAATCCGCCAGGCAAACACCATTTATTTTTAAATGGCTCTTTTTCTCTTTTAACAAGTAAAATACTAAAATACTTTTTAGGTAGTTCTCTGCAATTATCATTTTTTCTGCTATCAACGGAAAAAATCAGTATATCTGTTGCATATTTAAGTTCCATATTTACTCCTTTTGTAGTATTTATTATACACTTATGCACCTTTTCCAACAATCAATTTTTATCTTTAACGTGCTTTTGACATACAAAGGCTTCTTACCGAACTAGGAATCTTACTCTCTGGTATATCAGTCTCAACACCACACACAGGGCATTTAATTGTATAACAACATTCTCTATCACCATACCAAGCAACCCAAGTATAATACCTTATATCATCTTTTTCTACCATTAATATTGAAGAACAGCCTCCATCACCATTACCCTTTCCTGTACACTTCACTTCTATTGACCAACCCTCACCTTTTTCTATAACTTTCATTAACATAACCTCCCTTACATATTTACATTTTAATACAAAGTGCATGCATTGTCAATAACTTTGTATCATTTTGTTAATAAGTTGGTTTAGCTTACATAAAAAATACTTATTGATTTACAATAAGTATTTTATTTTTTGTTAGTTATTTTTAAATTCCTAATTGTCTTATATACTTTGGATTATCTGAAGTAATTATTATTCTATCAGCATATTCATCAAGAAATTCTAGAGATAATCTATTTAAAAATTCGATTACCTCATTAATATTATTAACAGTATAAATTCCAACAGAACCATATCTTTCTATTATTTTTCTTACCCACTCTTCTTTAACACCATTTCTTAAGCTAGAAAAAGCTTTATTTAATTCATACATATTTTTTGCTCTTTCACTTAATTCTAAACTACCTTGTGGTATACTCTCTTTTAACCCTAGCGAGATTCCATCAAGATAAGAAGAATACATAAATGCTACAGGTCTCATAATTCTATTATCTACTAATAAGTCAGTTTTAGTTAAAGGTAAACCATTTTCTATTTGAAATTCTCTTATTTGTTTTAAATTCCAAGGGAAAAATGAAAGATGTATCATATTATCTCTTAATATATTATATCTATATAAAAGTTTATTAAATGAAATTATATCTTCTTTATTTAAAATCGGATTCTTAGATTCTATTTTAATTATTCTATCTCCAAATTTACTTTTATTATCTGCAATAAAAGCTAATAATGTTTCTAAAGATTTTAAATAAAAAGTTTTATTTTCTTCCCAAAGAATATCACTTATATAAGTACTTCTGCGATAACCACATTTTATCATTCCTATTTCATCAAAAGGACTTTTTCTTATTACTCTTGATTCTTCACTTATATCAGAAGTAGAAGCATCATGATTAATTACTGGAATATGATCTTCAGTAAATTGGATATCAAATTCAATTCCGTATATATAATCAAGAACTTCATCACTCTCAAAAATAGATTCTAAATTCTCTAAAGAATTTTCAGGATATCCTTGCATTAAAAAGCCTAATCTGTGAGCAACAAATCTTAAAGAATTTAAATATTTTGAAAATTTTAAAACTGCTTCCTTCTCTTCCATACTTATTCTCCTTCATAAATAATGTTTATTATTATATTACATTCATATAAAATTATCAATATTTTTATTTAATTAACTTTATTACTATTTTACGATTATCATAAAAAATATATTGACAATTAACAATAAATGAATATAATATTAGTTGAGGTGAAATTTTATGAAAAAGAGTAAAATATCTATAATTGTATCTATAATTTTAAAAATCACATTAATTTCAGGAATTATTTGTTTATTTTTTATACCAAAATTTTATGATTTATTTTATAAAACCAAAGAAATAACTTTTACAGGTCAAACAATTTATTACCAAGTAGCGTTTTATTTGTGCGCAGTTCTAAGTTTAGGAATAATTTATGAATTAATAAGGATATTTGATTATATAAATAAATATAATCCATTTAATAAGATTGTAGAGAAAAGATTAAAAATAATTGCAGTAGTATTTATGATATTATCTTTAATTGTTTTAATAAAAGTAATTTATATTCCAACATTAATATCATTAGTAGTAGTTTTCTTAACTTTTATTGGTAGTTTATGTATTTATGCTTTAAGCCAAGTATTTAAAAAAGCAATAGAATATAAAGAAGAAATGGACGCCACTATATGATTGTTGTAAATTTAGATGTTATGATGGCCAAAAGAAAAATGTCATTAAATGAATTAAGTGAAAAGACTAAAATTACTACTACAAATTTGTCAATATTAAAAACAAATAAAGCTAGAGCAATAAGATTTTCTACATTAGAAGTAATTTGTAAGGTTTTAAATTGTCAGCCTAGCGATATACTTGAATATAAGGATGGAAAATAATGATAACAGAAGATTTAAAAATTAAAAAAAATGATTTATTAACAATATCCATAACAAGTATATTATCAGCAATATTAATGTATTCTCTTAGTTTTTTAAATATAGACCCTTATTTAAAAACAATAATAATTCCATTATTAATATTACTATGTAGCGCTATATTTATAATAAAAAAGACTAGATCAGAAATAAATAAAAAAGCATATTTATTATTAATGCCAATCGGATTAATAATGTTAAGTAATTTACTTTTAAATATAGATTCTAGTAATGAATTTTTAAATGTTTTTGTATTACCAATACTTATGACAATGTTTTCATTTTCTTTAACAAATAAAAATTATCAAATAACAGGAAAAACATTTAGTTGGATATTTAAATTGTTTCCCAATAAATTATTTTCTAATCTAAAATACAATAAAGAATTATTTAAAAATATTAAATCTAAAAACTTGGTTAATATATTAATTGGAATAGGAATTGGTCTACCAATAGTTTATATATTAATAAGCTTATTAAAAATTGCAGATCAATATTTTACAGAATTTATAAAAAATATAGTTAATATAATCCCATTAACTCCATTTAATTGGTTAGATGACGTTATAAAAATTGTATTATTATTTATTGTTACATTTAGTATTATGATTAATATAATCAAAAATAAAAATTTAAAATTAGAGAAAAAAGAATACAAACCAATTAACAATACAATATCATCCACTATCTTAATAATGGTTAATTTTGTATTTATGATATTCTTGGTATCAGAACTTTCAAAGTTAACTGTTAATTTCTTACACATACCAGAAACTTATACACATGCAGAATACGCAAGAGAAGGATTTTTTCAATTATTAATGGTTACTTCAATTAACTTTACTATTATTTTCTATCATATATATCTTACAAAAGGTATAAAGGATAATAAATTTGTTAAAAAAATGATATTATTATTAATAGCATTTTCAATAATTCTAATATTTAATTCATATTACAGAATGTATTTATATATAAATGCATTTGGATTTACAAATTTAAGATTGCAAGTCATTTTATTCTTAGCAATGGAATTAATATTATTTAGTATATTAATTAAGAGAATAATAAGTAAATTAAAAATCAAAGATTCTATATTATTTATATTTATACCACTTTCATTTTATATATTAAACTTATATTTATGTTCAGATTGGTTTATAAAAATATTAAATAAATTATTAATTAAATTATTAAACTAATTACAAATTGTAATTAGTTTTTTATATGTGATAAAATAGTATTATAAAAATATATATTGACTCTCACCTTAAGGTTAATGATATTATTTGTATCAGAAAGGAAAAAGTATGATAAAAATTGGAGACTTTTCAAAATTGTTTGATATATCTATTAAAACAGTAAGATTCTATGAAGAGGAAGGTTTAATTGAACCAAATTTCATAGATATATATACTGGTTATAGATATTATGATGAAGAAAACATTAAAACAATGAGTAAAATTTTATTTTTAAAAAACCTAGGGCTTTCAATCAAAGAAATAAAATTCTTTGATGAAAATAAAATCGATTCAAAAATAAAAGATTATGAAGAAAAAATTCAAGGATTGTATAAAAGCATTCATACTTTAAAAAACCTTTCAGAAAATAAGGAAGGGAGTGATGTGTTGATGAAAACATTTATTAACGACGAAAATGCTATTGGAAAATGGGAATTTGTTGGAGCAGTAAAAGAAAAAGAAGATTTTTCTAAAAATAAGTTTTTAAACTTAGACGATCCTGAAATTGATGATAAATTCTTAATAAAAGAATTATATTTAATGGATAAAGGAGAAGAATATTGGGTTATTTCGTGGACAAAAGGAACTATATTTATATGTAATAGAGCATGTCCATACGAGATTGAAAATGATTTAATATTTGTTAAATTTATTGATCCTATAAATAATGTTGATTATAAAATTATTGTTTATAAAAAAACTGATAATAAACATTATAAAGGAGAAGAAATAGAACAAAAAGATGATATAAATATTGATTTCAAATATGATGAAAAATTAACAGGATTTTGGAAAGCAATAGATTATGTTAGAAGACCAAATATTTTTAATCCAAGCCAAATAAAATGCTCTGAACTATTTATAGACAGAATGTCTGTATCTCCAGAAGGCGATGTTGCATTAACATTTAAAAATGGACATATAAGAAATACTAAGTATTCAAAAGATTACATTTTTAATATGGCAGGCGGAACTACTTCAGCAAAATATTCAATAAACGAAATAAATAATAAAAATTATTTAATCGTTGAATGGAAAAGCGGAGATTACAAATATGGTAAAGCTATTAGTGGCTATTATGTATTTGAAAAAATAAATTAAAAATAGCATTATAAAAGTTCACATAAGTGGACTTTTTTTGTTACTAAAGAAATAGATAATTAAAATTATCTGCTTTTAGTTTCATTAATTGGAGTTATTAATTGACCATTTCTTGTGTCAAGAATAAAACACCATTCATAGATCTCTCCATCATAATATGCCTCTATACCACATTCATTAAGTCTTATTATTAATTCTTTTATAGCTTCAATTATCAAAATTTTAGATTGATGATTTTCTTTTAAAGGAGCAACTCCAACTAAAATATTTATTTTTATTGGGGTTTTTATAAACTCTTTATTTTTTAAAATGTGTTCAAGCAAATCTTCAGTTCTTTTTAATTTTACTGGTTTTTTATTTTCATTCAAATAATAATCTTCTCCATCCATATTAATAGTACTTATATGAGCTAAAAAACCAAAATTTTGAGCATAAGCCATTAGTCCTATACAGCATTGTAAATCATCAATATACAATAGTGGTTTTTCTTTTGTTGCAACCGCAAAGCCATGCATTGGGGCATAATTAATCAAATCAATATCTATTTTACTTGTATCAAATCCCCAAATCCCCAAAGTTCTTTCTATATCATCTCTATCATATTTCATATTTGCTTTTTAAATATACTTTTCAAAAACATTTCTAATTCTTTTCCCTCTATGTATGCCTCCCCCATATCTGCAGATACCCCAGGTCCATGAAAATCAGAACCTCCAGTTATAATTAAATTATATTTTTTTGCTAATTCAGAGTATTTTTGAATTTCACTTTCAGAATGTTTTGGGTATCTTATTTCTATTCCATCAACTCCAAGTTTAACTATTTCTTCTACATTAAGATTTTTAATTAAACCCGGATGTGCAAGAGCAACAAAAGCATTATTATTTTTTAATAATTGAATGGCTTCAGGTGTACCAATTTTTGTACTTGGAATATAGGCTTCTTTACCATTTCCAATAAACCTGTCAAATACTTCATCAAATGGTATTGAATATTTTTTTTCAATTGCTTTAGCTATATGTGGTCTTCCAATAATTCCATCCGCATAAGCCGCTATTTCATCATAAGTTATTTCAATGTCAAAAAAACTTTTTAATCTAGATATTGTTTCATATACTCTTCTTTTCCTTTCTAAACTTCTTTCTTCTAAATAATTATAAAGAGATTCAGAGGGTTCATCATTATTATAAAAATAACCTAAAATATGAACTGTTGAACCAAACAACTCCGAAGATATTTCAACTCCTGTTATAATTTTTGTTTTATAAACCATAGATTTAATATCTTTGCGTGATTTAACAGTGTCGTGATCAGTTATAGCTATTATATCCAAACCTTTTGTAAAGGCATAATCATCTAATTCTCTAATATTTAAAACGCCGTCTGAATATATTGAATGCATATGTAAATCCGCTCTCATTTAAAACCTCCATAAATATTATAACAAATAATTGTGAACATTTTAATAAATTGGTTGATTTAATAAATTTACTTTGATATAATTTGTTAGTTGCCTTACAAAGGAGAGTGTATGAGAGATAACGAATCTGTCGGGTATGAATTAAAAATATTAGAAAATTTAATAGAACGACATATAATGTCAGAATCAAAAAAAGCTGGAGATTGTTCGTTAAGTTTTATGCAAGTGAAAATATTGGGATATTTATATAGACATAAAGATATACCCATGTATCAAAAAGATATTGAGAAAAAATTTAAAATTAGAAGGTCTACATCATCTGGAATTTTACAAACTATGGAGAAAAATAATTTAATAAAAAGAATTGGATCTGATGAAGATGCAAGATCAAAAAAAATAAATTTAACAGAAAAGAGTTTATCTAAAGGTGATGAAATAAAAAGTAAAATGATTAAGTTCGAAAAAATGCTAAGGAAAAATATTACCAAAGAAGAAATTGATGTATTTTTTAATGTAATTAAAAAAATCAAAAATAATATTATTGAACAGGAAGGAAAATAAAAATGATAAAACTAATAAAAAAATTAAATTTAAAAGAAATCATTCTAATATTAATAAGTATAGGATTTATTACAATTCAAGTATGGTTAGATTTAAAATTACCTGATTATATGTCTTCAATAACTGTTTTATTACAAAAAGCAGGCACTACTATAAAAGATATTTTAGTGCCAGGAAGTAAAATGCTTTTATGCGCATTAGGCAGTTTAACTTCTGCTATAATAGTTGGATTTTTTGCGGCTAATATTGCGGCTAATTTCTCTAAACGATTAAGAGAAAGCGTATTTAAAAAAGTTGAAGATTTTGGAATGGAAGAAGTAAAAAAGTTTTCAACAAGTAGTTTAATAACAAGAACAACAAATGATATTACCCAAGTCCAAATGCTAATATCAATGGGACTACAAATGATAATAAAAGCTCCTATTATGTTTATATGGGCTATAACAAAAATATCTAGTAAGAGTTGGCAATGGACTGCGGTTACAGGAGGAGCCGTATTATTACTTTTAATACTAATTACTGTGTTAATATTATTTGCATTACCTAAATTTAAAATAATACAAAATCTTACCGACAACTTAAATAAAATCACAAGAGAAAATTTAACTGGTATAAGAGTTATAAGAGCATTTAATGCTGAAGATTATCAAGAAAAAAAGTTTGATAAAGCCAATAACGAACTTACAAATACAAATTTATTTACTCAAAGATTAATGGGGTTAATGTCTCCAGTTATGACATTTATTATGTCAGGATTAACTTTATCCATATATTTTATAGGGGCTTATTTAATTGATAAAGCTATGATGATGGATAAGATAGATTTATTTAGTAATATGATAGTATTTTCTTCTTATGCAATGCAGGTAGTAATATCATTCATGATGCTTGCAATAATATTCATAATATATCCAAGAGCAAGTATATCTGCAAAAAGAATTTCAGAAGTTTTAAATACTAATTCTAAAATTAAAGAAGGAGATATTGATAAAAATATAACTGATGAAACTGGAACAATTGAATTCAAAAATGTTTGTTTCAAATATCCTGATGCAGAAGAATATCTTCTTAAAAACATTTCTTTTAAAGTTAATAAGGGTGAAACAGTTGCATTTATAGGATCAACTGGTTCTGGTAAATCAACTTTAATAAATTTAATACCAAGATTTTATGATGCAACAGAAGGAGAAATATTTATTGATGGAATAAACATAAAAGAATACAAACAAAACTTTTTAAATAATAAAATCGGATATATTCCTCAAAAAGCCGTTATGTTCAATTCTTCAATTTTTGATAATATTGCATATGGAGATGATAGCAAAGGTAAAAAGACTAAAGAGCAAGTTAAAGAAGCAATCAAGGTTGCTCAAGGATATGATTTTGTTGAAAGTATGCCTGAAAAATATGATTCTCATATAGCTCAAAGCGGAACAAATATTTCTGGAGGACAAAAACAAAGATTATCAATTGCAAGAGCAATAATAAGAAATCCTGAAATATATATATTTGATGACTCATTCTCTGCTTTAGATTACAAAACTGATTATATATTAAGAAAAGAATTAAAAGAATATACAAAAGATGCAACAATTTTAATTGTAGCTCAAAGAATCGGAACAATAAAAAATGCAGATAAAATAATAGTTTTAGATAATGGGGAAATCGTAGGAATTGGAAAACATAAAGAATTACTTAAAAATTGTCAAGTATATAAAGAAATTGGTTTATCACAACTATCAAAGGAGGAACTAGAAAATGAATAATGAGAACAAAAGTAAGCCTAAACATTTTGGGCCTCCACAAATGGGCGGAGGAGAAAAACCAAAAGATTTTAAAACTTCAATTAAAAAATTAATTAAATATTTAAAACCTTATTTGCCAGCAATAATAACATCGATAATTCTTGCTATAATAAGTGCTACATTTTCAATAATTGGTCCAGATAAATTAAGTGATATAACAAATGAAATTATAAAAGGGGCTATAACAGGAATTAACTTAGATAAAATCGGTAAAATTGCTTTATTCTTAGCTATTATATATGTATTAAGTTGTATATTTAATTATATAGAAGCTTTCATAATGGCAACTGTTAGTAATAAATTTGCAAAGAAATTAAGAAATCAAATATCAGAAAAAATTAATAGATTACCATTAAAATATTTTGATAATACAAGTTATGGAGATGTACTATCAAGAGTTACTAATGATGTTGATACAATTGGGCAATCAATGAACCAAAGCATAGGTTCTCTTGTAATAGCGGTTACTTTATTAATTGGTGTGTTATTAATGATGTTTATAACTAATTGGATAATGGCACTAACTGCAATTCTCTCTACATTAATTGGTTTTGCTTTAATGATAATAATATTAAGCAAATCTCAAAAATATTTTAAAATGCAACAAGAAGAATTGGGAAATATAAATGGCCATATAGAAGAAGTTTATTCTAGTTTAAATGTTGTAAAAGTATATAATGCAGTAAATTCTTCAAATAAAAAATTTGATGAAATAAATAATAGATTATATACAAGCGCAAAAAAAAGCCAATTTTTATCAGGCCTTATGCAACCAATAATGGGCTTTATAGGAAACTTTGGATACCTTGCAGTATGTGTTATCGGAGCAATCCTAGTAATAGATAACAAAATACAAATGGGCACAATAGTATCATTTATGATATATGTAAGATTATTTACTAATCCATTAATAACTTTAGCTCAAGTAACTACTCAATTACAATCAACAGCTGCTGCTTCTGAAAGGGTATTTGAATTTTTAGAAGAAAAAGAAATGACAGATGAAAAAGATAAAAATGAAGTTTTAGATAAAAACAAAGTGAGTGGATCAATAGAATTTGATCATGTAAAATTTGGCTACAATGAAGATAAAATAATAATAAAAGATTTTAGTGCCAAAGCTAAATCAGGTCAAAAAATTGCTATTGTTGGTCCTACTGGGGCTGGCAAAACAACTATAGTTAATCTACTTATGAAATTTTATGAAATAAATTCTGGGGACATTAAAATTGATGGAGTGTCTATAAAAAATTTAACTAGAGAAAATATACATGATTTATTTGTAATGGTATTACAAGATACTTGGCTATTTAATGGAACAGTCAAAGAAAATATAATTTATAATAAAAAAGATATTTCTGATAACGAAGTTAAAAAAGCTTGTGAAGTAGTAGGAATTAATCATTTTATAAAAACCTTACCAAATGGTTATAATACTCTTTTAAATGATGTAGATAGTATATCAGCTGGTGAAAAACAATTATTAACTATTGCTAGAGGAATGATAGAAAAAAAACCATTTTTAATACTTGATGAAGCAACCTCTTCAGTGGATACAAGAACTGAAGAATTAGTTCAAAAAGCTATGGATAAGTTAACAGAAGGAAGAACTTCATTTATAATAGCTCATAGATTATCAACAATTAAAAATGCTGATTTAATATTGGTTATGAAAGACGGAAATATTATAGAGCAAGGTAATCATAAAGAATTAATAAGTAAAAAAGGCTTTTATGCAGAACTTTATAATTCACAATTTCAAAATTAAACAATAAAAAAAATCTAGAAATAGATTTTTTTGTTTTATAATTATTTATTTTTTTGAGCTTTAGCCATTTCTTTTCTTTTTTTTCTGTCAGCATATTCTTTGTTTATTAATTTAACTTTTTTCCCAACTCTAATCTCAAATTTCTTTTTTACACCCTCTGGTAAATTTGCTTTTATTGTTCTCATGTGAATTTCACCTCCAATTACATTTAATATTATAGCATAATTATTAAATATTATATTAAATAATTTAATACTTTGTATAGTTTTGTAAATTTCTTATTAATTTTGTTTAATGATTTGTCTTGAAACAAGACTAGCATATTTTTTATAATTATTTAATATATAAATTACTTTTTCAATAATTTCTTTATCCACATTCATTGATTGCATCTCTTCAATGGAAAACCAGCCCACTTCATTATTTTCATCATTTGAATTCAAATCATTAAGCGCCACTCCTACATATTGAATATCTATCATATCCCCTACTTTGTTAATATATCTCGCAATACATAAATTGGATATTTCTCCATATATTTCTTCCCCAATTATTTTTACAATTATTCCGGTTTCTTCTAAAGCTTCTCTTATACATGCTTGAGTAGGAACTTCATCATTATTAATATGCCCACCAGGTTGTAACCACTTATTTAATTTTTTATTATACATTAATAATGTCTTCTCTTTTTCAAAATCAACAATATATACTGAGGAACAATACTGTCTTTCCATAATTGAACTCCTTATCTTTTTATTTTTCTACTATAAGAAAATTCTCCATCATCATAATTAATGCCATTTCTTATATTTTTAATTGCATATTTAATATGGGGAATTGTTTCTTCTGGTAAATCATCAATCGGAACCCATATAATTTCACTACATTTTTCAGTTTCCATTACTCTAGGGATTCCTATATATTTAGAAGTATGAAAAAAGAAACGTAAGTAATTTTCTGAAAAGCTATGTACAACTTCTACCAAGCTTAAATCTTCTTCTTTTATTTCTATTCCCAGTTCTTCTTTTGCTTCTCTAATCAAAGCATTCATAATAGATTCATTAGGATCTAAATGGCCACTGCAACCAACATCATATTTTCCATCCATATATCCAGTATTTTGTCTTTTCTGTAATAGTATTTCTTCTCTTCCATTATTAACTCTTGTTAGAATTAAAAATACTGCACAAATTGTTTTATATCTATCTTTCATATTTTTAATAACTCCTTAATAGATTTCTATATTTATATTCACTTCTATAACCTTTATATAATTCTTGTCCATAAAATACTTCTAAATTTTTGGCTACTGATATTGGTTTAACAATAGGAGTATCATTAGTCAAATTTACAACATAATATCTTCCTGACCCACCTCTCATAATACAATAAACTTCTGAAGCCGGATCCCAAGGTTTTATCAAAAGCATACCTTCTTCTAATTCAACGCCATTTGCATCTGTTCCTAATTCTTCATCTAAATTTGACATTTATATCACCTCTAAATACATTATAATACAAAAAGAATTTTTATTTAACTAAAAATTCTTTATTTTTGCATTTTGAAAGATTATCATTCTTATATTTGCTATCTGTTGTCACTTCTAATCCAAACCAATCAGGTATTATAAATTTCTTTGCTTCTGTTTTTGATTTAAATTCTACCTCAACTATAAAAAGTCCTTTTAAATTTTCTTTATAAATATCAAGTTCTGCTGTAAGACTATTTGATAAAGGTATTTCATATCTTGCTTTTTTAATTATATTATTTTTAATTAAACTAATTAATATTTTATATACTTCTTTATCAATTTTAATTTCATTTTCCTCTCTAATTAAATTTCCTTTGCTTTTTTGAGTTATAAAATATTCATTATCTTTTTTTCTAATTCTAATTACTGGTTTGTAATTAATATAACATTGTTCAATATTTGAGATTTTAAATTCTTTTAAATTTGGAAGTTTTTTAACTAAAAATTTTCTTTCTATTTCAAACATATTACCTCCATATTATTATCTATTTGCTTCTTTAGCCATTTCTATCTTTTCCTCTAATTTCAAATCTTTTTCTTCTACTTTTAAAGTGTGTATTCCGCATTCTGAAGCTGTTCTTAAAATCTCTTCGTCATAATCAACATATATTATTTCTTCTGGTTTTAAACCACTTCTTTTTATAACTTCTTCAAAAAATTTTCTTTCTTTTTTATTTGCTCCTATTTCATTTGAAATATAATAATAATTAACAAAATCTTTTAAATAACTAGATACATATTTTGTATGGTCTGTCGCGATAGCAATTAAAATATTAGGATTAGATTCTTGTATCTTTTTTATTAATCCTGGAATTATCTCTTTATATGCCAATTTAAAAATTTTATTTAATTCTTCTAATATCTTTTCTTTTGTTAAATGCGGATATTTTTCACATACCAATTTAATTGCTTCTTCATCTGGCATTGTTCCAAAAACACTTTCTATAAATCTTTGCTCCTCAGTTAAGGTTAATACTCCTTCTTCATTATAATCAAAAGTAACATTTCCATCACTAAGAATTATCATTTTTATCATAAGTACCCTACTTTACTCTATAACTTATTAACATATCTTTATCTTCTTTAGAAACCCTAAAACTATCTCTACATTTACTTATTCCTTTATTAATAGTAAATTTATTTAATTTATGAGTTTTTAAATATTCAACTGTTTCGTTTCTTCTTTTTACAAAGCACTCACAAAATAACCAAGCATTCATCATATTAACATAATAATGCTCTTCTTTATAAAATCTATTCATTATATCAAAAATTTTATTTACATATTTATCATTATCAATAAGTCTAAATAAGATACTTAACCCAAATCTTCTTATAAAAGGCTTATCACTTTTTATGTATTCTAAAGATAGATTAAAAAATTCTTCTTCTTTATCTTTTACATCAAATGAAAGTAAATCACAAGATGCCCAATTATCTATTTTAGATATATACTTATCTAAATATTTTTTCATCAAATCAAAATCTTTTATTTTAGTTATTAAATAACCATTAATACTAGTATTCTCAAAATAATTATTCAATTCTAAATCCAAAAAAGAAATAAAATTACCTTTATAGATTTGTTTTGTTATATCTCTTATAGCTTGAGTTTTAATTGCTAATACATTCATCTGAGTATTTAAAAGATTCTTTGACCATTCAACTTTATCAGGAACTTTTAAACTTTCTAAATAATTATTAAACTCTTCTCCATCTTTTCTATTCCATTTATCTTTTACTAATTCCATAACTTCTCCTTATAATTTCTTAATTAAATTATTAACTTTTTCTAATAATTCAGGATATAAATCAAAATAAATATAAATAAATTCCTCTTGATCTTCACCGCATCCGTAAGGCGATACAACATAGTTTTTTGCTTCGGAAATTGGTTTTACAAGAATAGGGACTTCAGCATCTGGTTCTCTTCCTTCATATATATTAATTACTTTCTTATTCCACCAGTCATAAACACTTATTAAATAATATTTACCATTTTCTCCTTTGTAAACACAATATTGTCTTGGATCTATATCTTTATGAATATTAAAATTTATAGCAAAAGAACAATCAACACTAAGTATCATTCCTTCAGATAATTCTTTCCCTTTTAAATCAAATCCTATTGCTTCATCCATATCAAACCTCTTATTAAAATTTTATTTACCAATATATTTTGAATATCCATTATCACTGTCATATCCTAAACTTTGATAAAATTTGTTAGCAACTTCATTATCCTTTTCTACCAAAAGAGCTATAAAATCACAATTTAATTTTTTAGCTATTTCTTCTATATATTGAAATAATTTTGTACCTATTTTTTGATTCCTAAATTCTTTTTTTACTCTTACATTCCATATAGTTATAAAAGGTTTAGTTTCTTCAAATATATCATGATTAATAATTGCATATATAAAACCAACTATATTTTGATTAATCTTTGCTACTATCATGTAATAATCAGGATTAGTTTTTAATTCGTTAAAAGACGCTAACATTTTATCCATGTTTGTATTCATAGGTCTTTCAGCATCATATAATTTTGCAACTTCTTCTAAATCTTTTTCCTTTAAGTATTCAAAATTTAAGTTCACTATTAATCACCTAATTACATTATAACAAAAAACCTGATATTTGAATATCAGGTTTACAAATTATCTATTAAGACTTAATACTTTTTCTCTAACAGAAATAATCATATATCTGTCAATCATTCCGCCTCCGTCATCAAAAACATACAATGAAACCATTTTATAAGTATAACCATTATTTAATGAATTCAAATATTCTTCACAAGTTCCTAAGTTTTTTATTGTTCCATATCCTATTGCATTTAAAACATCAGCAATTTCTTGAGTTATCCCAGGAACATTTACCCAATCTTGTGTTTGTCCCATTCCACGAGTTATTTCTGTAGTATTAACTTCAAATTTCATATTTCCCTCCTAAATAAGTATTATAATATAGGATTTTTCATTAAGAGTCAATATATTATAATGAGCCACATCTATAGATTGTGATATAATATTCAAGGAAGTGATTTTATGAATAGAGATTATGCTAAAGTAACTATTACTGATAAAGGAAAAAAACAAATTGACAATGGTCATCCATGGGTTTTTGAGGGTGAAATAATAAATGTTGATGGAATTTATAATAACGGTGATTTAGTTGATGTTATAAGTATTAAAGAAAAATATTTAGGAACTGGATTTATAAATAATAATTCAAAAATTAGAGTAAGAATTATTAGTAACAATACTAACGATACTTTTAATGATGATTTTTGGGAAAGAAGACTAAGATATGCCTATGAATATCGCAAGACCGTTATGGAAGAAGACATTACAAATTGCCGTCTTGTATTTGGAGAAGCAGATCAATTACCAGGATTAACTATTGATAGGTTTAATGATATTTTAGTGGCTCAATGTTTATGTTTAGGAATAGATAAAATAAAAGATTTAATTTATAATACTATTTATAAAATATTAAAAGAAGACAATCAAAATATTGTTGGATTATATGAAAGAAATGATGTTGCGATAAGAAAACTTGAAGGTTTAGAAGAATATAAAGGATATTATAATTTAAAAGAAGTAAAAATTCCTGATTATACTATTACAACAATTGTAGAAAATGGAATTAAATATAAAGTTGATGTTGAAAACGGACAAAAAACAGGTTTCTTTTTAGATCAAAAATATAATAGATTAGCAGTATCAAAGATTTCTAAAAATAAAAAAGTTTTAGATTGCTTTACTCATACTGGTTCTTTCGCAATGAATGCTTCTTATGGTGGCGCTTTATCAGTACATGCAGTTGATATATCAGCTAATGCTATCAAATTAGCAGAAGAAAATGTTAAGTTAAATAATTTTAATAATATAACTTTTGAAGTAGCAGATGTTTTTGATTTATTACCAAAAATTAAAAAAGGTGAATATGATTTAATAATCTTAGATCCTCCAGCTTTTACAAAATCAAGTAAAACAATTAATAATGCAACCCTTGGATATAAAGAAATAAATTATTGGGCTATGAAAGCATTGCCAAGAGGTGGATACTTAGCAACTTGCTCTTGTTCTCACTTTATGGATCCTGAAAGATTTATACAAATGCTTAAAGACACAGCAAAAGAAGCAAATGTAAGTCTCAAACAAATTGAAGCAAGACAACAAGGACCAGATCATCCAATACTTTGGAATGTTAAAGAAACAGATTACTTAAAATTTTATTTGTTCCAAATAATATAATTAACAAAATAAAAAAAGTAGTTTATCTACTTTTTTTGACATTGAGTCTACAGAATATATAGTTTCTTTTTTACCTTGTAAACAAACTTCTATTCCATTTAAATTTATATCCATAGTAGTTTTCCATGGAAACATATCAATTCTTTCCCCTATACCGGATTTAATAACAGCATAACGAAGCTTTGTATCATCAAGTCCATAATCATATAAAATTGAAGTATTAGAAAATACTATCAACCACATTCTAATTTTATTTCCTAAATATTCTTTAAACTTTCTTATTTTTTCTTCGTCACGAACTTCTTCTTCATTTAAAATCGGTTTATTTATTGCTCTACATCTTGCCACAAGGACTTCTGTCCACCAATCAACCGCAAAACAAATTAAATCTTCAATTTTTTCTTTTTCTTCTTCTGTAATAGATCTTATTTCTTCTGCAGCTCTCATAATATAAGGGAAGTCATATTTATCATAAAAATCTTCTGCTAAATATCCCACCCCTTGTTTAGTTAAATATTCATTAATATGAATTCTTGGAAGTGCATATGTTGTTAATCCTTTTTGGTAAACTGGATAAGTTTTTCCGTCATAAAAAATAGCTTTTAATCCTTTTACTCCATCAACTTCAGTTTCAAGTAATATATGTTGACCAATATATTCTCCATTTACACACAATGTACCATAATACATCTTACTAGCTCTTAAAATATCTTCTCCATAATTAAGATGATATAATTACTAGCCTCTAATGCATCTTTGTTGTCTTCGGATTTAGTAGTTAATTTAGGATTATTCCCTTTTTTCATTAAAATCTCTCCTTAATAATTGTTTTTTATTATATCACTTTATATTTTTAAAGTAAATATAAAATTTAACATAAACTATTCTCCATCTTATTCCAATTAATAAAACCATAAACTGCATATAAAGTATAAATTATATTAATCATAATCATAAAAAGCGCGTTTTCGCTACCAGCAGAATATCCAAAAATCCACATTAAAGATGCAGACCCATTAACTAATATCCATAAAAACCAATGTTCTTTGTATCTTTTAACACATAAATATGTTGCAATAACAGTAAGTGCAGTATTAAAAGCATCAGTAAAAGGAGCGATATCTCCAAAACACTTTAATATGTAACCCAAAGCAAACACAGATATTATGATTAATAAGATGAAAAAAACTTTTTGTTTGTTACTCATTTTGTTTAAAGACACAATATTTTTTTCAGAAGATTCATGCTTTTTCCAAGAAAAAAGACCAAATACCATCATGGGTAAATAATAAAAAGTATTTAATATAGAAATTCCATAAAATTTGGCTTTTAAACTTATAAAAATATATATGCTTGTAGATAATATACCAAAAAGATAATTACCAATATGTCCTTTTGAAGAAAAAACAACACTTAATATCCCCGACATAGAAATAACAATTAAAGAAATACTTACTTCTTTTGTATAAATTATATAAAATATATTAATAATAACCATTAAAATTATTGCTATTTTTTCTATTAAATTAAATTTCATATTAATAATTCTCTTTCATTATAATAATTATATCAAATATATAAAAATTTTAATATTAATTTTTATTTAAAGTTTTAATTATTTTTTTAAAGGAATCTGTTTCAGGCCCGATTATGCTAAGTAATCTTATCATTGCTTCATCTTTATCATATCCATCATACTGAGGTGCTCTTTCTATCTCCAGAATATCAAATAAATCCCAAAATTCTAATTTAAAATGAAAAGCAACAGGTCCAAAATAAGTATATAAACCAACAACAAAATCCCCGTTGAACATTGGATCATTTTCTTCATCAAAATGCTTTCTTGATTTAAATGCTTTATCTTTATTCTGCATACAAATAATAAGAATTAAAAACATACGTATTGTGTATAATTCACCAAAAGTATGATATTTATCGGTTATATGCTTAGTATTCAAAATCTTTGCTTCTTTCATTTCAATAATAATTTCATTCAAATGAGTTGCATTATTTTCTTCGTTTGGTTTTTTACTTTCCATAAAACTCACCCCAATAATAATAATTTTTTATAATTATTTATAGTAGCAAAAAATAAGAAACAAATCAAATATTTATTCTATACTTATATATTTCTTATATTCTTTTGAAAAAACAACACCAAATTTAGATGTATATGAGACTAGTAATACTATAGCAAAAGCTCCCATTACTCCTAAAGCCCATCTTGTTTCTTCTTTCCATAATAGTAATCCAACTATAGCTGCAACAATACATAAAAGGCATAATAATAGCATTGGCATTATATTGTGTTTTTGACGTTCGAAATCTGCAAATAATAAAGTACCTACTATAGCAATGCCTCCAAAACAAACTATTGGTACTACTTCAATTGCCCATACGCCACCAAAAGACACATCAATTAATATTAATAATATACTACCATTAAAAATCACCTTAACAAACTGGCTTATTATATTGTACTCAACCATATCACGAGATATAAATTGTTTCCAAAAAGTCCATAATGACCATACAACTATTAAGCTCCAAGCTTTTCCACCTATTATTATATTTAAAACCGGACATATAAAAGCAGTAAATAAAAATATGATTTTTATTATTTTAAATATTTTCTTTTTTATCTCAATCTTTTTTTCAACTTTAGGGTAATTTAATTTAATTTTCATACAAAGGACTCCCCTCTATATCAACTTCAATATTATCTTCAGTTAATAATTTATATAAATTTTCTTCGAATGAAGGATCTTTTGTCATCTTTGTAATAGATAAAGTTAAGATTTTATTACAACTTACTAAAGTACAACTTAATCTGCTAGTTAAAGAAGGTCCTAAAATAAAATCTGCACTTTCAATATGATTTTCTAACTCTTTGGGTATATTTATTATTCCTAAATTAGATAATGTACTACTAAAAATTTTATCTCCTAAAAACCCATATCCAAATTTAGCAACTGGCGCTTTAATAACAAGAGGAATATATTTTAAAGCATTTATCATTTTCTTAGTGCTATTCATCATTTCGGTCATATTATTAAGTGATGATTTTTCTTTTAATTGATTAGAAATTTTTTCTAATAGTTCATTACCTTTATTTATTTCATTTATAGGAATTCTTATTCCACAATACATTGAAAAGTTTCTTAAAGTTTTTGAAGGGTAAAATTTTCTCATATTAACCGGAACTTCAATATTAAATTCTCCATTAAGTTCATCAGTTGAATATTTGCTAGCTAAAAATATTTTAGATAAAATATAAGCAGTTATTGTAGCATTGTTTTCCTTTGAAAATTTTGCTACTTTCTCACTATTCATTTTAAAATGTAATATTTGACATGGTCTGTTTTTTGATAAAGATCCTCCAATTTGAGTTGCAACTTTATCTACAAACCCAGAACTATTTTTGACTTCTTTTATAGTTGAGAATTCATTTTTTACTTCTTCTTCGCTTGGTACATCATCTATATTTATAATTCCTTTTTCTTTAGCTTCAATACCTAATAGTCTTAAGTATTCAAAAACTAAAGCTTCTAAAAAATAACTCCCACCTGTCCCATCAGTAAGAATATGAAAGAACTCAACACTAATTCTATTCTTATAATAAATAACTCTAAATGTTTGTGAATTGCTTGAAGAAATTTTAAGAGCTTGGCAAGGAATATCATTTTCTTCTTTAATGATATATCTGCGTTTAGTTGAATTTAAATAATGCCAAAAAAATCCTTTTTTAACAGTTACAGCAAAACTTGGAAATCTTTTTATTATAAAATGCAAAGCTATTTGTAATATTTCTGGAACAACTTCTTCTTTTAAATAAAAAGATAATCTAAAAACCGCCATATGATTTTCTTCCATAGATAAAGGATATATCTTAGCGGCATCATCAAGATTATACCAAGTAGAAGCAGGTCTTGAATAAAATCCTCCTAACTTTTTTATATTAAGAAGTTTTAAAGCTTCTGAAATAGAAATATTTATAGAACTATAATAAAGTATTGCATTCTTAAAATCATTTTCAAATAATTCATATTCTTTTTGTGGTAAAATGCAATGTCTAGAAAGTTCATTAAAAAAAGCAGATATTTCATTCTTATTCTCATCAGATAACTTTTGAATAAATAAATCAAATTTTTCATTAATAATTTTCTTCACAATAAATTCATCCCTTTTAAATTGTAAGTATCATATTTATTATATCAAAAAACATGACATTTTCATATCAAGTCCAATTAATTTTTATTGATATAGATAAAAAGAATTCTAAATTTTTGATTTATTGATTAATGTTTTTTATTTCATTTAATTTTTTCATCCAAACATCATAACCTTCAGGTGCATATTTGTCTCCAAGTTCTCTCCCAATGAAATTGGTAAAACCCAATTTGTTATATATATGTTTAGCGTTAAAATTATCATCTTCAACACCAATAGTAATTTCACTGTATCCTTCTTTTTTTATATATTCAATAACACTATTTATAAAGTATTGTCCATATCCTTTCCCTTGATTACTTTCTTCTATTCTTAATGCTTCCATATAAACCCGTTGGCCTTCAATAGTAAATCCTTCATGATTATCGCGATATATAATTGTAACTTCACCCATTATACCAGTCTCATTCTCTAAAACATATATATCTTGAATGCCAGTCAGTATTTTTTCTTTTCTGTTTTCCATAAAAAGTGGATTCTCCGGCTCATCATATAAATGTGACACTTTATTTATTTCTTCAGCAGAAAGTTTTCTTATATTTAATTCCATAATATCACCATTTTTATTATACCAAAGAAATCTTGATATTTTCATATCAAGTTCAATTAATTCATATATTGACATAAGATTATTTTCTATTTTTAATTTGTATTATTATCCTTTAAAGCAAATTCTCCTATCTTAGCAGAAGTTGGTATTAAAATAGATTCTAATTTTTGATTTTTACTAATTGAATCTTCTCCTATTATTTTTATTTTTGGAAGATTAATAGAAATTAAACTTGAATTATATTTTAGTGATGCCTTGCCTATTTCAATTAAATTTGGTAAATCAACTGAAATTAAATTATAATTGTCTCTAAGAGAAAAATCGCCAATTGTCTTTACTTTTGGTAAATTAATATTTTTGATTGCGTAATTATATCTTAAAGTATCATAGTCCACTGTTATTAAATTTGGTAAAATAAGAACTTCTAAATTATAATTATCTCTAATTGTTTCGTGCTCTATATATTTAAGGTTTGGAGCATTCAATATTTTTAAATTAAAGTTATATCTTAAAGAATATTCACAAATCTTAGTTACATTTGGTAAATTAACTTCAACTAAATTATAATAATTACTAAGAGCATCTTTACCTAATGTATGAACTTTTTTTGAAGTAGTAATTTTATAAATTTTATATTTATCAATTCCAAGTTCTTCAAAAAAATTTTTATTTAAAACTCCATTTGTAATTTTTCCCCATATCAAACTATCAACATCAATAATACCTTTATTTTTTATATTATTTATTTCTTTATCAATTTTATTTATCATTATTTATACTCCTATAATTATTATATCAAAAAACTTGATATTAAAATATTATTTTGATTGCTATTGTTGTTAATGCTACATATGCATATCAATAATTTTTATATGACTATGTTTCATTTCTAAGTTTTCTAGCGCTTCAACTTCAGTTGTTATTTTTTAAATCTTTTTAATAATAAATCATATTTATTTTTTGTTAATAACATATTGACAATAATATATATAAGGTTTATCCTTATATTAGGAGGGATGGGTTTATGCAATATAATACAGAAGAAAGACTAAAAATGATTGAATATTTGAAAGGTAAAATAGCAGAAAATCTTCTATGTTTAGAAATTTCTGATGTTGAAAGAAAAAAGAAAGCTATTTTAAATATTAAATTAAACTTTTTATTAAATTGGCTTTGTTTCGGGATTTTTCCTAGTGAATCTATTGAAACTAGTTGTAGCTTTTATTATGAAGCAGATTTTATTAAATATTCAATTAGGCATGGAGTAGAATTTTCTCAAGGAAGTATTGAAAAAGAAATGGAAGATCAAATGGTTAAAGAAGCTATAAATAACACAAATGAAGAATTAAGAAGATGTAGATAAAAAATAATTGACATAATTAATTGATGATAATTCGTCAACTATTATATCTTTTTTTATTGATATATAATTTACAATTAGTAGTATACTTTTTTAGTATAAATAATCAGATTTTTATAAATATGCTATAATAATATCAGTTATATTAATATCAAGGAGGATAGTAATTTATTTATATAATGAGCGCCAGAACTTTTTTTAGTTGACGAGGGATAGTAGTTATCGAAATTATCGGCGGGTGCTACTACGGTTAAATAATCGATAGATATATCACAAAAAGCAAAATATTTATTGCTACAAAGAATATATCAAATTAATATTTATTATGGAGGATATAATGTGTGGCATTGTAGGCTATGTTGGAAACAAACATAACGCAATCGATGTTCTTTTGGATGGTTTAAAATCACTTGAATATCGAGGATACGATTCGGCCGGAATTGCATTTTATCAAGATAATAAGCTAAAAGTTGTAAAAACTAGCGGTAAAGTTAAAAATTTAGAAGATAAATTAGAAGTTAAAGACAATATATCAATTGGTATAGGTCATACAAGGTGGGCTACTCATGGAAAAGCTAATGATATTAATGCTCATCCACATAATGTTGGTATGGTAACTATTGTTCATAATGGGATTATAGAAAATCACGATGATTTAAAAAAAGAACTTTTAAGAAACGGATATAAATTTAAATCAGAAACTGACACAGAAATAGCATGTGCTTTAATTGATTATATTTATAGCAAGAATAAAAACAAGTTTGATACACTTAAATATTTTTCAAACAAAGTCAAAGGTTCTTATGCCCTTGCAATTCTATTTAATGATGAAAAAGATACTTTATATGCAATAAGAAAAGATAGTCCATTAATAGTCGGAGTAGGAAATAATGAAAACTTTATTGCTTCTGATGTTCCTGCTATTTTAAAATATACAAAAAAATATATTTTATTAGAAGAAAATGAATATGCGATAGTAAAAAAAGATAATATAGTTATATATGATTTTAAAGGTAAAATAATTAAAAGGAAAGCAAGTGAAGCCACCTTTGAATTAGAAGCAGCTTTAAAAAATGGTTATGATCACTTTATGCTTAAAGAAATATATGAGCAACCTAAAGTTATTAATAATCTTTTAAATTATTACTTAGATAATAAAGATAAAATTATCGATGTTAATAAATATGATAATATTCATATTGTTGCTTGTGGTAGTGCTATGCATGCTGGAATGATTGGAAAGTATTTAATGGAAAAGTATATTCCTATTCCAATTAGTGTTGAAATAGCATCTGAATATCGTTATAGAAATATTCATTTTACTAAAAAGACATTAGTAATAGTAATATCACAATCTGGAGAAACTGCCGATACTTTGGCGGCCTTAAAAATGGCAAATGAAAGAAAAGTTGATACCTTAGCTATTGTTAATGTTATATCATCTTCAATTGCAAGAAGTGCAAAATATGTTATGCCAATGTTTGTTGGACCAGAAATTGCAGTTGCAACTACTAAAGCATTAGCGGGACAAATTGCTATTCTTTCTTTAATCGCAGCAAAATCAATTCCTAATAATGAAATAGATAAAGAAAACAAAAAAACAATTAAATCGTTAGATTCTATTTTAAATGATAGAACAATTTATTTAGATATTGCAAAACATATATATAAGAAAAATAATTTATTTTATATTGGAAGAGGAGTTGACTATGCGCTTAGTATGGAAGGTTCTTTAAAATTAAAAGAAATATCATATATTCATAGTGAGGCATATCCTGCCGGAGAATTAAAACATGGTACCATATCATTAATAGAAAATGGTACACCTGTTATTGCTATTGCTACTGATAAAACTATATTTGACAAAACAATCAGTAATATAAAAGAAGTTAAATCTCGCGGAGCATTTGTTATTCTTATAACAACCAAAGAATTAGATATGGACAATGATTTTTATGATAAAAAAGTAGTGTTACCTAACATTAATGAATTTGTCAGACCACTTTTAACCCTTATTCCCCTACAACTTATAGCTTACGAAACAGCTAAATTAAAAAAGCTTGATATTGATAAACCAAGAAATCTAGCTAAATCAGTAACTGTAGAATAGAAAAGATAATATAAAAAAGTCGCATTATGCGACTTTTATTTTGAAATTATTACATTGAATCCAAAAAGTTCAAAAAATGATATACTTTTTTCTAAATCTTTAACACTAAATGATACATGATCCATATCAAACATCTTTTATCATCTTCTATCGTTTATTATATCAAAAAACTTGATATCTTCATACCAAGTTCTGCTAAATTCATATTGGCAGGGGTAGAGAGGATCGAACTCTCATCTGTGGTTTTGGAGACCAATATTCTACCATTTAACTATACCCCTATGTGCAAGTAATTGAATTGTATAATATTTTTTTATAAATGTCAAACTTATTTCGGTTTTTATGTGAGAAACAGAATTTTAAATAAAAATTAGTAAAAAACACATAAAATAAATAATATACTTGACATTTATATTTTGTTGATATATCATTGTCATAAACAACCAAGATTAGTTTGTTTATGAGAAAGAATTGGTAATTATTATGAAGTACAAAATTACAAATAAAAACTGGCAAAACAATATTATATCTGCTATTAAAAGTTGGCTTTGTAGCAATTACTTTTTTTGGAATTTAATTATGGAATAAAATGACACCCAAATTTTTGTTAAAAATTATTGAGGTGTCATTTTTATTTATAAAATTTTAAGGAGGAGATTGGTATGGAAGAAATCAAAAAGCTATATGAAAAGCTATGCACAACAGACGAAACACTTACGGAGGAAGAAAGAACCTTTATTGAAAACCTGGTAAGAGAACTTAAGGAGAAACAATCAATAAGACAAAAAACTATTTTGGAAATAAGTTCTTTACTAGATTATGATGAACTTAAGAAAAAAGGGAAAACAAAAGAAGATATAACCCGATATATTCTTGAAGATCAAGCCACAGTTAAAGAAGCTGAATCATATGTAGAAGAAAATTTAACATTAAGAGATACTATGTTTGGATATCCTGCTAATATGTATTCTAGTACTGCTGTGGTTGAATATTTAAGACTTTTAGAATCAAGATTATATCTAATAAATAGTTGTGGAGGTCCAAATGATAGAGGAAATTATCGAATGGACAACAAAGACATGGAAATAAAGATAATTGAGCTTGTTATGCAAAATTTAAATATCGATAAAGAAAACTACTGGGGATACATAACTTCTGGAGGAACCGAAGGAAATTTTTGGGGAATTAAATCAGGGTTTGATAAATTTCCTAATGGGGTTTTATATTTTTCTAATGCTGCTCATTATAGTGTTAGCAAATTTGTAAACCAAAATGATATACCTGTTTATCAAAATGAAATTATTTCTTCAACAGATGAAAAAATTAATGTTAAAGAATTAATTCAGAAATGTAAAGAAAATTGGGAAGCAAATAAAAAACCAGCAATAATATTATTATCATGGGGAACAACAAAAACTGGTGCTATTGATGATGTGAAACTCATAGTAGAAGAATTAGAAAAATTAGAAATTCCTCATTATATTCACATTGATGCTGCTTTATTTGGAGGAATTCCAAGAAATCAAAGTAATGCTCCTGTTTTAACAAATTTTGAAGAATTAAATGTAGATTCCGTTTCTATAAGCTTACATAAATATATTGGAAGTTCTAAAGTTAATGGAGTAATAATTTCGAGAAAAAGACCTAAAGGTCAATTTATAGATTATATAGGCCAAGAAGACTCAACAATTTTAGGTTCAAGAGATTTTGCGGCATTCCAAGTTTATCAAAGATTAATTGATTTAAACGAAAGAACAATGCCAAATGAATATGAAGAAAATATTAATTATTTTATAAAAGAAGCAGAAGAAAATGGTTTATCTTACACAAGAGTTAAAAACAGTAATATATTTATAATTGATAAGCCAAGTGATGAACTATGCATAAAATATCAATTAGCTACATTCAGTGATGGTCATAGCCAACATGCACATGTCATTATTTTTCCTAGCCAGAAAAAAGAAAGTATTTCAGCATTAATAAATGATATTTCAAAAGAAAAGTGCGTAAGAAATATAAGAACATTATCAAATAATTAAAAATATTAATTAATTGTTGACAAACATAAATATTAAGATTATACTCAGTTTATAAATTTAATTATTTATAAAAAAAATCGTTGATTCAGAGAAGTATATACTTAAGAATTTGTAGAGAGTAACTGGGTGGTGAAAAGTTATAATTTAAAAGTATTGAATGGGCTGATGAGTTGCTGGTGAAATTATAGTAGCTAAGTACGGGTGTTCATGCCGTTATCACTTGAACTTATATGTTAGTATAAGTAACTAAATTTAGGTGGCATATTTTAATCTTTTCCTATGTTAGGAAGAGATTTTTTTTGAAAGGAGAAAAATTATGGAAAATATTACGCAAAAAAGAAATGAAGGAGAATACAAAATAGTAAATTATGTTGAAGATTCAAATGATGCAACAAAAGCAAAAACTCAAGCTTCTATAGCGGCAGAAGCATTAATAATTGCTAATGAGGCTCAATTTCCCACAGATTACCAAGATGTTTATGAACATTTATTTGGAGATCCAAACTTTATTAGATTATTTATAATCAATAAGGAAACAAATAGATTGAAGGGATTTCTTATTGCTTGTGAATTAGATGGTTTATATGATACAAAATTATTACATTTTCATGGAATTATTTTACATCCTTCTGTTCAAGGCAAAGGGATGAGTCAATTATTACTAAAAGAAGCCATAAGTATGACATTACCAGATATAATATCTGCTAAAACTCATAATCCAAGAGCATTTAATTTATTAGCTTCTTTAGCATATTTAGGAACTGAATTTTACCCAAATATTTATGGACCTACTCCAAAGGAAATATTAGAAATTGCTAGAAGTAATCCTTTTATTTCTGGAGTAAATGATAATTTAGTTGTAGAAAATGCTTATCCGGATGCTAAATTACAACAATCATATCGAAAAGAGCAAATAAAAACTATCTTTGATAATTTAGGAGATAGAGATGCTCAAGCTATTTTGGTTGGGTTAAGGCCTTTATTATTTGAAGAAAATAATAATGTAAAAAAATTAGTGAGAAGATAATATGGAAATAGTTAAATTATTAAATAATTTAATTAAATACAAAACTGTTTATGGCAACAACAAACAATTTGAAAAATGTTTTGATTATATTAAAAATTATTTATCTGATTCAAATTTGGAAATTAAAGAATTAAAATATAACAATAATATTAGTTTAGTAATAACAAATACAAAAGATACTAATTTTGATGTTATATTTTGTGGTCATATAGATGTAGTGCCAGGAGAAGATAAACAATTTAAATCCAAACTTATAAAAAACAGATTATATGGCCGAGGAAGTTATGACATGAAGGGCAATGATGCTGTTATGATAAATCTTATTAAAGAGTATCATAATTCTGATAAAAAAATAGCATTATTTCTTACTTCTGATGAAGAACACGGTGGCTTTTATGGGACCAAAAAAATATTAGAAAATTATAATTATAATGCAAAACTAGCAATAGTACCAGATGCCGGAAAAGATTTTGAATTAATCACCGAAGAAAAAGGAGTACTACAATTAAAAATATCAATAAAAGGAAAAGAAGCTCATTCATCTCAATTATGGAAAGGTATAAATGCTAACACAGAATTAATAGATTTTTATAACAAATTGATAAAAATTTATAAACAACCTAAAAATGAAAAAGATTGGAAAACTTCAATTAACTTAGCACAATTTCATGGAGGAGAAGTCGGCAATATAAATAAAGTGCCCTCAAAAGCCTATATTGTTTTAGATATACGTCATATACCAAAAGATTCAAAAGAAAATATTTTAAAAAATATTAATAGAATTAATAAAAATCTAAAAATTGAAGAATTAGCAAGAGGAGAAGATTTTAAAGTAGATATAGAAAATAAATATGCTAAAATGTATATTAATTCTTGTGAAAAAGTTCTTTTAAAAAAAATTAAAACAAGAAAATGTGAATCAAGCTCAGATGCAAGGTTCTTTAATAATAAAAATATTCCTTGTATATTGATGAATCCAAAAGGAAGAAATGCTCACGGGAAAAATGAATTTGTAGATATTACAAGTCTAGAGAAATTATATGATATATACAAAAATATTTTAAACGAGTTATAATAATATTAGAATAGGAGATTAAAAATGAAAAAAAGATTATTATCAGGTTTACAGCCAAGTGGTGAATTGACAATTGGAAATTACATTGGAAGTATAGATCAATTTATTAAATATGAAAATGAATATGAATCATTTATATTTATAGCAGATTTGCACTCTATAACAGTAGAACAAGACCCAAAATTATTAAGAGAAAGGATAAAAAAGAATTTAGCCATATACATAGCTAGCGGTTTAAATCCAGACAAAAATATTTTTTACATTCAGTCAGAGAATTTATATCATGCTAATTTGTCATGGATTTTAGAATGTTGTATAAATTTTGGAGAATTAGGCAGAATGACACAATTCAAAGATAAATCAGCTAAAAAAGAAAGTTTTTCGGCAGGATTACTTACCTATCCAATTTTAATGGCAAGTGATATATTATTATATGATGCAAATGTTATACCTGTTGGTGTAGACCAAAAACAACACGTTGAATTATGCCGTGATGTTGCAGAACGCTTTAACAAAAAATATGGAACTACATTTGTGATTCCTGAAGCTTATATTCCAGAAATTGGAGCCAGCATAAAAGATTTACAACAGCCAACTAAAAAAATGAGTAAATCTGCAGAAAATAAAAATGGAGTTATATTTTTATTAGACAATCCAGAAGATGCCAGAAAGAAAATAATGGGAGCTGTTACAGATTCAGAAAGTATAGTAAAATATGATGAAGAAAACAAACCAGGAATTTCTAATCTTATTACTATTTATTCTGTTTTAGCTAAAAAAAGCATTGGAGATGTTGAAAAAGAATTTAAAGATTCTAATTATGGAGTATTTAAAAAAGCTGTTGCTGAAGAAGTAGTAAAAACCCTAACAAAAATTCAAACAAAATACAACGAAATAATTAACTCAAGTTTAATAGATGATTTATTTGATAAAGGTAAAAAGATTACAAATGAAATAGCAAAGAAAAAATATGAAGAAGTAAGAAAAAAAATGGGGTTAGGAAGATAAAGAACTATTTTAAAATAGTTCTTTACTTTTTAAAATATCAATTATATAATATTGGATTGAAAAGGAGCCATTATGTATGGAAGATATCACAAAAGAAGAAATAATTGCTAAAATGGAAGAAGCCGCTGTTGTTGAAGACAACATTTCCATGGCTTTGACTTATAAAATTCAAGATAATCCATTTGGAAATTTTATGAAAAAAGCAAAAGACAAAATAGAATATCATTTTGGCAGATATATGAGATTAAGATTTGTTGCTAACTGGTTAAGAACAGGTGATTTTCCTGATGATCATGACATGGTTTCATATGAAGCTTATAAATCAGAATATATGAGCTCAGAGGAATACGGGAAAATTTCAAAGACAGATTTATTATCTTTATATGAAAATAGAATGTTTGAAGAATGGATAAAAGCAATTAACAAACGTTCTTACAGTTTATCAATGGATTAAAAAGAAATTAAAAATTTCTTTTTTTTTATGAATAATTACTTTATTTTATTAAATTCATATAATATTTTAGGTGATTGTTATGTTACTAAATTATACAACTAAAGAACTTGATTTGGCTGCCAGACTTATGCGTGCTGAAGCTTTAAGTGAAGGAGACTTAGGTATGCTTATGGTTGGCAATGTAATTGTTAATAGAGCTATTGCTAATTGTTTAGATTTTAAAAATATAAGAACCATTACTGATGTTGTATTTCAATCCCCAGGAGGTTTCACCGGTGTTAATAGTACATTATTTTATGGTAGTTCTACTACAAAAGAAAAAGAATTAGCTAAAAGAGTTTTAAAAGGTGAATATTATTATCCTGCCACTAATGCTTTGTGGTTTTATTCACCAGGGACTGGAATAGAATGCAAAGCACTTTGGTTTAATCAAGCTAATTCCGGAAGATATAAAAGTCATTGTTTTTATAAACCAGATAAAGGTATATGTCAAGAATTATATTAAACAATAACTATATTTTTCAATTTCGAGAAACATTTTCACCACTAATATTTAAAACTGTTTTATTTTCTAAAACTTTTTTGCATAAATTATATTTATTTTGAACATTTTGTTGTTCTTTTTTATATGATTCTTCTATTGATTCAATTAAAAATTTTGAATCTAAATTAAAGTATTCATATCCTTTATTTATTTTAAATAAATATGACTCATTTGGTAAACCGCATTCTGTTATTTCTTTCATTAAATATACCAAAACTTTATCATATTTTATATTATCAATTACACAATTATTTATATAAGTTGAATTATAAGCTTCTCCAATACCTTCGTACTTATCTAATGTTTTTTTATCTTTTTTAGATATTGCATAAATTACACAAGGGACATAAGAACCTTTATTATATCCAATTGTAGCATAATAACCAGAATTTATTCTTCTAAATTCTAATTTATAGTCTGGCAAATTCAATTTTCCAACCACAACATTAGTTGGACATCTTTTATTCATTTGTTCAATATATAAATTACTACCATACGCTAAGTATAAAACTGCTTTTGGATTTATATATTTAATTCCTTTTTTATATTTTATTATTTCCATATTACCTCAGATTAATTATACATTATAAGTTAAGAAAAATAAAGAAAAACACTTTTTTTAAAGTGTTTATTTAAGCTGTAGGAATTAATAATTCTTGACCTATTGTCAATAAATTTGTTGTTAAATTATTAATTGTTTTTAATTTTTCTACAGTTGTTCCATAAGTATTTGCTATCTTCCAAAGAGAATCTCCTGATTTAACAGTGTAATTAGCATAATTAGTAGTTCCTGGTATTATTAATATTTGACCTATCTTTAAAATATTACTTGTCAAATTATTTGCCTGTTTTATTTGATCTACAGTAACACCATATTTATTAGCTATTGTATATAAATTATCTCCCTTTTGTACTACATAATTTACTCCACCTATTGAAGGAGTCTCTGGTTCTTCAACAGATGCTTCTCCAGTAGGTATGATTAGCTTTTGACCAATACTTAATAAATTTGTTGTTAAGTTGTTTTTTGCTTTTATTTGATCTACTGTAACATTATATTTTTTAGCTATTGTATATAAACTATCTCCACTTTGAACTGTATACTCGGTTCCAGTTCCAGGAGTTATTTCAACTTCTAATCCTTCACTTTTAGGAATTAATAATTGTTGATTAAGTTTTAAAGTTGAAGAAGTTAAGTTGTTAACACTCATTAAAGTGCTTACAGTGGTATTATATTTTTGAGCAATTGAATATAAATTGTCTCCGCTTTTTACTGTATATACTAAATAATCTTCAGGGATTTTTTCTGTTTCTTCTGCTACTACTTTTAAAGTTTGACCTACTGTTAATAAGTTTGTTGTTAAATTATTTATTTCTTTTAACTCATTAACTGTAAGACCATATTTAGTTGCAATGGACCATAAACTATCTCCTTTTTGTACAGTATAATATCCGCTTTCTGCAGGTGCCACATATTTTAAATTCTTATATTTCGATACTCCTCTAACTACTGCTTCTGCATATTTTTTATAATTATTTTTTAATTGTTGAACATCATCTTCAGGACTATCTAAAAATCCATATTCTACAATTACTGCCTCAGTATTCGGAGTATCTCTATGCATAAAATAATAATCTTTTATTGGATTACTTGGTAATCTTTGTTGATAATATTTTCTTACATTTTGTCCTTCTTTTTGTATCTCATCTAATATATCTTTAGATAAAGAGGCTGTATTTCTAAGGGCATATATTACTTCTGCTCCATCTCCGCCTCCAGCATTTATATGATTAGATATTACTATTACATCAGAAGTATTTCCATAAGGTTTTAAAACTCTATTTACTCTTTCAGTCTGATTTAATGTTTCATCAGTACTTCTTGTTAAAGTAACAGGAATACCTAATGCTTTAAATCTGTCATACATATATTTACTTATTAATAAGTTTAAATCTTTCTCAATTATTCCATTTCCGCTAGCACCTGGATCGTCTCCGCCATGACCCGGGTCTATAACTATACCTTTTAATGCCATATTAATCACCTATATTAGTTTATGAAGATTAATATTTTAGGTGATTTAATTAACTCTATAAAAAAATTTATCTTGTTAGATAAATTTTTTATTTATTAATTATCTTCTTCTATAAAGGCCATAATTTCTAGAAGCTTCGCTTCTAAGATAACTTGCATCTTTTGAAATACATTCAGTAATTCGTTCTTCATCCCATACACTATCTGGTTCTTTTTCAATACTATCAGTAGATATGTATATACTTATTAAAGGAATATTAAAACTTTTTAAAGTTTCTTTAATAAAAGTTTTCATATGAGTTGTTTCTTCTTTTTGAACAAAAAAATCAAATCCTAAAGTATCAGGGCCACCACAACGTACGTCAACAGGATCGTTATAAACACAATCAACACTAATTTTTGAACAAAGAATTAATGCTTTTCCCATAATTTACCTCCTTACAAAGAATTATTGTACTACAAAAGATTTTTTTGTCAAATTTCAAAAAAATAATGATTTTTTTACGCAATATTTACATATTTAGAGACTTCTATTAGAAAACCAATTGATAAATTTTATATAAAAACTATAATTAAATTATAGGGAAAGGAGTATTTTGGGATGCTTAAAAAAGTAAGATTTATTTTAGCGTTTATGGCATTATCAATATGTTTGTGTTTAATGAGCAATACATATTCAAGATATGTAGCAAGTTCTACAAGTAATGTTGATATATTATTTGCTAAATGGCAGATACTTGTAAATGATACTGATATAACTAATGGAACAACATCTAATATATCATTTGTACCAACTATTGAAGCTAATAGTTATATCGCCTCTAATTTAGTAGCACCTTCATCAAAAGGTTATTTTGACATTGATATAAATCCCGCTAATGTTGATGTTTCTTTTAAGTATACTATTACTCTTGGAATACAAAATGAAAATATTCCTGATTTAATGATTACAAAATATGCAATAGTCCCTAATGATTATGTTGATGGAGATCCTTTGGAAAGTAATTTGATTCAAAATAATGAAATTACTGCTAATATGTTATTTGATAACAATACTCCAGATTTCAGTTTTGAACCATTTACTATTAGAGTATATTTTGAATGGTTTGAGGGCTCTTTTGAAGGATCAAGTGAAACCATGAATGACGAAGCAGATACAATAGCGGCTAGTACAAATTCAACTCTTACAATGACTGCCAATATATCATTTGAACAAATTTTTGAATAATATTTTTATTATAATATACGAAAAAATAGATAAGTAATTCTTATCTATTTTTTTATAAATTTGTTTTATTTGCAATTATTACTGGAACAACATTACAAGTATTTGTTTTTAATTCTCCATATATTTTAGATTTTGTTTCATCAATTGCTTTAATCGCAAAAGCATTAATTGTGTTATATTCACTATTAGTCCAATAACAATTTGATGAACCTAAATAATTAAATTTTGCATTTAAGAATGTATAATATCCATTATAATTAATTGCTCTATTTATTTCCGTTGTCATTCTATTAGTATAATTTAAATTTCCAATTATTAGATCTGATATGTTATTTCTAATTAATAATGAATTTGTAACATCGGTTGAAACAATATTTAATATGTCTGTTACTAATAAAGCTCTTGTATTTACTGTCCATGAACTTGTTTCAGTTGTTAATAACGAACTATAATTGCTATAAGTACCATTAGAATATGTATTTGTTAAATCTGGTAATAAAGTAACTGTGGTATCTCCTAATGTATTATTTTTATCTATTACATGCGTTTTTAAACATGTAGTACTACTTTCTAAACATTTTGAATTACTTACTACATCAAATAATATTTCATCTCCTAAATTGTAATTAGGATCACTCGAATCATCAGATTCAATATATTGCTCTGCAGTAA
This sequence comes from uncultured Muribaculaceae bacterium, assembly GCA_964396655.1. Lineage (GTDB taxonomy): Bacteria > Bacillota_I > Bacilli_A > RF39 > UBA660 > CAYNFP01. The sequence goes on along the minus strand of CAYNFP010000002.1, from coordinate 34,160 downwards.
CACTAATAACAATTTTTATAGAAGGTAATTCTTGATAACCTTCACTACTTGCTTTTATTGATGATTCATTTTGTTCAAATTCATAAGCATTACTTCCCCATAAACTATCTAATTCATCATTATCAGAGTCAAGGGGCCAAGAAACTGAAACTTCAAAAGTACTTTCTCCAGTTTTTGCTAAAGCATAATTTTTTGTTAAATTTATATTTATATGAAATGGATAATTATGTGATAATAAATCCTCAACATATTCAGAAGTAACATTAGTTCCATCTACAACAAAGTTATCTTGACTATTACCTAATATTCTTGCAGAAGTAATAGAATATTTTACCCCCGCATCTGAATCTCCTTTGTTCTTAATATTTACTAATTCATTTACTGTTTCCATTCCGGGATATATGTCATCTAAAGATATAACTATATCATTAGATACTTTTTGTCCATCTTTATCTAATTCAATATACCAAGCTTTAACATTTACTTCAGTTGAAACATCTGCTAAACCAGAATATGCAAACCAAGCTAATGTTACAGATATAAATGAAACTACTATAAAAACTAAAGACATTAAATTTAATTTTAAATATACTTTATGTCTACGTTTCATTTATATCACCTCACATTCATTTTTTTATTCTATATTTTGAGTTCTTCTTTTTTCTTCTTTATTTAATAATGTTGAAATAATTTCAGATCCAATAATAAACATAATAGGAATTATAATAAATAAATAAAAACCTATATCTGTACTAACTATTTTATAAATAGTTGATAATATAACTGATCTATAAATTACTACCCCAAATAACTGATCTTCTGAAACAACTGGATCTTCAACAATGTTGGCCAAACCTTTAGTTGTAAATATATATTTACCATTAGAATCTTTATTTATTTCTATTACTTGGTGAGTTATAACTTTACCATAAAAATCTCCTGCTTTCCCTAAATAACTAACTGTATCTCCAATTTTAATTTGTGATGATTCAACTTCTTTCGAAATTAATACATCTCCAATATCATATTTTGGTTTCATACTTCCTGATATAACTGTAAACATCCTATAATCAAAGAAAGATATTTTGTTATCACTAAATCTTTGCAAACATACAACAAGTATAAATCCTCCAAGTATTACTACAACGAATATACGTAGTATAGTCATTATAAATTTAAATAGTCTATTTTCTTTTAATTTTCTCATAAATAATCTTTTGTCCTTTCTAAGTATTCATCCATAGCACTTTTAAATTTCTTTTTAACATCAGCACTGCCAACTAATCTTTTATCTTTTTCATCTTTAATCTCACTGGATATTAGTCTAAGTATTTCTTCATCTGTTATCTCAATTCCGCTGTTTAATAATAATGAAACTGCTCTTTGTACTTGTCCACTAATCATTAAAACTGCATATTTCATTAATTTTTCTTTTTGATCTTTTTTAGAAGATGAAATAGAATCTAATACATAATAATTCATTAAAAATGTATCATCTAATATTCCCTTTAATATTTCATTACCTTCTGTATCTAAGCTATTTCTTGAATTATCATCGGCTTTATCATTATAAGCCTGTATATAAGACCATAATTTCATAGCAATCTGAAAGTTAGGATTTTTTAAAATTGTATTTGTTTTTCTTATAGGAGAAGTTACAAATGCAATATGCGCTCTATCTAGCGATTTGTAAAACTCACTTCTTCTCCATCCCGAAATATAATCTTTAACTCTTTTTAATCTTTGTTTAACATTCTCTAATTCATTAGCAAAGTCATTCCCATCACTACCTTTTGGAATTTCACCAGAACTAACTTTTAGTTCTATATTTACTCTTTCCCCTCCGGTAGTTGTAGAAGCTGCATATTCTAATGTTTTACTATTTTTAACATCAATTGATTCTATTAAAATTTCTTTTTTTGTTACAAATCTTATTAAATTATCAAGTAGAGTAAACAAAAATCTGTTTTCATAAATATTAAATGTTTCTTCTTGTCTTGATATTAATATTTTTGAGGGTTGAACTTCATTTGTTTTTTTATCAATTTTTTCTATATAATGAGTATGTTTAGATAAATCTTTAACACTTTCAACTGTAATCTTTTTTGCTTTTTCTATTTTTACAACTTCATTTTGTTTAATAAGAAATAATTTTGGATTTCTAACTATATTATCGATATAAGGACAAGCAAATTCAATTTCCTTTAACCAATCAAAAGACATTGAATCATTATTAAGTTCTGATCTATAATACATCGCAGAATTCATCTTGTCTTTAAATAAGTTTGTTTTATCCCTTAACTTTTGATCTACCTGAATATTTAAATCTTTAATCATTTAAAATCACTTCCTATATTATCTTTTTAATTCTCTCTAAATATTCAATACATTCTTTCATAGCATTTTCTCCAAAATTTTTATTTAAGTAAGCAATAAATGGATCAATTTCATCACGAATAAGTGATATATTTAACTGATCAAACTTACGGAAAATTTTCTTAGCTATAAAATAATCAATTCCATCTATTTCTTTGCCACCACAAGCAACATAAACTGGTACGAAAACACCCATCTGTTTCATAATACGATTACCAAAAGCAACCCTAAAATGTTTAATAACATAATCGTCCATTTCTTTTACTTTATCTAAATTCTTTTCTGATACTTTTTTGTTTTCTATAGCTGAAGCAAATAATGATTCAAGATAAGTTGAGTTAAGATCAATTGCTTCCTGCTCTCTACATTTAAATGGTTCAATTTTATTGTTAATATCTATTGGCATAGCACGGTCATAAACTTTATCCGTTACCATGAATGTTGAGTCATCGTTATTGATTGTTCCTATATACCATAAGTTACCTGGTAATTTTAATTTACCTTCTTTAATTCTAACTGGATCTCCTGGCCATGAATTTGTAACTAATTCTATAATCCATTCATCTCTAGAAGGCATTTCATAAATAGATAACATTTCTGCAAAATAATATTCAACACGAGCGATATTCATCTCATCCAAAATGATTGTGTGAACATCATCATCATAACTAGCTAAATATAATTCAGCAAGCACATCTGATTCATTGAACTTTTTAGTAAATTCATTAAAATATCCCAATAATTCAGTTTTATCATGCCAAGAAGGTTCAACTGAAGCTATACACGAATCATTTTTAACAAACTTGCCCCATGCATAAGCGAGAGAAGTTTTACCTGTTCCAGATATACCTTGTAAAATTATTAATTTACCACATGCTAGTCCAGCAAAGAAGCATCTTAATAAAGCTGCATCATAATATAAACGTAACTGAGTTGCTGAAAAGCATCTAAAATTGTCTATTAATTCTTCTAAAGTAAATGTATTTCCATAATTTTTTATCTTAGTTGTTTTATTCTTTTGATCTATTCTATCAAGTTTAGGGAATCTTATATTTGGATCTCCCTTTTCTTTTTCTGCTTCTTCATCTTTTTCTTCAGTTTCATCTTCAGGATTTCCTTCTTCGTCTGGTTTTAATCCCAGTTGAGAAACTTTCATAGCCATGATTTCATCTTTTTCTTTCATTAATTTTTTTACACGATTATTTAAATTAGCTATTTCATCTAATAAATCTTCTTGATTCAATTTAGTCTTTCTAACTCTAATTATTCTTCTAATCCATAAGAATATTAGTAATCCAATTAATCCAAGTATAATTACTATTATCGCAATTGCTAAAGCAACAAATACCCATTCTTTTGTTTCAAAACTTTCTTTATAGCTATTTATTACTTTCATATAATCTTTATAATTAACTAACTGAGTTACACCTTTAGCTATGCCTTTTACTATTGTGAGTAATCCTTCAATGAATACTGAAGTAAACTCGTAAAAAAATCTATAAAATGTATTCATAATTACTCACTACCTCCTACTTTATTTATTATATCTTCACTTATTGTATTCTTTTTAAGTTCTTCTGGTATTAAATTAAATATCTTTTCTTTTCCATTAACCTTTTTATCAATAAATATATAATCTGCAATATATATATTACCTTTATCTTTTGACTCAATATCAACATCTTTATCAAAAGCTAAAGCAAATTTATATCCTGATTGTCTAACTTCTTTTATTATCTTTTTATTACTTAATAACCCTTCATAAGTCACTAGTATATATACAGAACTTTTAGCATATTTATCATCAAGCATTTTTAATAATCTTTCTAACTTCTTTTCTTTGTCATATAAACTTTCAGGAATGTATAAAATATATTTTTTATCATAATTGAAGTTTGTTAAATCTTTAATTAACTGAGATGATAATAATGTTAATAATACTGTTATTTTATCTTCTGCTATCACACCTTCTGTATACGTTTTATCTATTATATAATCACTATAAACTTTACTAAATGATATATTATGTTGCAAATCCAAAGCAAACATATTTTTCTTTGAAGAAATTTTATTAAAATTTAAATTAAATACACTTGTTTCTAATCCTTCTAAAAAATACTGTAATGTATTTGTATAAGTTTTTTGTATTTTTATAATACTTTCAGTTATTTCTTCTTTTTTATCAGGACTCCAATTTATATAAATACTATCCATTGCTTTTTTATAAAATTCATTTTTAACTTTTAAATTACTTATTGAATCTCTAGCAAAATCTAAACAAATAATTAATTCAAATGCTTCGTTATATCTTTTTAATATTTCTTCAGTTTTTTTATCTTTTATTTTATATTCATCAATTAATTTATCAGTATATTCTTTAATATGTTTTCTAACTTTAGTTGCGGAAGGTTTTCCTTCATCAGTGTTAGAAGAATAATATTTAATATTTACATAGGTATCTATTAATTCTTCTTTAATGCTGTTTTTTTGTTTTTCCATAAGTAGATCTATTAATTCACTTAATTCTTCTTTTTTAATTAATATTGCTGTATCAATTATATTTTTACTTTTTTTACCTTTTCTACTTTTTAAGAAATCTAAATTTATATCTGTTAATGTTTCTTCCTTTAATTCTTCTTGTTCATTTACTACTTCTTCAACTTTATTTTTTTGTTTTTTATTATTATTTTTAAGTTCATTTTCTGCGATTTCCATAAGAGTATCATTTACTTCTGAAGCATCTACAGGAATAACTCTAAAGTAAGCTGTTTTTTCAAGTTCATCTTCGTTTTCAACTGATTTTTCTTCTTTTGTTTCAGGTACTTCTTTATATTTTGTTTCTACTTCATTACCATCTACTGAAACAACTCTATACATTGATGTTTTTTCAAGTTCTTCTTCTGACTTTTTTTCTTCAACAATATATTTTTCATTTGAATCATTTAAAGTTTTAATTTCTATAGATGGTTTCTCATCACCTAAAAATTCAAATTCATCTTTATTTCTTTTATTAATAAATTCTTTTATTTTACTAATAATTGATTTATTATCATTTTCTTTTTTATTCTTCTTAAAAGCTAAATTGAATAAAAATAATGTAATTATTATTGCTATTAAAACACTAGGACTAAATATTGTTTTTCTTAATACTCCAAAATTCCCTAATATTTTTACTACCTTACCAATTACTTGACTTTGATCAATAGGTTCATCCTTAGCATTATTAGCATCTCCCTTAGTAACATAAGTTCCGTTATATGCTTCAATCAATCTATGGGTTATAAATTCATCATTTAATTTATAAGTAACTATATCATTTAATTTTACATCACTAGTTAATCTAATAACTATCCAATCTCCAGCATTTATTGTGTCTTCCATACTTCCTGTTTGAACTTCAAATAAAGAATATCCAAAAAAATCTGCATATGATTTATGTAGCAATTTTGTTTGAATACCAGTATATATTGAAATTAGTAATATAAAACCAAATATAACTAACAATATATTCAGTAAAAAATTAACAATTTTTTCGATAATTTTTTTTCTTGCAGACTTCATATTTTTCCTTCTTACTACATTCTTCGACAGAATACTAGTTTATATAAATTTTACCATATAAATAAACTATTTACAATATTGTGAACCATCTAAAACCAATAAAAAAACTGAGTTAAAGATTAATCTCAGTTTAAATTATTTATTATTCGTCCTTTCCATATTTTATTTCAACAATTAATGCATATATTTCATAAATAAGTATTACAAAGCTTGGTACAAGAATTATTCCAAAAAATACCCATTTACTTTCAATTATTGCTAAATATGTTCCAACTTTTTCATATACTTTTTCAGTTTTTCCAATTACAAAATCCATATCATAATCATTACCATTTTCAAAAGTTATTGCGTCATCATTAGGATGAGTTTCTCCGATAGTACCATAATTAATTGATACTGATCCATCTTCTGCTACTTTATAAGCAAATACTTCGTCTCCAACTTTTAAATCTTCAACTTTTGCTTTTCTAACTAAAGCTACATCTCCCTTTTTAAAATCATCTGAAGACATTCCTTTTTTAATTATAACAACTGACAAATCATCAATTTGAGTTACACCATATTTGTTATAATTTAATAATAACATTGCGATTGCAATTGCAAATCCAAAGAATGCTACTCCAAATATTCCTATAAAAATTTTTTTAATAATTTTACCTATTTTCATAACTTACCACCAATTATAATAATAACACAATAAAATATTTATAGCAAACAAAATAAAAAGAAAAAGTGTTAAGATTGTGTAATTATTTAATAGGTTTAAATGGTTCAAAAATATCATAAGGGTCTGTTGATCTTTTATAAATATAAGATCTATTATTATAATAAGGTATAGCGTTCTCTAAAAAGAATTCAAATTCTTGAATAGAATAAAATATACATAAATCTATATAACATTTTCCATATTCTCTAAAAATAGCTCTTTTTGTATAAATTTCATATATTTCTGAAAATGATTCATTTGAAGCTCTAGAAATATCAGATAATATTTGATTGTTAAAATCAGGATGTTTAACCACATCTCGAGGATTTATAAATAATATATTATAATGAAAATCCGTTGGTAATATGTTTTATTTACTTCCATTTTCATAAATATAATCAGCTAATTCTAAAGGGATTATACCAGTAACTTTTACTATATATCCAAAATTATCATCCTTTTCAAAAGTAAAAGTTATATTAATATTTCTATCAATAATATAATCATTACCTTTTTTAATTAATCCATATTTAATTGCAATATCTTCAAAATCTTTATAAGTTTGATTTAACATATTTACCCTTTTAATTACATTGAACTGTTTCTGAAACTATAAATTCATTATTGTTATATGATGAACTTAAATCTCTTGAATAAAATATATAACTTGCACTACTTTTACTATCAACATTAACATTTATTTCATTAATGTAACTATTTGAATCACTTGAATATGTACTAAAAGTATCTTTATCAATAACTAAGTTATCAGAATTCCATATTATATTAACACATTTATTTTCTGAATAAGAATTAGTAACTATTAATTTACTATATGTTGAATAACTTTTAAATTCTGATGTAATACTTCCTTCTTCTAATACTCCTTTATGAAGAGTAAATGTACCACTTAAAGTTTTATGATAAGGTGAAGTACTTGTTGCTGTAACTTTTACTACTACATCATTTAAAGTGTAATTTTCATCTGTTAAAACAACATCAAAATATAAATCTTTAGTTGCAATATCACTAACCCAATCATACCCTCCAAGTTCACAATCAGTTTTTATGAATGATGTAACATCTATTTGATCTTCTGTATTATTAACACATCTTTGATATCCTGATAATGTTCCACTATCTGTATTCGTAGTTTTACCATTCATTTTGCATTCCGCATATGAAGAAGCATCCCCCTCTACTGAACAACTGACATTGTATTCTATATCATAATTTGTAACTACTGTTTGATTAAGATTATTTCCAATGTTAAAACTAACATTACTTCCATCCCATAAATTATCTACATTTTTAACTTCTTCCATGCCTAAATAATCACTACTAAAATAAAATCCTTTAGATTTTAAATAATAATTCCAGACAGAGTCAGATATATATTTAGCATAACTAATTCCATAAAAGTATAAAAAGCAACTTAATAACACCATTGATATTAAAATAGTAAACTTTTTAATATTTTTTCTTTTTAAATCTTTACTCATCTATTTTTTGCCAACTCCTTATCTCTATATTTAAATAGTCTACTAATCCGGCATATTCTGAAGAATTATATTCACTTGAAAATTTAATTTTTAATTTGTAATTATCAAGTACATTAGAAGAATATGTCATTTCCTCTATTGGAGTGTTGCATAGTAATTCATTTGTGGAACTACGTGTATATGTCTCGTCACAAGTAAGAATTCGTTGTTCTTGTTCATCAACTATTTTATATAATTCAATAATTAAAGGTACAAAATGATATGTTTTAAGTGTCATTTGATATTCTACTGTTACATTACTTGTACTTTCTGATGAACTATTACTTATTGAAAATGGATATACACTCTCGTCTCCGGGATTTAAATTAGATATAGGTAATTCTAACTCATCTAATCTTTCAGCATTAAATATAAATTTAGCAATCCCTTGATCTCCAGTTATTATATTATCAGAACGAAATAAAGAATACGTTATTCCAGCTCCAAAAGCAACTAAAGCAACAACCAAAACTATTATTATAATTTTATATTTTCTTTTCATCCATCCACCTATTTAACAATGAAATTCTTTTCAATTGTCCCTATTTTCTTATTGCCATCGTACAAATAAAATATAAACTTATATCCAGTATTATCAAAGTTAGCGGTTAATAAATTTAATTCAAAATCATTATTTAAATCAGGATTTTCATATGCATAATAAACACTACCTGAACATAAGTTCAAATTATCAGAAATATAATTCTTTAAATCTATAATTGAATAATCTTGATTAAATGCAGTTAATTCATCTTTTTTAAATAAAGCAATTCTAATATTTGGATTTTCTAAATCTCCACTTTGAGTTATATTAAATGTAATATTAAATACTTCATTTGATTTATCAATAATATAATCACTATTTGTTACATTGAAATTATATGTTATATTTGGTGAACTGTTTGTTACATTAACAGGTATGCTTAATTCACTTGTTCCTAAAGCATTATAATAATATCCATCTTCAGATACATAATTATATATTTTAAAATAATATGTTCCTTCTTTTAATGGACTATTATTTTCATAAGTAATAATTGTAAAATCTTTAGTAACATCGTTTATACCATCATTAAAGGCTATACGAATAATATTATCATCTCCAGGATAGTAAACAGTATCTCCAATTTTAAAAATAAAATTTTTTAAGTTTTCTTTTTCTACTATCAAACCATTATTATCAACAAGTTTTACATATAATCCTATCTCTTTATCTTCATAAGTAGTGTCTGTTATTTTATATCCATTTATATATTTATAAGTTAATCCACTTGTTATATTAACATTAGTTGTTGAATTACTGTTATAGGTAATTCCTCCAGTAAAATCAGTTGTTAAATTTAAAGTTGCTGATGAACTTTCACTACTAACAGTAGAATAAATATTAAATTTCTTTATACCACTATATAAAGTAGGTCTTATATTTTTACCATTAGAATCATGAAGTTCCATATATAAGTTTATATCATTATAATTTGTTTCAATACTAGTATTTGATAAATCTAAGATAATGGTAAAGTTTTCAGTAACTGAACTATTTTCATAATAATCATCTTCACTAAAATATTTATTAGTAGAAGCTCCAACTTCTTTAAATAAAGTAAATGGATAAGTAGCTACTTTTATACAATTTAAATCTTCTGGATTACAACTATTATTATAATTATAATTATCTTCACTATTTGGAATTGTATATTCATAAACTTTATTTTTGGCTTTATCAATTAATGTTAATCTAGTTCCTGAAGGCAATAATAAATTTGACATCAAATTATGAGAATCTCCTTCTTCATAATCTAAAATAGTATTTGTAAAACTAAAGTTTAAGCTAACTAAAGATTTATTAGTTATGTATGGATCTGCATTTAAATAACTAGAAGAATTTCTTCCTAGTGTTAGAGTTTCACTATATCCACTTAATATAATATAATCTGTATTAATATAAGTAACATTATCATTTTCATCTGTTATTTGAATATAAACAATGTTTATCCCTGTATCATTTATCAATATTCCATCGCTATATTCTGTCCAATTGGTACTTGCTAAATTATTTAAATTATTAATTGTTAAGACTTCATCAGTTATGTAATATTTAAGACTTTTTATTTCATGTGAATTTGTTTTAGTGTCAATAGTTATAATTTTTTCTCTATCTATATAAAGATAACTTAATTCACTTCTTATGTTAACCCATTTATTATCATCAAGATTAACATCAATTAAAGAATCAGAAAAATCTAATACCAATAAATCTGTATTTGAATATGTTACGTTATCATTATAATCTACAACTTTAACATAAATAACATAAGAGCCTTCATCTGATATTTGAACTACATCAGAATAGCTTACCCATGAAGTAATATCTTCTACTTGGGTTTTTGTTAAAGGCGTTGTTGAATTACTAATATAATAATATTTTTCTTTAATCGGTTTTAATGGGTTTGTAGATTCAATACTAAACATAATACTTGAAGATATATTAAATGTATTTAATTCATAGCTTAAATTATTCCATGAATAAATACTTGCATGTATAGTCGCAATAGGAGTGTTTATATCGTCAATAAATAATATTGGTAATTCACTTTCTTCATATACCCATACATTACTTGAATTACTTCCTAAATCTGTATAATCAACAAATTCGTTATATGATAAGTTGGTAGTAACATAAGTCTTATTTTTTAAATTAGTTAATGAAGTTTGTGTAAAAGTTCCAGCAATTGTTCCGCTATTAATAGGAGTTACTTCAGTGTAATAAGAATTGCTTACATTAACAGTAGTATTGTTAATTGTACCAATGCTATATTCTTCAGTAGCGTTAAATAAGTTAGTTAATGAAACAATACCTATATTACTCTTGGTGTATCCAATTAAACCGCCAATGTTAGTTCCAGTCATATCTCCACTATTATAACTTTTTGATATAGTTATATTATTAGAGCTTTTTTCAATGACTCCAATTAAACCTCCAGAAACACTTCCGCTATCAATATTACCAGTGTTATATGACTGATTTATAGATGTAGTATCAATTGTAACTCCAATTAAACCTCCACCAATTGAATATCCTGAAATATATCCTTTATTAATAGTATTTTCTAAAGTTACATTATCTGAATATGCACTAATACCACCAGCAACTCCATATTTATATGTAACATTATAACTTAAATTTGAAAATGTAAGAGTTGCTCCAGTTTCAGAAGCAACATAAGTTGAAACAGAAGCATGAGTTAAAATATCAGTTCCTAAACCAACGTTGAAACTTCCTCCACTTATAGTAGTTCCATTTATTTTAATTGTTGTATTTTCTTCAGAAGCTCCAGTTATTACATAGTTTCCTGTTATAGAAGTTGATGTAATTTCACTTCCTACAAAAGGAATATCATTTGCTAAGTCAATATAATCAGTATTTTCAGTATTTTCCATGTTAATTATTGAAGTAGTAGGAGCAATATTTATAGTTTTTTCAATATTAGTTTTTCTTCCTATTACATTGCCACTAAATAACACATTACTTAAAGAAGCATTTTTAGTTTTAGAAGAAATACCTCCTGTATAAGTACCTCCATAAATAATAGAATTTTGAACATATAAATTATTTACTGTACCTTCTAAATCGGTAAATAAAGAAAGTTCTTCGTTAGTTTCATTTGTTATATATACCCCATATATTGTATATGAATTTCCATCAAAATACCCTTTAAATCCATTTAAAGAAGTAAATAAATTTACTGTACCACTATCAATTCCAGTTCTTTCAATATTATCATAATATTCATCATTATATTCTTTAATATAAAATGTTTCATTATTAAATATATATTTTATTCCATTAGTTTCATCATAACTAAATACACCTTTATTTAAAACAATATCCTTACTTAATTTAAAATATGTATTAGCATAATCATAAGTAGAAAGTTGATTAGAGAAGTATGCTAACTCTGAGCCATCAGATATTATATAAGGATCTGCCTGTGTTCCAGTTCCAGATGCATAAGAACTAGCAACTGTACCATCCCAAACTGGAGTCCCAGTAATTGTAGTTCTATTTTTATATCTCGCTAAAGTGGGTATACCTATAGTTAATAACAAAGCAAAACCTAATATTAATATTAAGAAAGTAATTTTTTGAAACTTAGTTAATTTGCTAATATATTTTTTTAATACAAACATAATACCCTTTCCATACTAAAAAATTTATACCCTAGTATACTATAATACAATTATAACATAATTCGACATTTTTTCTACTCAAAAAAAACTTCTTTTTTTAGAAGTTTTATTATTTCTTTTTGATTGTATTTATTTTTTCCACTTGAGTTATAAACCATATTTTTTCTACCGTTATAGAACTTTCTTCAATTATCTTTATTCTTAATAATAGATTTATTTTATTCATCAATAACTCTAAATCATCTGTATTCAATAATTCTTCAGTTAAATTTATATTATCTAATCTATACCTATTCATAATAACTCTAGATAAATTATTTTCTTCAAATAAAGATACTCCATCAATAATTATATTTGTAGGATTTATAGCAAATAAATCAAAACTATCACTATATTTAATTATCTCTCCATATGAAGTTACCTCAAAATATTTCTTAATAGCGTTTTTTTTAAAATAATCAAAACTATAAAATAAATGCAATAAATCAGATATTGTTAAAGATTTATTTAATATAGAAATCACTTTAATTTTAAAATATTCTTGTTCATATGATTGATATAGTTCATATAAAGTTTTTGCTATATTAACAGAATCTGTTTTTAATTGCCTTAAATTAATATTAGTTTTAAAATCTAAGAATCCCAAATTAAAACTAAATATCTTCCTATTAAGCTTTTCTAATTTTGATTCTTTATCATTTATTTGATTTAAAATATTTTTTAAGTTTTTATCAAGATTTTTATTATTAGTGTTATCTGTTGGTATCTGTTTTTCATATTCAGTTTTAAATCCTTCGATTAACGGAATGAACTTAGCATAATTACCAAACTCTAATACGTTATCTTTTAGTTTTTCTAAACTTTCATAAAACTTATTCATTAAATCTTTATTTTCAAAATCTATTGGTTCAATCATCAAAGAACTATAAGTAGATAATCTTACTTTACTGTCTTCAAAATAATTATTTATATCTATTTCTCCAGATTTAGCCAAATTAACAATATCATATATATTTTCTTTATCAGCATTTTCTAATTCAATATAAGCTGTTTTTAACTTATTTAAACAGTCTTGATAATTTTCAATTTTGTTTTCTGCCATAATCTCTTTTTGATGTTTATAAATATAATTAACAAAATTTCTTTCATGTTTTCTAATGAGTTTTCTAAAGTTTAACTCTATATGACCAATAATTTCTGGATTAACCCAATAAATATTCTCAAATATTTGAGATACCTTGTCATAATTTTCACTCTTTTTAGTTCTTACATCCATTAAAGATGTCATATATTCATTAACATAACATGTATAATTAAAATCATCTTTAGCAAGTTTAACGCCTGCTAACTCAAATTTGTCCAAAAATTTATTTATATTCTCATTTAAAGAATTAAAATTAAAATCATAATAATTACTTATTTCAAATAATAATGTATCAAATCCTAATTTTTCAAAAAATGTATTTAAAGGATTTAAAACAAATTTAACGTGTTGCAACTTATCAACTTTATCAATAAGTTTTTCTAATCCTTTATCTATTTCCTTTACACTAAAAGATCTACTTTTAGCATCTAAATACTTTTTAACACTCGCTTGATATTCAAGATATTTTGCTAATACAGAATCTACTTTCTCATTATATTTTCTAATTTCGGATTTAGTATTTGTAGGCATAGTGGAAAATAAAGTTTTTTTAGCATCTGTATCTTCTTCAATAAATTCTAAAAAACTACTCATCTTGATCCTCCACGTTCTGCTCTGGTACTATTTTCTTTTCATTTAAAAACTCAATGAAACCAGTTATATTTTCATAAACTTTTATTAACTCACTTAAAGTAAGAGTGGACATATCAAAATTAACTTTACTTTCTTCTTTTTTCATTTAAATCACCCTTTTTATTTATTCATAACCAGCTAAATCTTTTATTAAATTAATATTAACAGAAACTTTAGCGCCCCTAGAATTTGTTTCTAGACTATCTATATCTTGCCCTTCTACCCAAACATATATTCTAACTTTAGTAATACCATTTGGTATTTCAAACAATGAATCGCTAATATTAGTATGAGTTTTTTGTAATGCAAAATGTTCAGTATCTAATGGGATTTCTGAGCCGTTTTGGCCATTAGCTAATTCAAGATAATCTCCTTCATTTATTACTGCATATGTAGGAATATATCTTCCATCTTCAAGATAAATTCCATACTTTTTGGCTCTTTCTATAGAATCCTCAGAATGCATTGTTGCATTAGGTTCGTAAATAACAGATTCACAATTATTATCACAAAACATATTTTGTACTGTTGAAACATCTGTTTTTGTTGAGGTGCTATTCATTTTAATAAATCCAATTCTTAAAGAATTTATGGTTCCATCCGCATCATTATATATACTATTATCATAACTAACTGAAGTTCCTTTATCCAAATAAAGATTATCTGGAAATGGAGAACCACTAACATTCTTTAAAAATATATCAAATGCTATATAAACATTATATGGATTAGAATCACCTTCATTTAAAAGTCTTGCATTTAAATATCTTTTATCAGTTACATCATTTTCCTTAAAACCAACTCTAGAACTTCCAAATATATTAAATTTAAAATAACTAGAATCTTTTATTCCAGCAGATGATACAGAATATAATCCTCCTGTAGCCCACTGACTAGTTTGATTTGGGTATGTTTTTTCTAATTCTGTAGTTAAAATATCTTTTGATATTTCAACAGAACTAGAATAATTAACACCATCAAGGGATATAAATAATCCACTTTCATTAGATACTTGCATTCTGAAAAAATCAATTTTAACATTTAAAGAAGCATAGAACCAAGCATATGTTGTAACAATACATACAACGCCTGTAAAAAAAGTAATAAGCATTAATAAATCAAAATTAATTTTACTTTTTTCTTTTTCATTATCTACTGGTTTAGATTTTATTTTAGCTTTTTTAAGTTTAACAATCATAAGATCTCCTTTATTAATAATTAAAGAGTAACCAACCTTGATTACTCTTCATTATCCTAATAATTAATTACTAACATAATCACTAGTCAGTAGTTTAAATTAAATTTTTAAAATTTTTGATTATTGTTCTGAAGAAGAAGCTTCTTCTGTAACTATAACTTTTAAAGTCTTAGTTCCAGTATTACCAGCAGCATCTGTTACTTTATACAATCTTGTATAAGTACCAGCTACACTAGTATCAACTTTACCAGACTTAACAATGTTATCAGTTATAATGCCATCAATGTTATCAACAGCTGTTACTACTGGATCTGAGAAAGTTCCACCTTTAGCAATTGTTAATGGATTGTCTCCAGGGATAGTAAGTACTGGAGCTGTTAAGTCAGTTGCTGATGGTCCACTACCTTGGTTAAGATCTGGTCCATTATAATCAATATCATCTTCAGTGTATCTTTCTTTAGTGAATCCAAATTTAACTGCAATTTTTCTTCCTATTGAAGCAAAATCGTAGTTATCTATATCTTGTCCTTCAATATAAATGTAAATTCTTACTTTTGTAATACTATTTGGAGCTAAAGTCATAAATGTTGGACGAGTAGTTCCTGTAAGTAATTTTTCTGTGTCAGTAAAATAATCATATGATGTTAATAAAGGACTTGATCCTGTATAGCTATTATAAGCTGCTCCATCATATATATCCACATTATCTTCTGAACCTATATCATCACTTACCGCATATGTTGGGTATGCAACACCATCTATTACTAGACCACAATTACCACTTCCATAAGAAGTTGTACTTGTTACATCTGTTCCTGATCTTTTTATACATGAAGTATCATACCAACTAATTGCATCATCTACGTGATCTCTATCATTTGCTTCCCAAATTTGTGCTGTTCTACAAATACCAGTTACATCTCCTCCACCAGTACAAGTAATACCTGTAATTGTGGCAGCAGTTGTAGTTGTACCATCAACACGTCCGATTTGTGCAAATGCTACTCTTACTGAATTTTCAATACCAGTATCTTCTACTCCATCAGCAGCAACTGTTACTTCTGAATCAACTGTTAAATAAATTGGTTCTTCATCTAATACATTCAAAGCTGGTAAATATTGAGTACCTGAAAAGTTCTTAATGAATAAATCAAATACTACATATCCATCTTGTTCTGCTTTGCCCACTTCATAGTTATGAACACGACTAGCCATTAATCTAAACCCACCAGGAGTAGTACTTAAACTTGCTTTCTCAAATATTTTCATTCTTGAAGCGCCGGTATCCATAGCTCCTACAGATGACATAGGTAGTAATCCTCTGCCTCCCCAGTTATTAGTATTCCCAGTGTATGATGAAGTGCTAAATGTAGTCTGTGAAATATTTATTGTTGAATCCCAAGTTTCACCATCTAATGATAACATTAAGCTATCAGTCGATGCAATTTCAACATCGAAGCTGGATACATTAACGGTTCTCATACCGATAAACCACGCATATGTTGAAACTGATAAAACTATGGCAGTCAAAGCACAAATAACAATGAGATTTCTAATACGTTTTGAACGGCTTTTATCTTGATTTGGCATAAACACATTTCTCCTTTCTTGTGAGTCTGTGATCTGTTTTGACATAATACTTCTTTTTTCTTACACTCTGCAATGTCTATCCTTATACGCAACTCAACTTGTGATTATACGCATATTTCCGATATCCTATCATAATATACATTCATATTTTAACATAATAAAAAAGAAGTTGTCAATATGAATTAAAACTTTTGTCGAAAATTGAAGAAAAAAAATAAAGAGTAAACAATTTATTACTCTTTATTTATATTCTTATTCAACAACTTAAGTTAAACTTTATAAAGTAATTTATTCTCCAGAAGATCCTTCTGTTACAGTAACTGTTCTAGTTACTTGGTTAGCATAATTACCTGCCCAGTCGCTTACATTATAAGTAATTGTATATTCGCCTGCAACTGCTGTATTAACTGGATTGATTGTTTGAATCTTAGTTGTGATATTTCCATCTACATTATCAGAAGCTGTAGCTCCTGCATCAGTATAAACAGAACCTTTTTCAACACTTACTGTTGCATTACCAGTTAATGTTATAACTGGTTTAGTTGTATCATTACCAGATACTAAAGATGGTCCATTATAATCAATATCATCTTCAGTGTATCTTTCTTTAGTAAATCCAAACTTAACTGCAATTCTTTTTCCTATTGAAGCAAAATCATAATTATCTACATCTTGTCCTTCAATATAAATATATATTCTTACTTTTGTAATACTGTTTGGAGACAAAGTCATAAATGTTGGACGACTTGTCCCTGTAAGTAATTTTTCTGTGTCAGTAAAGAAATCATAAGCTACTAATTTAGTTGTATCTTCGTATGTATTATATTCAGCTCCATCATATATATCTACATTATCTGCTGAAGTTATAGCTGTGCTTACTGCATATGTTGGATATGCTGTTCCGTTAGCAACGTCTCCACAACTACCACTATAAGCATTTGTACTTGTTACATCTGAACCTGATCTTGCAACACATGAAGTATTATACCAACTAATTGCGTCATCTACGTGAGCTTTATCATTTGGTTCCCAAATTTGAGCTGTTCTACAAATACCTGTTACACCATTTTTTATTGAAGGCTTTCCTTCTGAGTCTGGTTCACAAGTAATACCTGTAATTGTTCCAGCTGTTGTAGTTGTACCAGAAACACGTCCAATTTGTGCAAATGCTACTCTTACTGAATTTTCTATACCAGTATCAGCAACACCATCAGTTGCAACTGTTACTGCAGAATCAATTGTTAAATAAATTGGTTCTTCATCTAACACATTTAAAGCTGGTAAATATTGAGTACCTGAAAAGTTTCTAACAAACAAGTCAAATGCTACATAACCTTTTTGTTCGGTATATCCATCATCATTAAGAACACGACTTGCTAATAATCTAAATCCACCAGGAGTGGTTGATAAACTAGCTTTCTCATATAACATCATTCTTGAAACTGATGTGTCCATTTCACCAATAGAAGACATTGGTAGCAATCCTGCGCCTCCCCAACTATTAGTATGTCCTACATATGATACTGTCTCTAAAGTTGCTTGTGAAATACTTACAGTTGTGTCCCAATCCTCTCCATTTAATGAAAGCAATAAACCATCAGTTGATGCGATTTCAACATCAAAGCTAGATACGTTAACGACTCTCATGCCGATAAACCATGCATATGTTGAAACAGATAAAACTACTGCGGTCAAAGCACAAATAACAATAAGATTTCTAACACGTCTTGAACGCTTTCTACTCATTTTAGGTCTCAAACTTTTTCCCCCTTCTTGTGAGTTTTTGATTTGTTTAAACATAACTACATCTCTCCCTTATTTTTCAACAAATTCCGAATTAAAATTCATATGAATTTTAATTTCTCCACCCAGAATATTATCTGTACATTCTGGATCACTGCCTTCTAACCATATAACTACAGTATACTTGTTTTTATCACCGGGTTTAAATTTCTTAACATGTTCTAATGTAACTATATCATCTGAATTAAATGCAACCGTATCTTTTTCGGGTTTTCCACTATCAGATAATTTAGCATATGTAACATATTCTCCGTTTTTGTATACTCTAATTCTTACAGCTTCGTCAACATTTTTTATAACGTCTTCAATTTCTATATCAGCCCAATAGTCAGATGTGTCTTCCCCAAGATTCTCAATATAAAACGTATAAGCTACATAATTATCTCCATTATGAGATCCATCATGGTCATCTAAATTATTAGGTAACCACTTATACGAAATATTATCCAAATAATCAACGGATTCTGCATACAACTCTGACCTATAAACTTTATATTCAGGATCATCATAAATAATAATTCCTCTTTGCAAATATAAGTTTTTGTCTAACGTTATAGTAAAATTTCCACTGTTATAAACAATACTAATTACCACATAGAAAATAAGTAACAATAATATAGAAATAAGCAGTGCTAATTTAACAATCTTTCTAAGTTTTTTCTTGCGTTGAGCTTTGCTAGCACTTAATAAAATCTCGCCATCTGTTCCCATCTTATGTCCCTTTTCATATGTAACTTCAAAGTATGCCTATGCATATTTCGATACCCTCTATCATAATATACAATCACATTTTAGCACATAAAAAAAGAAATTGTCAATATGAATTGAAATTTTTGTAACATTATGTCGATAACTTTTTTTATTATTTTTTATTACAAAATAAAACTCATTATTTTTAATGAGTTTTATATTTCTCTACACTTACCACCAAAACTATTTTCATAATTATCTATAAAGCTTTTAATATAAACTTCTATACCTATTTTTTCTACATAAGTGTTTTGAGCATCAACATCAAAAGACATATTTTTAGTTGTACCAAAATTAACCACATTTTTATTGTCATAAATTAATATAACATCGCCTTCATAACATCTGCATATAAGCGTTTTATAATTACTAAAATAATATACAAGAAAAACCGCTATAGCTGTTATGAATACACCAACAACCACCCAAATAATTATTTTTTTATTTTTATTCATAAGCTCACTTCTATGATAAGAATACCACATATTTATTTTTAGTTCAATTAATTATTAATGTTATATTTTGGAAATTCAGATATTTTCCATTCATTTGTAGAGTCAATTGCAATTATCTTCATATTTTTTATACCACTAACTTTTAGAGCTGTTAAATACATATGCTCATACCAATCATTTATATTATTGTCTTCTTCTGTAAACCAAGGTTTTTTCTTACCTCTTTCAAATATGGTTTTTAAATCACTAAATAAAAATATAACTTCATAATTAACATCTTTTACTTTTTCTTTTAACATTTCTATCAAATTATTTTTAAAATCTATGTGTTGTCCTTTTATTAAAATAATAGAATTAGAATTATTTTTATTTTCTTCTATAACTTTATCTATAATCTCTATTCTTTTGTCTCCGATAGGATCTTCTTCATATTGTTTAATATAATTAATACTTTCATTTATAGAAATTATATTTTTATCTTTCCAACCTAAATCTTCTATTATTTTTATATCTTTTTTAGAAACAACTTCTTTAATAAAAGTTTCTTTACCAGAAGCAGAACATCCAAATACCCATACTACTTTATTATTCATAAAATCCTCACTCTTATCCTAATATAAATGGTATATCTTCCATAACTTTATCTATATTAAAACTCCCATTTCCTACTGGATAATATACAGAATATGTTTCATAAACTTTACCATCAATGATTTTATTAAATTTTTTTCTTCTTACTTCAGACACTTTAACATTTTCTTTTAAAAACAAACTACTAACTTGATTCCCAAAACAAATTATTTTTTTAGGATTCACAAGTTCTATTTCTTTATCTAAAAGATCTAAATATTCTTTAAATATAGAATCACTTAAAGGTCTGGCGTCCACTTGTGTGCACTTACCTAAATTAGTAATATAAATCTTTTTACTTTTTACATGATTATAAGCATATTCAGCAAAAGATGTATCCCATTCATTTGCTTTCTTATTTTTTATTTCTTCATTAATATTCCCATCAATTAAATTTAAATCATTTAAAACTTGCCAAATTTTTTTAGTGCCCAACCAAGGACTTTTTATTCCATTCCAAGATTTATTAGAAGCAATATTCTTTCCTGTTGGATTCATAAATATTAAACATAAATCTGGATTATTAGACTCTCCACCATTTAATATAGCATCTAACTTTTTATCACCATATAAATCTTGCATTTCTTTATACTTATCATTAATATCTTGTAAATTCATTTAATTCTCCAAATAATTTTATTTAACTAATTACTTTTATCATAATAAAAGTAGACTTCTACTTTTTTTGTAGTTGTCTACTTTTATATTACCACTTCAAAAATTGCTATTTTATTTATTTTCTAACTTTTACTTGAGCTGTTTCTGAGTTCTCAATATAATCATCTATATTTCTGCCATCAAATAACTGAATATTAAAAAGTTTAGAACCATCATTGTATGCAGTACCATCTACAAGGCTTTTTATTCTAGCTTCAGGATCTTTTATATCCCATTCAATTGTTGGCATTTCAGATGCTCCCGGAAATAATAAATCATATTTTGCAATCGGACTCTCATTTCCCATAATTTCGCTTAAAACCGGAATTAATTCATCTAATAAATCACCATTTCCTTTAGAAATAGAAATTAATAAATATTCATCTTGATAAAAAGTAATATAAAATTTTTTACCTTTGAATTCTCCATGCAATTTTCCGAACATTGCATCAAACATATCAATTTCAATATTTCCCGCACATTTTGATATTAAATATCCTGCAACATCAAAAGGCCTTGATACTAAAGTTTTTTTCATCCCAAAATCCTCCTAATTAAATTTTAACATATTTAAACAAAAAATATAAATACTCAAATAATAATGAGTTTGTCACAAAAATTTATTTTTTGCGTATTCTGCCCATTTTATCTTGTATTTCAGCATGTGCTTTTCTTGCTAATCTCATACTTCTGATATTTTCATCTTCAAAAGTAATTCCAGGATAACTAAGAGCACCTGTTATTATTCCTTTATTATCATTTTCTCTTCTTGATTCTTCATAAGCAGCATCTGTATAATCGCCCTCTATTGCAAAATTACTTTTAATGTAATTCTTTAAATTTAATTGTTTTGTAAACTTCTTTCCATATTTTGTTCGGAACTTTTCCATATAAATGGAACAGAACTCGGACAAAATACCCAATCTTTTCTAGGTAACAATTCTTCCAAAACTCCAATTCCTATACCTAATACAATTAACTGTTCTGCATTTATTTGTTCTCCCCATTGTACACCATCTTTTGTAAAAGGTAAATTTAAAAATGATACACCTTCACTAAAATCTGGCAATTGATCAATAAGATCTATAATATCTTGTTTATGTCCAAATAATCTTTCTTTATTAAAACCGAATTTTCGAACTATTCCATCAACCGAAACATATTCATCTACAATTGGAACTCCATTCTTTAATTCTTCTTCTTTGAAAAAGCAATCACATAATACCCTAAATACATTATTGGCAGTTAATTCTAATTTTTGTTTTTCTTCACTCATTTTCATTTCCTCCATAATTATTTTTTTCCCATATTTCAAAATATGGCGTTAAACAAAACCGGTAATTATTTCCTCTTTTAAAATCTTTAATTAACTCTTTTTTTTCTTCTGAAATACCGTTAAAATCCTCTTCATTGATATAAGCTAACAAAAATGAATCACTTTCTTTAAACGGTAAATTATATTCTTTTATTAAAAATTTCACTATTTCTTTTTGTATTTTTTTATATTTTGCATATAAAGGGAAACTTCCATTTTTTCTTGGCCCTAATTCTTCAACCAATTTCAAAGCTTGAAGAGTTCTTACCTTATCAGTAAACCACCTATTTCCATAAAGAAAATTATCTGTTTCTTTTTTTGAAAAATATTTTTCTTTTAAAAATGCAAATCCAGTAACTCTTTCTTCAAAAACACCATAAGGTTTACTTAAACTTAAGAAAACTCCAATTACATTTTTATGGTTAACATCATAACTTTTTTTACTAGTAGTTCCCACATAAGCAAAATCAAACATAATTAAATTACCAGCTTCTAATAAGTTATTTATTAATTCATCAGGCAAGTTATTTCCACTAATTGATGATGGATTTGACATATAGAAAATTCCATCATATTTTTTATTCGAATTTATTGTTTCTAAATCATGTTCAATTATTTTAAATCCAAGATCTTTAGCATAAACGCTAACTCCTTCATATTCTGAGGCAAAAACATTAATTTTTTTATATCCCTGTGATTTTAAGTAAGCAAAAGATTTAAATAATAAATCACTTGTTCCTGGACCAGGATAAATATTTTCAAAGTTTTCCAAACCTAAAATTATTTTTTTATAACTAGAAACAATTCTTTTACTAATTGGGATAAATAATTCATCAAGATTAAGACATCCATCAAGATTTCCTAATTTTTTAGAAGGAAATTCTAAAATAGGATTAAATAAATCGCTAAATATATTTGTCATTTCCTTTGATGATGTTGTTCTTAAGAAAAAGTCTCTAGTTATTCTTTTTTGAACTTCTTCTAAGCATTCCCATGTCTCTGGAAACATATAACAATATACCGCTTTAAGAGCTATTAATTCTTTCATAATATTCTTCCTCCATAAATATTCTCCCAACTTGCAGTTAACATCGAAGGTGGTAAAAATATTAGTTGTCTTAAAACATCATTATTTGAATAAGTTTTATCAAAAGTATTTTTAGTTTTTTTAAATTTAGTACTTAACCCTGTTGATATAGCTACATTTTGTCCATCTATTTCATAGACTAAGGCTCCATGAGGTAATACATCACATAGGGTTCCTTTACTATCAAGAAAACTAACTACTTCTTTCACAAATTCATTACTAGTTTTATTATCATTAACATATTTTGTAACTTTTTTATTTAAAGATTTCTTAGGACTATCAGCCATTCTTAGTGTTAATTGAAAGACTCCATTTTTTTTACAAAATTCTATTAATTTAGAAACTTCTAAAATACTATCTATAGAACCCTTTAACATTACACATGATAATCTTACATTTATTTTATTTTCTTTAATCTTTTTGATTAATTTTTCTAAGCTATACATTGGATTTTTAGATTTAAATAATTCATGATTTTTAAAATCATCATAATGATAAATTGAAATTGCAATTAAATCTAAACCATTATTTTTCCAAGTTTTTAAAAATTCATTATATAGTAATCCACCATGCGCAATTGTTGAACCTTCAGTTTGTAATTCTCTTCTAATAAACGGTTTATTTTCAACTCTGTGCAAATATTCAGCTACTTGTGCTGGAAATAATGTAGCTTCTCCTTTACTTGTTATTAAAAAATACTTTGCTCCATAATTAACTGCTATATCAGTAGCTTTATCAAATGTAGCCCAATCAACTACCGGTAATGAAGTCTCTATTCCATGTGATGGAGTCATTTTTGAAATACAAATATCACAGTTATTCGGACATGCACGACTACCAGCTACCACTGTATAAACTAATGCTTTCTCCATAATCTTTTTTCTCCTTTCTTTCACTTTATTATTTTTTCATCAAGACTTTTCTTGTCTGTTAATAACATTATATTAAAAACAAAATTATTTGTCAATATCTTTTTAACAATTTGTTAATAACATTTTAATGCATTTTATCTTACAAAAAAAATATATTATAAAAACAGAATAATTATTCTGTTTTTTCCTATTAAATTTTGTTTATCTATTTATTCGATTAGAAGATTCCAAACCTTCCACTATTTCTGCTTCTTCGTTTAACATATATGATAGATATTCTTTCATTTTAAGTGCTCCACATTTTAACCCTTGCCATAATTTATCGTAATATCCGCTTTTTCTTCTTTCTTCTATAATTTTTGCTACTCTAGCTTTTAATTCTTGATATTCTTTTTCTAAGTCACCATCACTAGGAGTTACAACTTCTTTAGAAGCTTCCTCAGCAGGAATTTCTCTGCCGCATAAATATGCAATTATTGAGTTATCATCCATTTGCTCTGGTTGTCTTTTTTCTTCTATTCTATCAGAATTTTGTTTACCTAATTCAATTAGTTTGGTTTTAACATCCTCTGGAAATTTTTTTAACATATTTAATATATTAAAACTATTCATTGAATAATATTGATAATACATAAAAGCCTCTGCACCATAATTACCATTAATTAAATCTGAATCATATTTTTTTCTTTGTGCTTGATAATATTTCATATAAGCTACAAATTTTGAAAATAAACCACTATTCTCAATTTCACTTGCTTTAGTTAAACCAAATATACTTTTAAATAATTCTATAGATATTTTTTGAGAAGAAAAACTGGCAATTAAATTTAAAATATGGTCCTCAATTGGAGTAAGCTCCCTTGATTTAGCATCTATTTTAATTGCTCCATACATTTCCAACATATCATTAAGAAACCCTACTTTTATGCCATCAGGTCCATATACCCCAACAGCTCCGTCAAAATCTTTTCCCAAAGTATCAGAACTATGACCATTTAAAAATCCCCTATTTAAATAAATTTCTATGGTTTTCTTTGCAGAATGAGAAGTTATTCTTGCATATGGTAAAATTCTCAACCCTAATGCTTTATATTCTTCAGGAATAGATTCAAAAAATTTTACTTTTAAATCATTATCATCAAGATTAATAATCCTATTTATTTGAGAAATTATTAATTCTCTTAGTTCAAATTCTTTTTGCCCTATCTCCTTCTCCATCCTTTTTTCATCATTTGTCATTTCTCTCCAACCATTTGTTACAACTTCATAATTGGCTCTTTCCATTTTATTCTTTAACTCTTTTATTTGATTTTCTAAGCCTTTTCTTTCCATTAATAAATCTTCAATTCTCATTTATATCCTCCAATGTCTACATAATTATTATATCATTTATTTATTTTAAAAGTTTTAAAAAGAATTATAACTTTACTATAATTCTTTTTCTCTCTTATAATATTCTAAAATATATTCTCCATCATTTAAACGATCAAACTTAATTCCATAATCTTCTTCATACTTTAATGCTTTTTCTTTAACTTCATCACTTAATTTATTATAATGCGGCAAAATTCTTCTTTTACTTAAATCTAATCCTTTATAAGAATCTAAATATATATCATATTTCTTCTTAGTTCCTCTTTTAATAGCATATACCCATTCTAAGTCATCACATAGAATCATACTTCCACAACTCTCTCCAATATATATACCATTTTCTAAAAATTCTAAAATATATTTTCTAAAGTTAATAATTTTATTTAATTCAATAAGAAAAGTTGGATTTCCTCCTAAAACATAAATAATATCATAATCTAAAATAGAACTTACATTATTTTCATCAACATCTACAATATCAACAACAGATGCTCCTACTGCTAAAAAATTATTTCTAACATTTTCTCTTGCAATATAATTACCAGTTCCTTCAGGAGCAGCATTAGCTATAATCATTATTCTTTTACCTTTACTAATTCTAGCAAATAACTCTCTACTCTCATCTGATACATAATTATTAACATCATTAAATCCACTAGATGTTAACACAATATTAAATTCTTCCATATATTTCTCCTAATAAAATTATAGCATGTATTTATTTAAAATTTTTTAAAAGTGTAAAGACTTTACTACAAAATAAAAACATTTAACAAAAAAGAATTTTTATTTTATATAATAATATTAAGGATGTGAAAATGTGAAAAATTTTATAATTGGATTAATTTTAATTTTAATTCTTATTGCTGTCCCAGTTATACAAAATTTACCAAAAAGAAGAAAAGAAGAAAAATCAAAACCAGATAATAAATATTATACAAAGAAAAAACTATTGTCAGAAAATGAATTATTTTATTATAATTGTTTTAAAGAATTAGATTTAAAGTATATAACATTTCCACAAATAAATTTAGCATCAATAATAGAAAAACATAGTACAAATAGATTTAGAAATGAACTGTTTAGAAATATAGATTTTTGTATATTTGATAAAGATTTAAATTTGTTATTAGCAATTGAAATAAATGATAGTTCACATAAAAGATATGATAGAATTTTAAGAGATAAAAAACTAAGAAATATATTAAATTCTTGTAACATTGAATTGTTAACCTTTAATACAAGTTATCCAAATACAAAAGAAAGTATTATAAAAAGAACAACAGAAACTTTAGATAATATTATTGAAAATATACAATAAAAAAATTATAACTTTTTATAATTTTTTTTATTTCTAAAACCCACACATTAAGAGTCCGAATGTGTGGGTATTGTGGTTTATTTAGTATTATTGTAAATCGTTGATTTTACTGGGTTAAATCGATATATGCATATTGTAGACTATTGCCGATTATCACCCATTATTTTAAATTATGCCGACTAAATGACGGTTTTTTTAATTTTTATAATCAATATATTTTATTTGACGGTTTGGAGCAAAGCTATGGTATAAGTGTAATTTTATAAAATCAGGTTCGTCCTTTATTTCATCGAATATAAAAGAGTACAAACCTGTTTCTTCCAGATTAAAAGAGTTAATAATAGACATCTTAATTTCAAATTTAACAAACTTATCGACAATTACTTTCAGAATGTCTTCGCTAACTTTAATTCGTGCCAGATAAAAGCCTCGATCTTCATTTTTAACTGGAGTATATTCTAATTCAATTTCTTTGTTGATCCAAGCATTATCCAATATATCAGAAAAATATTCATACGGATTCAAATAATGTTTATTTTCATCATATTTTAACATTTTAATTTCTTTAACTATTAACTTGTTCAATGGCCTGTTTTTTCTGTCAGTTAAATTTAATCTGAAAGTATATACTCCATCTTTTTTTTCTATATCTTGTGATTCGTTAAATACTATATCTGAATATCCATTTGACTTTATATTATCTTCTGCTAATCTTTTATTCATCGCTTTCAATTCTTCATTTTGCGATACTGTTATATAAGCGAGTGTTAAAGAAGCAAATCCTAAAATGTATGATCCAATAAATGATAACCAATCATATCTATCTGTGATAGTGGGTATTCGAACATTAACCATATCCATGAAGAATATTATCAAGGGTATTAAAATACAAAGTAAAATAAGTGTTCTAATAACTAATATCATTTTATTGTTCTTTGTTTTAATTTTCATTTTTACCTCCATATATAATTAATGTTTCTTTCATCAAATCTTCTACACTATTTTTATATTTTTCAGGGCCCGCTTTTTTTGTTTTCAATTCAAAATCTTGCATCAACGATTTCATTGCATTATATTTTTTAATATCCTCTTCAGTCCCTTTTAGTAAAATTTCTTCATCGCATTTCAGAGATATTTGTTCTAACTCTCTAAGTCTAAAATTAAGATTTTCGATTGCATCAGGATTGTTGCTAATCAATTCAATTAAAAAATCAGGTCTGAAAATTTCGCCGATTATATTAGTCATATATAGCATTTCGTCTTTATACTCATTTTCATTAACTGAACCTTGCATTTTCGCTTTGAAATTTTCTATAGAGTTATCAATTTTATTTGTTTCATAAACAATTTTTGGTCTTGACAAAATAAGTTGATTAATTGCTGTTTTATCAATACTTTGCATCTTCTTATTAATCAAAATTTCAGTAGTTTCTTTTAGTTTTATTATATCATCAAATTTCACTTCAATTTCAAATAAAGTTATTTGATCATTAACATCTTTTTCAAAATGATTTATCTCGTGGCGCATTTCTCTCAAAAGTTCAAATAAAGTCATGCTAGCATTTACTTTTTTATAATAATTTGCATCATTCGTTACATATTTTCTGCTGATCTCTTTCTCAAAAAAGTCATATTCTGGAATCATATCTTCAAAAATATCCTTGCTTTTTCTTACTGCATCAATCAAATTAAACATATTTGAACAAAGCAACCTGTATACGATTCCTCTATCAATAATATTGGTTTTGTTAAAAGATTTTCTTTCAAAACTATTATAATGTTTTTGAAGATAATTAACAATTTGCATAATATTAGAAATGGAAACAATTCTTTTTATTTGTTTATTACTAATCATATTTTTTCTCCTTAAATAAAATAGAGCATGTCCGTTATTAAACGAAACGTGCTCTGTTGCTTATATTATAATATTATTAGACAAAATCGCTTAATTTCACTTGTAACTTTATTTGATTAAATTAATTGTTATCTTGAAAGTATTTCATTAATGTATCTTTTGATGTTGTTATTTTTATATGCATAGAGATTGATGGGGTTAGTTGTCTAACATCATCACGAGAGAAAATCACATATTCTTGATCTAATTTAGAATTTTCTATATCAACGAAAAAAACATTTCTAAATTTTATTCTGCTAGGTTTTTTTGTACCTCTTGCATTTACAATTTCAACTAAATTATGATTCAATTTAACCTTGTATTCTTTAGTCGAAATTTTGATTGCATCAAGAAGTTCTAAAGTTTTATCAAATAATTGATTTGTAAATATTTTTCGATAGTTTCTTCCAGAAGTTCTTATCTCGCTATTGTCAGTAGACACGAATCGCGTACCATCTTCTAGTGCAACATCTAAACAGTCGGGAGTTAATGCAATTAATGAATTATCATTTGCAGACGTTACCAATACATCTATATTGTGTTTAAGAAAATATTCGTGAATTGATTCTAATTTCGTTTGCTCATCAAAATTGTTATAGTTATGCCCTATTTGTTCAATAACGTTAGTTTCTTCATTGAATTTTTCAATAAATGGGACTAATTCCGGAGTGTTTTCTCTAAAAGCATTTGAAATTAATAGTTTACCGTTTTCATCATATAATCCGGTAATATCATACTCTCCTGCCTTTGCGTTGTTTTCTTTAAATTCGAGTCTAACATTGTTTCCATTAATGATGATTTCTGCATCACCAGCAGCGGGGTTACCATATTGAAAAATAAAAATGTCCGTATTTCTTGGATTGTAATATAAATATCTAGCACATGAATAAGTTAATTTGCCAGAACGAAAAAAAGTGGCACATTCGGCCGGTATACTATTAATCGGTCTGCTATCAAGATCAATACACTTATTCAAGTTAAATAATTTTGCCAACGTTTCAACGTAGTTACATTCAGACAAAATGCCTGGTTGCAATGCTTTATTTTGAACAAATTGTTTTTCAAGCTCATATGTGCCACTTTTAAGCTTTTTTATTACTCCAATTTCATTTCGATAATTTTCAATATATTCATCAAACTTTGCTTCTAAATTATGAGTTTCTTTATAAAAATCAGAAATTTTTTTTATTTCATCGTTCGTTAAAACCAAGTCGGTTGCATTTGCATAAATTTCATTTATAAAGTTTTTTACCGCTTGTTCTTTATTCATTATCTTCATCCTCGCAATCTTCGAAAATAGAGCTGCTGTGGACTCTATTTAGTAAATTTTCATTTGCGTTTATATTAAGCGTTCGTAAGAAAATCTTATTAATTTCTTTTCTATATTTAATAGGAAATTTGATGTTCTCCTGCAATTTTCCAGCATTCATTTTATAAACCAAATATTTTTCTTCATCTGCATACATTTCTTCGGCAATTGTTTTCAATTCTTTTTTATCAGATTCAGATATCGAATCAAAGAAAACGGGAATACTACTTAAAATTGTCAAAGGGCAATTTATACCTCCATCATATATTCTCCAATGCCAATAACCAAATGTAGAATTCATAAGACAATAGACAAAATCATAATGATCTTTGTTTTTAACGTAAACTACTCTTTTTCCTGTTCTTTTTAAATCTCTCTTTGATCCTACCGTAAAGTATCTACATGTTGTTGGTAAGTATATAGATAAATCATTTTTTTCAGTTGTTAATAAATTACTAAGCTTTTTCTTGGATATACTACGCCAAGCATCAAAAACCACATTTAATTCTTTAAATGTTTTATAATAACTTTTTCTTTTGCTTGAAATAGTTTGATAATTATCATTAATCAAAGACTCTAATGTTTCACAATTTAATAATAATTTTCGCTCATGTGTTTTAAATCTTATTAGTGGACTAAGCCTAAAACCTTTTACATTCGGTCTGTTTTCAACTACTGTAATTGCTGCTCTTACAGAGTTGGTAACATTAGAATTAAATATACCGTGTTTTCTTCCATTAAAAATATTACCAGGAACGTTATCAAAAGAAACAATAAATCCATT
The DNA here is from genome assembly GCA_964396655.1 of uncultured Muribaculaceae bacterium. Lineage (GTDB taxonomy): Bacteria > Bacillota_I > Bacilli_A > RF39 > UBA660 > CAYNFP01. Next base: position 2,972 of record CAYNFP010000002.1, on the reverse strand, counting down.
ATATCTATTCATTTTTAATCGAAGAGAATAGAATTTCTGACTTCCCATAAAGCTATATGGTGTAATAATAACTGAGCTTTCACTATATTTCATAATTTTTTCCATAAATGCTGAATATAATTCTTTTGATTTTTCGATTACATCAGTTTTTTCCCAAGTAGAATTTGGGTTAGATATTTTAAAATATGGCGGGTTGGAAATAACTTTACAATCTTTTGGGAGCTTCGTTCTAGTATCAAGAAAATCACAATGTTTGGAATTGATTTTATTCAACAAATCAATTCCATATTTTATTGCAATTGAGTACTTGCATATTTTCAATGCAATCTCATCATTATCATATAAATATAGGTTGCCTGATTTTATTAATTCAACGGCCTTAGTTTCCCCGATTAATTCCAGATAGGACAATATTAAGTTTCCGGTTCCACAGGCTACGTCACAAACTTTTTGCCCATTTAAAGGCATTAACCAAGTTGCCATTATTTTTGCTACATCTTTTGGAGTATAATACTTTCCCATTTCCTTTTTGTTAATAATATTTTCATGTGCCAATCCTATTTCATATAACTCACCAAAGTTGTCAATCACAAAAATATCTGATAAAAATTCTGTCTTTATTATTTTGGATAAAATTTTATGCCAAGTTTTACTTAAACCATATTTATCAATATCTTTTTTATAGTCATCAATATTATAATTCTTTTTTAGCATAAATATCATCCTCCTATTCAATTATATCATTAAAAATAATTTTTTTCTTAAAAAAAGAATATATATTTCAATATTCTTTTTACTTTCCAAAAAACTCACGGAAAATATAAAATTGTATGTATGTAGGAGGGCTGTGGGTTTCATTATTTTATTATTTTATTGATCACAGGTGCTGGGGGGGACTCTATTTATCCCAGTTAAACCAATTCTCTGGATCGTTTAACCAATCATAGTTTAGTAGCCCTTGCTCTTCTTTAGTAAATACTTTTTGTTTAATAGTTTCTGTTTTATTCCAATTGTTAAGTATTGATGATACATAACTAAATTTCTTAGCATCATTCTCAATAGATATCTTAACTGCTTTTATAACTGTTTCCTTATCATTATCCTTTAACCACTCATTTATTATATTTATTTCATGATCACATATTTTTCTACCATAATTATTTTTGATAAAATCAACGACTTCTTTATTATTGTTGTTATTGATATATATATCTTTCATCTTCTCTTTTATCTTTATCTATATCTGGTGGACAAATGTCCGCCTTTTTTCTTTGTGATGATTTTTTAACTGCACCTTTAGTAGTTGATCCAATCATATTCTTTAAATTAGGTAGATATATTATTCCTTCGTGATCTGTTTCTAATAGTCCTACATACCCTAGACTATCGATTGCAGAGTCAATTAAATCTTCATCAATCCCAGTCATCTTAGATATGTCTTTAGTTGTATAGTAAACTCTTTTATCTCCTAATATCTTAGATAGTTCGCCATCTTTATTAAGTGTCTTCAACAGTAACATTTGATATAACACAATATATGTTGTTCCGTGTTCTTGGTTTAATAGCCATTCAATACTATCTTGCTTATAAAAGTCATCATATAGTTTGAGCCAATATAATTTTGATTTATCATATACTGACATTTCATCTTCTTGTTAAAAAGAAAAAATCTATTGGATCTATTTGTAATGTTTTATTCATTCTTTTTGTTCCTCCAATCCATTATAATTGCTATTAAAGTTTGCTAGACCTTCCTTAAAACCTAAAAGTTATGAATCATATAATTCAATTTGCCAAGAACTAATTAGTCGCTTAGGTCACATTAAATTAAACAGTCTTTCTTCCTTAATGTTAGTTGGTCATTATAATTATTTACGAGATCGTGGTAATGTTCAAAAGTATTCTTTAAAGCAAAAGAAACGATTAACTGAGAATACTATTTTAAGACATTATCGAGTTATAAATGTCGCTTTAAAACATGCCGTTGATTGGAACTTATTATCTTATAATCCAAACGAAAGAGTTAAGGCGCCAAAGAAGTTAAAAGTTGAATCTAAGTTTTATGATTTAGAACAAACAAAAGCCCTTTTAAAGGCCTTAGACGGTGAGCCGATCAAATACCAAGCAATCATTCGTTTAGCGCTTGATACGGGCTGTAGAAGGTCTGAATTGATTGGATTAGAGTGGTCTGATATTAACTTTAGTACTGGTATGGTATCCATTACTAAAACATTACAAAGAATTGATAAAAAGTTAGTAGATGGTACTCCTAAGAATAACTACTCTATTAGAACTGTTCCTATATCAGATCCTACTATTGAAGTTTTAAAAGAATATCAAATGTATTTAGCAAGTTTAAAAGATTTATGGGGAAACAAGTGGAAAGGCACTAAAAAGATCTTCACATCTGAAGATGGAGATCCTATTCATCCAGATGTACCTAGAAAGATATTTGAAACAATATTAAAAAAGTATAATCTTCCAATTATAACTTTCCATTCATTAAGACATACATCGGCATCACTGCAAATTTCTAGAGGCATTAGTGTCGCTGATATTTCTAGACGTTTAGGACACGGAGATATCTCTACTACTCTTAATGTTTACTCACATGCATTTAATTCCGGTAATGAGAAAATCATGAAAGAGTTTAATAATATATTTAATACAAAAACAGAATGATTTTTAGTTATTCTGTTTGTTTTTTAAGTAATCAAAATTATACAGTTACTAACTCTGTTTCTAATATTTCTATTATTTTATCAATTGCCTTTATTGTGTCGAGATATTCTGTTTTCTTAATATAGTTAACTTTGTTCTGAAATTCTTTCCACATTTTATTCATTTCAGGAGTTTCTTTCAGTTCTGATACAATCAATTTAAATTCATCAATATCAAATTTTGTTTCTCTTTTAGTAAATGTATTTTTAATTGCTAATATTAAGTTCTCTTGATTTATTTTATGTGAGCCA
>CAYNFP010000001.1:0-202040 GCA_964396655.1 uncultured Muribaculaceae bacterium | reverse complement strand
TTATATGTGTCTTTTTTTATGCCCTAACCGGACACTTACTTTTTCAATTTATAATAAAAAAGTAAATGTTTATGCTGTATAAACACTTACTTGTTTCTTATCTTTTCCTTTTCTTTCGAATTTTACTATTCCATCAATCTTAGCATATAATGTATGATCTTTACCTATTCCAGTATTTGTTCCTGGGTAAATTTTTGTTCCTCTTTGTCTATAAATTATAGAACCAGCAGTAACAAGTTCACCATCACTTGCTTTAGCTCCTAGTCTACGTCCAGCAGAATCTCTTCCGTTTTTAGTAGAACTAACACCTTTATGTGATGCGAATAATTGTATATTCAATTCTAAAAATTTCATTTTATTCCTCCACAATCTTAATATTTTTTTTATACTTTCCTTCAAGTTCTTTAAACATTGTAATCATATTTTCCAATAATTTGTTAGTAATATCATCTTTTTTAATGTTTTCTATTAAATTATTATTATAATTTATAGCATTTTCATCAAATGATAATATTGAATTAACAGTAGTTATAAATATAGAAGATGCAGCTGCACAAACTATATCTTTACCTAAAATATCATATTCAGTATGACCTTTTAAAACTACTTTATCAATAATATTATTAATTTTATTATATTTAATATTTAACATATTTATTTCACTTCTATTTTTTTAATAACAAGTTTAGTATATGGTTGTCTATGACCTTGAGTTTTTCTATATTTCTTTTTAGATTTATATTTAAAAACTTTGATCTTTTTGTTCTTGCCTTGTTTAAGTACTTCAGCAATAACTTTGGCACCTTTAACAAAAGGTTCTCCAACTTTACCATCAACATATAGAACTTCATCAAATTCAACTTGTTTTCCTGCTTCAACATCTAATTTTTCAACAAAAATTTCATCATTTTCACTTACTAAATATTGTTTTCCACCAGTAATAAAAATTGCTTTCATTATTTTCCCTCCTTCAATCAGACTCGCCTTTAAGGTGACTATGCTTATAAACCTTTTTAGTGCGGTTGTAGAGAAAGATTTCTACAAACATAAAGATTTTAGCATAAAAGCTATATTAAGTCAAATAAAATCAAACATTTAAATTATCTAATATACTTAAACATCTCCTTAAATTGTTATTATAACTAATTGCCCATTCCTTCGTTAACTTAGCTTCTTCATTTTGAAATTTAAGATATATTATTTTTTCTTTTATAATTTTTAATATTTCTTCAGTTGTATTTGGATTTTCTAACAAAGCTTCAAATATTTCCAGATGTGGACTATATTCGAAAGCAATCCTTCTTAATATTTTAGAAGTTGCTTTTAAACTGGAAGCCGCTGCTAACCAACAATAAATAAATTTTGATTTATTTAAACAAACATCTATAATTTCTTCAGTTGTATTTGGATTATTAATAGCGTTTATTAAAATAACTGGAGATGTTGGCGGTAAATTCACTAATTTTTCTAGATACTTAGTTTCAGTTAAAGAATTCCCAGTTATTTGGGAAAAAACATCAGCTTTAACAAAAGAGTTTGTAATTTCACATATTTCAATAAGTATTTCTATTATGTTAGAAGTTAATATATTACTAGAAGCTATTGTAATTAATATATCTGTAAATTCATTATCACAAATATACATTGTGTTTTTATATATTTTTATTTTATTTAATATTTCTAAAGCTAATTCTTCATCTAAAAGTGGATAATGAACTATATTACATAAATAATTAAGAGATTTATTGTTTTTTTTACAGCTTCTAATAATTTCTATTAATTTTAATTTTTTTGAATTTATAACTTTTTGATTAACTAATTTTTTATCAATAAATACCTTTAATAATTCATTATCAAAAGTTTCTAAAAATATTAAGTTTTTTAATTCTGTAGATGCAACTGGATTTTCAATTATATTTATTAATACTTTTGTATTTTTAGACTTCTTATTTATATAAATGCTCTCTAAAGATTTTAATGTAATTAATTTACTTCTAGTTGCCAATTCAAATATCTCATCATAATGATGCATAACTTCAATTATTGAATCCAAATTATCAGAATCCATAAAGCTACAACTAAGTAACATTTCAAAAGTATCAAAATCCAAATAAATTTTTTTAGTTTCAATTATTTTATCAAATATTTCTTTTGTTAATTCTTTTGATTTAATTATTTGTATTAATAAACTTTCCCATCCGCTTTCTAAGTATTTTTCCATTAATTCATTTATTTTAAAATTTTCTTTCATATTATAAATTTCCTTTTCTTAATGTTAATTATTATATAAGTATTAAAAGTTAAAATCAATCTATAAAAAGATTTAATGTATTTACATTGATTGAATTATTCTTAATATTCCTTTTGTATCGGCACAATCAGTCAAACGATATTTATTATCGTTTGACTTTAATTTCAATTGTACGATAATATCGTACATTTCAATGGCAAAACCTTCAATTTCTAATTTAATTTTTAAATCACTCCAATATCTTCTAGGATTACTACTGTTAGTAAGTGCATAAACAACATCAATAATACTAAAATACCATTTTTCTTCTCTCCATATTTTTCTTATCTCTTTTTCTTCAAATAAAGCTAAATTATTCATAAATATATTCCTCCTATTTTTTATTATAAGAAGATATTTTTAAAAACTCTTTTTCAGTAATAATAAATTTGTTGAAATATGAAAAATATGATATTATTGTGTTGGAAAGTAAAGGTGTTTATGTTTTATGTATGATGTTGTTATAGTTGGAGCTGGTCCAGCCGGTTTATTTGCGGCCTATGAATTAATTACTAAAAATAAAAATTTAAAAATTTCTTTAATGGATAAAGGTAAAAAAGCAGAAAATAGAACTTGTCCTTTAAGTAAAGGATCTGAAGCTTGCCTTAATTGTTCTCCTTGTGGAGTCTTATCTGGTTTTGGAGGAGCTGGAACTTTTTCTGATGGCAAATTAAATTTTATTCCTAAACTTGGTAAAAGTGATTTATTTAAATATATGTCAAAAACAGAAGCTTATAAATTAATAGATGAAACCGAAGAAATATTTAATAAGTTTGGAATGGATAGTAAAGTATATCCTACTAATATGGATGAAGCAAATCAATTAAAACAAAAAATTGCTAAGACCGGAGCAGAACTTTTAATTATCAAACAAAAACATTTAGGAAGTGATCATTTACCACAATATATAACTGATATTACAAATTATTTAATTGATAAAGGAGTTGAAATATTTGAAAATTCAAATGTTTTAGATATATGTCCTGAAAAAGAAATTTTAAAGATTTCTTATACTAATAAAGATAAAAAATTAGAGATAAAAGCTAAAGATGTAATAGTTGCGCCAGGAAGAACAGGCGCTAAATGGGTACAAGAACTTGCTGATAAATATAACATTGAATATGTATCACAAAGTATTGAAATTGGTGTTAGAGTTGAGGTAAGAAAAGAAATATTAAAAGAAATAACAGATGTAATATATGATCCTACTATATTCATTAAAAGTGATACTTATAATGATGAAATAAGAACTTTCTGTACAAATCCTGGAGGATATGTTGCTAAAGAAAATTATGAAGGATATATTTGTGTTAATGGTTATGCATTAAAAGATACTAAATCAGATAATAGTAACTTTGCATTTATTTCAAAAGTAAGCTTAACTCACCCTACTACAAATACTAGAGAATATGGAGAAAGTATTGCAAGAATTGCAAGTGTCCTAGGTAGTGGAAAACCTATTATCCAAACATTAAAAGACTTGAAACAAGGAAGAAGAAGTGAGTGGCATAGAATTGAAAAAGGATTTATTGATCCTACATTAAAAGATTGTATAGCTGGAGATTTAGCATTAGTACTTCCTCATAGGATTATATTAAACATTATAGAAGGATTAGAAAAACTTGATGAAATAATACCTGGAGTAAATAATGGAGAAACTCTTCTTTATGGACCAGAAATAAAATTCTTCAGTAATGAAATTATTACTAATAAACAAATGAAAATAGATAATTACAATATATACTTTATTGGAGATGGGGCTGGTAAAGCAGGAAACATTGTTACAGCAGCCGCTACAGGCTTAGTAGCAGCAAGAAATATATTAAAAAATAAATAGCATTTTTCTAAATGCTATTTTTATATAATGAAATTTATCTTGTTTTTTGTTCTTCTATTTTTATCCCCCATTGCCTATAATATTCTTCTTTCAATTGAATTAATATATCTTTATCACAAAAAATTCTATTAAAAATACTTTCATCAAAACCTTCCGGAAATATTATACCTTTAACACTTTTTAATTTTGGTATATTTAAAATCCCTTTTATTGTTCTAGGAAGTTTTAAACCTTCTGCTGTAGTTAAACTAAATAAAACCAAATTTCTATTAATTGTTGTATTGGATAAATCTAAGCCTTCTGCGGTGGTTAAGCCATTTAAAAATAACTTTCCTTTTATTATTGTATTGGATAAATCCAGACCTTTTGCTGTAGTTAAGTTAGGTAAATATAAATCTCCATTTATTGTTGTATTTGATAAATCTAGATCTTCTATTGTTTCTAGTCTAGATAAATCTAAATTCCCAGTTATTGTTGTATTGGATAAATCTAAACTTCCCATTACTAAACCTAAAATTACACTCCCTTTTATTATTTTAGGTAACTTTAATTCTTTTATTTGGATTAATCCCGATAAATTTACCCCTCCATTTATTGTTGTATTGGATAAATCTAAACTTTCTGCCGTTGTTAAACTATATAAATTTAAAAATCCATTTATTGTTGTATTTGATAAATCTAAACCTTCGGCAATGGTTAAGTTACGTAAATCTAAATCTCCATGTATTATTTCAGGAAATTTTACACCTTTTGCAGTGGTTAAGCCATATAAATATAAACTTCTATTTATTGTTGTATTGGATAAATCTAAGCCTTCTGCGGTGGTTAAGCCATTTAAAAATAAATCTCCATTTATTATTGTATTTAATAAATCTAGATCTTCTATTGTTGCTAGTCTAGATAAATCTAAACTTCCTTTTATTAATTTTGGAAATTTTATCCCTTTTGCAGATGTTAATCCAGATAAATCCAAATCTCCATCATGATATATTATATCTGTTCCTTTTAAAAATTCTTCTGTTGTTAATGATATTTGATCTTCTTTCAAATTAAGAGCCTTTGATAAATCTTGTCTTTTGTTTCTAGTATTTGTTATTTCTTTTATTCTTGGATCTTTTTTAAAACCAAATCCTATTATAAACTCATCTATTTCATATAAAAATCTTAATTCTTCTGTTGTTAATTCTCCTTTGTTTTCCCATTTTTTATATATTAAAGTAAGTTTTTTCATATCACTTACTTTTTTCTTGTATTTTTCTTTATCTGGAAATTCTTCTAGTTTCTTTTCTAATATTTCTTCTAGTCCACCTTCTAGATTTTGGTCATTCCCTGATGTTCCTCTTACTTCGGCGATATTGTACCCTTCCATCCTTATTGCTATTCTTGGTATGACTGGATTTCCTTCTTCATTATATGAATAATATACATAGAAGTCTCCATTTGATAATTGGTATTTTGCTGTTTCTTCTCCTTCTGTACACCACTTTGTATTATATTCTTTTATTGAATTTACTAACTTCATATGGTCGCTTCCTTTTGGATACTTTACCCATATTCCATCGTTTGTTACTTTCTTATATTTTGGAAACATTTCCATTTTGTTTATATAGTATTCATATAATCTTTTAAAACTTCCTGATACTACTAAACTTCTTATTTCTTCTTCTATTGTTTCTTTATTTACAAAATATTTTATTATTTGATTCATACACAAAGATAAAACTCCTCTATTTAAATCTGGAAATAGAGTTACTGTTCCTTCTGTTCTTTTGAAATACATCTTTTTATCTTTATCATAATCCCCTAGCTGTACCATTCCTTGAAATGCCCAATACTTTGCCCAATATGGATACATATCTGTGTCTTCACCCATTAGATAATCTAACCATGTATCTAATGATTCTTTTTGATCTTTTATTAATATTCGTGCATATTCTTTTTTTAATTCAGGAGTTATAGTTATATCTCCATGTCCAAGATTTTTTGCTACCCGCGCTTGATGAATATAATATGATTCTGGTATTTGACTTTCTTTTATTACATATTTATCATAATAAAACTCTTTTAATAGCTCTACTCTATCTTCTTTCTTACTTCTTTCTTCTATCCTTTGAAGTCTTTCTAAATATTTTCTTATCTTTTCTAATTTACTATCATTTGGATTTGATGATTTTTCTACTGTTAAAGCTGTATGCATATCCTTATATAGCATACTTAAAAATCTTTCTCCTATATATCTATCATTTTCCATACTTATACCCCACTACTATATATTTTTATTATATCATAGTTTTATATAAGTGATTTAAATATTCTTTTTCTGTGTATATTTTATTATTGTATAAAATATCATGTTCTTTGCTTCTTTTTATATTAGATATATTTGTTATTAATTTACCCTTTTTAAAATTAAAATAATGTAAGTACCTTTCTAATAAGAATTTATTGAATTTTACATTATGTAAATATATTTCTTCTATAATTGTTTTAATTAAAATAAAAGCTAAAAATATTATAATTAATCTTTTTTCATAAATTACTAATATAAATATACTAATAAAAGATATTATTATAAGAATAATATTTGATTTTTTATATGAAATGAATAATTGCAAAAATAAATTTAATAACTTAGAGCCATCTAAAGGTATTATTGGTAAAAAATTAAAACAAAGTAATGTTTTATGTAATATTGAAATTATATTAAAGTTAAAATCTGTTATAAAATTATTTTTATATAAAATCAATATTAGTATATAAAATAATATTTGAAATAACGGCCCTCCAAGTAATACTAATAATTCTTTTAACATGCTTCCATTTAAATATTCATCATATTTAGTAAGACCCCCAAACGGAAAAATTATAACTTCATTTATTTTATATCCCAAAATATTAGCTACAAATAAATGCCCTATTTCATGAATAATAATTAAAAGTAATAATATAAATATATATTTAAAATACCCTGCTAAAAAGGATACAAACATTACTATATAAGTAGTATCACTTATATGTATATTATTTAATAAATTCTTTATAATCTAAATATTCTCCATCTTTTTGAAATAATAAATATAAGTTATCTTTGGAAGTCGCCACTGCTGTTCCTTTATTAACATAATCATATAAATTAATACTTACATTATCTACATTTCCATACCAAACATCTACTCCATTACTTTGTTGTACTATAATAGTATTACCATAACCATCTTTTTGACCAATATAAACCACTATACCACTTTCTAATAATGATATTGAATCTCCTTCTGTAGTATTTAGAGAAACTCCATCTAAATAGTCTTCATAGCCTTCATAAGTTATTCCATTATTTAAACTGACTTTTTCACTATCATCTTTTTTATTGAAAAGATTATTATAAAGTTTTGTTATTTTAGAGAAATTAAAATCAGTTTGAAATAATTCTTTTTTTATTAAAGCTTTAGTAGTATCACTTAAATTACAAATAATAAGTACTGTTAATACTAATATTCCACATATAAATACTCTGGTAAATAATTTTTTTAGAAACTTTAAACCAGTATGTCCATTCTTATTTTTTTTATAATCTTCTAAAGTCATTCAATCACCCTAAAACAACATATGAGATTTATTTTATTTTATTCATATTTTCATAGAAACTATAATATTTATTATTTCCAAATATCATATGATCTAATAATTTTATACCCATCATATTACCAGAATTTATTAAAGAATTTGTTATTTCAATATCTTCAATACTGGGAGTAATGTCTCCTGAAGGATGATTATGCATACATATAATAGCACTAGCACTTACTAGTAATGCCTCTTTAAATACTTCTCTTGGATGGACAGTTGTTTTATCTAAAGTACCTTTAAATAATGTTTTAAATTCAATAATATTTTTTTTAGTATCCAAATATAAAGCACAAAATTTTTCTTGTTTTAATTCATCAAATTCACATTTATATTTTTCATAAATTTCAGTTGTAGAATTCACCTTCAAATTATTTTTATTTTTTATATAATAAACTCTTTTTCCAAGCTCAATAGATGCGAGTATTTGGGAAGCTTTTGCTTTGCCAATTCCTTTTATTTCACTTAGTTTATTTATGCTAGCATATTTTAAATTTTCTAATCCATTCATTTCTTTTATTATAATATTTCCTAACTCTTTAGATGAAATATTTTTTGTGCCACACTTCAATATAATAGCAATTAATTCTTCATTAGATAAATACTCTACCCCATAACTTATTAATCTTTCTCTAGGTCTTTCATATACCTGCATTTGATTTATTTTCATTTTTGTAATACTCCTCATAACTATTTAATATTTCTTTATTTATTGTATAAATAACTTCTTCATCTTTTGCTTCACTAAGTAGATAATCATATGTTTCCAATTTTTTAACAAAGTCATTTCCAATTATATTTTTATTACTTACATATATATTGTTGCCATTTTTAGTATAAAACTCTTTTATTTTTTCAACATTTTTACTATTTTTAGTAATTCCTATATAAATATGATATAAATCATTTTCTTTAATTACTAAATATGATGGAATTAATTTAGTTGCTATACTAACATTTTCATAATTTTTATAAGCACCTATTTGTAAAAAATATACATTTGTTAAAGTATCTTCTTTATTTGAATTACTTTTATAATTTATATATAAAATAATTGAAAATAATATTCCAAATATAACTGAAATTATAATTATCTTTTTCATATTCCCTCATTTCATTTAAAAAAGTATACAAAATAAAAACCATATTATTTGTCAGAATATGGTTTAAATTTCAGATAATTTTTTTAATATGCTTTTAAAATTATCTGCTTCAATTATTTTAATATCGTATTTATTTTTAGTTTTCAAATTTAAAGCTTCTTTATAGTTTCCTGTAGGGCATAAAAATATATCAGCTTTATTTTTAACAGCACCCGCTAACTTGTATTTCACTCCATCTATTTCACCCACTGTGCCATCAGATGCAATCGTTCCAGTACCCGATATTACTTTACCATTAGTTATATCTTCTTTTGTTAACATATCATATATTTTAAGAGTTGTCATTAATCCTCCAGAAGGACCTAATTCATTACTTTTAAATTTAAATTTTACTTCTGGATCAGTAATAATTTCTTTATTGTTTATTAAATATAATCCTAAAACTTTTTTATTATCTTCTTCTTTAACATATGCATAACAGTCTATTTCTTTATCATTTCTTTTTACTTTGATATTTACTTTATCTTCAATATTTAAATTATCAATAATATTTATTAAGGCTTCTATATTTTTTATTTTAATATTTTCTATGCTTAATATTGTATCTTTTACTTTTAAATTGGTTTTAGCATAATCAGTAAGATGTAATACGACTACTCCTTTTTCTTTTACTATGTAATTCTTTTTTAAAGCATCAAAAGCAACAATAATGGCATTTTGATTTACTTCTTCTAAATAGATTTTATTTCTAATATCAATTTCCTCTGTAGGTTCATTATCTATTCTATTATCATTCAAAGATACTAAATCCCATGAAGGAATTATATAAGAAGCTAATATAAGGGGAATAATACCATTCTTTCCACTTACATACGTTAAATTAAAACTTCCCTTACTTTTGTACGATCCATCTATTTCTATTCTATTATTTAAATTAACTAAACCTCCTGGAGAATATATTTGATAATCTAATTTAACTGTAAATAAAAGTATTAATATTATATAAAATATTAATAACTTATAATTGTTTTTTATAAAATTCTTAAAGAATTTTTTTATCTTTTCTATCATAAAATCCTCTATCAAATATTATAACATAAATAGAGGAATATATGACAAAAGAAAAAAACAATATATTTTTTATATTAACTATAGTTATATTAGAAATTTTACTATTAATAAATCCTAGTATATTAATAACAAGTGTTAAAGAATCTATAGAACTATTTATGAATAAACTATTTGTAACATTATTTCCGTTTTTTGTTTTAAATAGTATTTTACTTGAATATAATTTTCAGTATTATATTTCAATTATTGGTAAAAATATATTAGCTAAAATATTAAAGATAAGTAATATATCTTTATCAATAATAATTTTATCATTATTAACGGGCCATCCATCTAATGCTAAATACATAAAGGATTTTCTAGATAAGAAAATTATTTCTGTAGAAGAAGCAACTAAATTACTTATAATTACATATTTACCTAACCCATTTTTTGTTATAACTATAATAGGATATATTTTATTTAATGATATTTTTATAGGAATTATAATGCTTCTTACTATTTATTTAATTAACTTTATTTTAGGATTATTTATTAGAAATAAAATTATAGTTAATGAATTAAATAAAAAAATAGAAATAAAAAACAATCAAAATTTAACTATTATATTAAAAGATTCATTTATTAATTCTTTCAAAACTTTAATGATTATATTAGGAAATATAATTATTTTTACTATAATTATAAATTTATTTAATAATTATATTCATATAAATCCAATTATAGATAGTATATTATCATCTATATTTGAGTTAACTACTGGAATAAATAAAATCAGTAGTTTATCTACTGATTTTAGTATAAAGTTTACCTTATGTGTATCTGCCCTAACATTTTGTGGTTTATCTATTCACTCACAAATTATGTCAATATTAAGTGATTACAATATAAATTTTAAGCTTATATTTAAATATAGATTAATAGCCACGGTTATTAGTACTACCTTTTTAATCCTAATTCTAAAGTGTATGGAGTTATGTTTTTAATACTTAAAAATTTTTTATATAAATCTTTATAATAATATGATGATGTTAAAGCATTTTTCCTATGAAAAGCCACATAGTTAATTCTTGATTTCATAGTTAAAAATTCAAATGAAATTAATGATTTATAGAAAAATACTCTTCCGGTGCCTTTAGAAAAAATAATACTATTTGAATTTAAATCAAATGCCTGTTCTTCACTAACATTTGTAAATACATGAATATCTTCAATATCAACTCCATTATTATCGTAATAACCCACATATCCAAGATACAAATCTTTTACTTTATATAAAATATTATCTTCTTCACGAGTTTTCTCAGTTACAGGTTCCGGAACTTTTTTAGGCATAGGCTTTTTATCATGACTTTTTGGTTTACTTTTAGAATAATTTTTATTTCTTGAAATTCTTCTTGCCATTTTAGTTATATTTCCCCATTTGTTTCATCAATTGATTTACTTGTTTTTGACTAGGATTTCTTCCCATTCCTCTCATTAAAGTTTTTATCATTTCTTCATTAATTGGAGGGTTATCTTTTAATTGTTTTTTAAAAACTGCTTTAGCAATTAAAAATCCAATAACAATTCCCCCAATAAGTCCAAATACTACATATAAAATGTCCCATATCATAAATATCTTACCTCCATATTAATTATACATTATAATATTTTAATTTTAAATCTATTTTCTATTAAAATTTTAAAATTTTTTATTTCAATTAAACTTGTTTATAAATAACTGTATTCTTTTAAATTTATTTTCTTTAAAAAGAAATAATCTTCGTTAACAAAATCACATACAAATATGTTTTTTAAATTCTTTATTTCATTGAAAAATTTAGGATACATAACATTAGTTTTCATAAACATATGAGAATAATTTATAGTTAGTTTTGTTGTTTCGTTTTTATAAAAATCATTTATTAAATGAGAATTTCTAAAACAAGTATAACTATAATTATCATAATTTAAATTTTTTATTAGGAGATTTATATTTTTTTTATCTAAAAAGTTACAGGTTTTTTCAAATAGCTTAAAACCAATATTAGCATCTTCTTTCTTTAACTTATAAATATTTTCTAATATATTATAAAGCTTCCCAGGATTACTTTCTGTTATTCGATATATATCTTCCTTAATAGAAAAAATATAATAAAGTCTCATATATAAATCTCCTTTATTATATTTTATATTAATTATCTTATATATTTTGTCGAATAAAATTATACACTTCCTTCTTCTTTAATTGCTTCTTCCAAAGTCTCATATTTTGGCTTTAAAACAACATCAATAGAGTCCGAAGAAGATATTCTTTCATTTTTATTTTTACTTGTAGAAATAACATATCCATAATTAGTATAATTAAATCTTATATTAGTAAAACCTCCAAATATATTAACATCACTTCTTGACCAACCTATCATATTAGGCATAACAAAGTTTGTTCCATTAGTTAATAAAAATACTTTATCATTTTGACTAACTATACTTCCACTTTTTGGATATTGATCAATTACTTTAGTTCCATCTCCTATTACAACAGCATCAATTTTATTATCTTCTAGTGTCTTTTTAGCATCAACCGCTAGTTTATTTTTATAACTATCCAAAGTTACTTGGTTTATTTCACTTTCTTCTGATTTATCATGAATACCTAAATATGAACTAGTGTCTTCCATTAATGTTTTAATTGCTTTTGGTAAAGTTGTGGAATTCTTAATTTTACTTACTGCAGCATATATAATAACTTCTGGATCATCTCCAGGAAATAACCCCGCAAAACTTCTTATATAATTAGTGCTTCCCTTTAAATAACCTCCAGTTGGAGATGCTATCTGAGCAGTACCGGTTTTGCCTATTACATCTAACCCTTCAACATAATAAGATTTACCTGTAGACATTGTTACTCTTCCATCTATTACTCCACGCATTAAATCTTTTATAGCATCTACATTTTTCTTTGAAGCAACCTTGGTTACTACTGTTCTCTTACCTTCATATGTTATTTTTTCTGTATTTTTATCAACTATTTTGGAAACAATATAGGGCTCTAAAGTAGTTCCATCATTTGCTATTGCAGTTAAAGCTCTAATCATTTGAATAGCAGTAACACTTATTCCTTGTCCGAAGGCTGCTGATGCTATTTCAGTATTATACTTGAAATTAATTACACCATTTTGTTCATTAGGTAGGGTTATTCCAGTAGGAGTTCCAAAACCCAATTTATTATAAAATTCATATAATTTTTGTCTTCCTAATTTTTGTGCTAGTCTTGTTGCTGCTGTATTTGAAGAAGCCATAAATCCTTGGTTAAAAGTTATTGTTCCCCATCCATGATCATTCCAATCTTTTATAGTTGCATCATCTACTTTTATTGTTCCTGATGGATAAGTTGCATTCCCATCATATAATCCATTTTCCATAGTAGCTAAAAAACTAAATATTTTCATAACTGATCCGGGTTCATATACATATGACACAAATGGATCATAGTATGAAGTTATTTCTTTTGTATTTGGATCAAAACCAGGAGATGACGCTACTGCTAATATTGCACCTGTTTTAGCATTAACAACACTTACTGTTGCCCATTCAACTCCAACACTTTCAATGGTTGTTACAGCTTGTTCTGCAAACATCTGAATATTGGTATCAACAGTTAAATAAATATCACTTCCATTTTCAGACTTCTCAACATTTTCTGGTGTATTTGCTATTTTATATCCATACATATCCTGTTGATATTCTTTATAACCATTTTTACCAGTCAAAATATCATTGTACTCAAGTTCTATGCCCATTTCACCAGCAATATTATTGGTTTCTTCATTAGTCTTAGCATATCCAATTGTATAAGATAAGAAATCGGTATTAGGATAATATCTTTTTACACTTTTTATAAAATCTATTCCAGGTAATCCTAAATCTTCTATTTGTTCTTTTAATAATTCACTAATTCCTCTTCCACCAGGGCCCAATTCCACTTGATAAGCATCATAATTCAAAAGAGTTAATATTCTTTCTTTAGTCATATTTATTAAAGGCGCTAATGTTTCAGCAGTATATTCTTTATCAACAACATGATAAGGTTTTGATGGGTCTGTTGTTCTTGATTCACTTAAGTATGCTATTACAGTATAACTATTAACATCTTGAGCTAAAATCTCTCCAGTTGAATCATATATAGTTCCTCTTTGAGCTACAATTGTTTCTTTTTTAGTATTCCTTCCATTAGCAAATTCAGTTAAGTTTATACCATCTACATTTTTACTTAAACATACATAAAATAATTTGAATAATATTAAAGCAAATAAAAGAAAAACAATTATAACAAACGCTAAATTTATTCTAACTGTTCTATATTTATTCATAATATATTACTCCTACTCTGATATGATTTTAATATTACTATTATTATACCCCAAACCATATAGAGTTGCAACACTCTCAACTTTTTCAAATGAAGATAATTCATTAATTTTCATTGTTAAACTTTCATTCATGTTTTCTTGTGTAGATATTTTATTTTTTATACTTTCTACCTCTATATTAGTTTTAGATAACATTGCTGAAGAAAAAGCTTGTCCTAATAAATTTCCAACAATAAGTAAACCTATCATGAAATATAGAAATTTTTCTCCCTTTAACAAACTAATTTTTTTCTTCATAAATATCACCTATTATATTTTTTCTATAATTCGAAGTTTAGCACTTCTACTCCTATTATTTTCTTTTAATTCTTTTTCATTTGGTATTATTGGCTTTCTATTTATTAAATTTGCTTTAGGTTTCATATCTTCTGGAACAAAAGGCAAATCTTTAGCTAGAACATCATCTTTACATAAATTATTAAATACTCTTTTTACTATTCTATCTTCTAAAGAATGAAATGTAATTATACACATTCTTCCTTTACTATTAAGTAAATCAAATGCACTAAGTATTGAATTTTCTAAAATTTTTAATTCATTATTAACTTCTATCCTAATTGCTTGAAATACTTTTCTTGCTGGATGAGATTCATTTCTATAACTTTGTGGCACACTATTTTTAATTACTTCAGCTAATTCTAATGTTGTTTTTATAGGGCGTTTGTCAATTATAGCTTTTGCAATACTTTTAGCATATTTTTCTTCTCCATAAATAAAAAATATTTCTATTAATTTCTCTATAGGATAACTATTTACAACTTCATAAGCTGTTAACTCATTATCTCTATCCATTCTCATGTCTAAAAGAGCATCATAATGATAACTGAATCCTCTTTGCGGATTATCCAGTTGTGGACTACTAACTCCTAAATCAAACATTATTCCATCTACTTTTTCTGATATAACATTTTTCATATCTTTAAAGTTTGATTTAATGATTTTAAAATTTTTAGAAATTTTACCAAGACGTTCACTACTATATTTAATAGCTTCCTCATCTTGATCTAAGGCGAATAAGAACCCCTTCTCATTCAATAAACCCAATACCCCGCTAGAATGACCTCCATAACCAAGAGTTGCATCAATATATTTTCCAGAAGGCTTTATATTTAATCCTTCTAATACCTCATCATATAACACACTTTTATGCATTTACATCTTCCATATCAAATAAGTGTTCTGAAATCTCTGAGAACTTTGATTCGTTTTCTTCGAAGAAACTATCAAAATTTTCTTTACTCCATATTTCTATTCGTTCATTTACGCCAATTATCACGCATTCACGATTTAAATCGGCGTAATGAACTAACGGTGAGGTAATATTGATTCGACCTTGTTTATCGAATTCACATTCAGTGGCTCCACTTAAGAAAAATCTCATGAAATTTCTGGCGTCTTTTTTAGTAAAAGATAATGAAGTTAATTTTTTGACTATTGTATTCCATTCACCAAGAGAATAAACAAATATACATTTATCTAACCCTCTTGTTATGATAAATCTTTCTCCTAACTCACTTCTAAACTTAGAAGGAACTATCAAACGACCTTTATCATCAATATTGTGGTGAAATTCTCCAATAAGCATAAAATCCCCCACTTTCTTCCACATTATTCCACTGTCTACCACTATATTACTACACATAAAAAAAAATGTAAATATATTTTTACATTTTTTCTTGAAAATTTTACATTAATTTAAATCAATTTTCTTTTTAGGTGCAATTTTCTTTTTAGCTTCCTTTTTAGTCTTAACAACTTTTTCTAGTGCTGCTTCTTTAGTTTCTTTTCCTAGAACATCTTTACCTTTATAATAGCCACATTTTGTACAAGCTCTATGAGGTGCTATTGGGCTTTTGCAATTAGGACAAGATACAACTGTTGGAGCCTCTTTCTTTAAATGAGTTCTTCTTAATCTTTTTCTTGTTTTACTAATCCTTCTAGCAGGTAGTGCACCAAATAATTGAATATCTAATTTCATTTTTCTTCCTCCATATCTAATAGTTCTTTTAATTCGCTTAACTGGTTATTTTTTATTTCACCATTATTAACCAAACTCCAGCCATCCCCTTTAGTTTTTATATTGGCATTTTCCTTTACAACTTTGTTTGGGATTTCCAGTACAATATTTTCCCACAAAATTGGTAAAATATCAAGTGTATTTGAAATTATTTTGTAATTTTGTTCAAAATCTTCGGTTTCGCCTACATTTTGATTTATCATAACTTCAAAAGGATATTCTACATCTTCTAATGATAAAGCACATGGCAATATCATAACACCACTAACCAAAACACTAATATTATAAATTTTATCTCCAAGATCTGATATATTTCCAACTACTGTTAATTCGTTTAATTTTCTAATATCAGTTCCTTTATATATTTCTTCGGGTACAACTATTTTTTCATTTATATTTATTATATCTTCAACGTTATTTATAAGTGATGTTAAATCTATTTTCATAATATCCTCCACTCAAACAATTATACACTTTTATAATATTAGTATCAAGTATTAAGCAAAATGTGTAACTTCTACTTGATTATCATTATTATTAGATCCTACAGAATTTAATGAGTTAAGTCTTAAAGTACAAACAAATGCTAATAAAGCGATAATTATATAAAATAATATAATTCCTTTATAGTCTTCAAATAATTTTTCCATTGCATAACTCTCCTTTCTTTTACAATTTAATATTAATACAAATAATTGTTCGTGTCAATATATAATAAAACATTTGTTTGACAATTTTACACTATTGTGTTAATATTAAAATGAAAGTTGGTGAATTTAGTGGAAAAATTAACTAATAAACAAGAAGAAGTATTAACATCAATAAAAAAATATTTTGCAAAAAAAGGTTATGCTCCTACTGTAAGAGAATTATGTGAAGAATTAGATTTACATAGTCCAGCCACTGTATTTGTTCATTTAAAACATTTAATTAATAAAGGTTATATATCACAAACAAATTCTAAATTTAGAACATTAGAAATAAAAGTTCCTAATGAATTTGTGGAAAAGAATGATGAAATTGCAACTATTCCTTTATTAGGTAAAGTTGCTGCTGGTAACCCTATCGAAGCAATTGAACATCCTGATGAATATCTAACTATTCCAGCTCATATGATACCAAGAAACAAAGAAGTATTTTCTTTACTAGTACAAGGTGAAAGTATGATTAATATTGGAATTTACAGTGGGGATACAGTTATAGTTGAAAGAACTAACACAGCAAAAAATGGAGATTTAATTGTGGCGTTAAATGAAAATAATGAAGCAACTTTAAAAACTTTTTATAAAGAAGATGGATATTTTAGATTACAACCAGAAAATGATTTTATGCCACCAATAATATTAAAAGAAGTAACTATATTAGGTAAAGCTATCGCATTATATAGAGAATTATAAAAGTATAGAAAATCTATACTTTTTTTATGTTTTATGATATAATATACATCATTATTTAAAGGGGATTTATGGAAAGTATATTATATAAACAATTTATAACAGTTGGAACAAAAGATATAAGAAGTGAATTATTTATTCCAGTCCAAAGGCCAAATGGATATACATCTTTTAAACCAAGAAAAGGAATTTGGGCAACAGAATACAATTTTAAAAAAGGATTTATTTGTGATTGGTTAACATTTTTAGAAAAAAATCCAGATTTAGCAACTTGGAGATTTAATGAGGCTGTTATTTTTAAATTAAAAGATAATTCAAGAATATGTTATATAAGAAATCTTAATGATATAATTAGATTAAGCCAAGAATATCCGTTTCTTCAATATAAATTTTCTTATAACGGATGGAAAAAACTATCAGAAAGATTATCTATAAATTATGAAAAATTATCAGATGATTTCGATGCAATATATATTGATCTTACAAATATTCCAAAAGAAATGAAAATGCCCCAAAGAGAATTTTATTCTTTTGATGTCAATTCATTAATTCTTTCAAATACAGAATGTATAGAGCATTATCAAAGTGTTGATATGAATTTTACAGATAAAAAAAAACATTTTATAATTTCAATCAGTGAATTAAAAAAAATCCCAAAGAAAGATCCAAAATACTGTGAATTATTAGCCCTTATTAGAGATACCGTACATAAAGAAATAACAAGCTTTTCAAGGCTATAAATCAAACTAATTATATGGAATATATAAAAGAGTTAGAAGACTTTATAAGTGGTATAGCTAATGATATATTTTATAGAAATATGAGTGCATTTGATTCATTGAATCCTGATCTTATAAATTCTCATTCGTATCCAATAATTGGAATAATGAGTGAAATAATAATATCTGAATAATATAGAAAATCAAAAGACTATGCAATTAGTAGATTTTTGAAAAAATAAATGAATAGAAAAAGTACAGAAAATTTACTGTACTTTTTCTATTTTATTTCGTATAATAATTTTCATTGGAAAAGGAGATTTTTAATATGTGGATTTTTGATAGTTTTTGTTTTTATATAAGAGAAAAATATCATGTTGGAGATAAAGTTCAGTTGGCAGCTCCAAGAACTGATGACGATCTTATAATTTCTATTGATGGTTTAAATTATTTAGATTCTAAAAGAGCAAAAGAAATTATACAAAAATATGAAAAATTAGGAAATATACCATTAAGCTCTACCCCAATTATGGAAAAATTTTATTTGTTAACAGCTAAAATTGGTGTAACCTACCCTTTATGCAGAATTTTTAATGCAAAAAAACTTTTAAAAGAAAACAAAGAAGAAAATTATTTAAATATGAGTCCATATGAAGTTTTAGTTGGAGGAGTTTTTAAATTTTATAATAATGGGAAATTAAGACTGATTAGTGTTGAAAATCAAGCTTGTTTATTACCATCCTTTAAAGAAGAAAATTCATTTTGTGATATAAATGAATTAATTTGGTATTTAAGACAAAAAGCAGATGAAAATGATTGTGAAGAAAGATATTTAATTTCAAGTAAACATGGTATTATTTCAGTAATAGTTGATGGGAAACAACTAATAAAAAAAGATATTGATTTGAAAGAAATATTTTCTATCGACATAGAAGAAAATATTGGAAAATTTTTATATAAAGAAGTTGAAAGTGATGAAAAAAATTGTTTTTATATAATAAATGTTAAAAGAGGATTTGAAATATATATAACTATGAATACAGTAAGAAAAACAGATGGCGGATTAATATTAGAATCAAAAATAATTGAACCCAAAAAAACTTTTAAAAGATTAAATGCTCCTTGCACAAGTGAAAGAGAATTGAGTTTTAATGAAGATATTAAAGAAAAACCTGTTCAATTAATAAGAAAGGCCATATTAAACTCAAGAGAAAAATAAAAAAAGACTCACATTAAAGTGAGTTTTCTTATTTTATATATATCATATATATCATAAATATAATTAATAATATTAATGAAATTATGAAGTTAATACTTGATGATTTTTTTTCTTTTCCAGAAGCTCCAAGAATTATAGATATAAGTAATCCTCCTATTAATCCTCCTACTTGCGTTAAAACATTTATTCCAGAAATAAATATTCCTAATAATAAATTTATAACTAGTATTGGTATTATTGAACTTTTTAAAAAGTCTCCCAAAAGTGCTCTATAATTATAAGCAAAATAAGCCAAAGCTCCAAATAACCCAAATATAGCTCCTGATGCCCCTACACTTATTGAAGTTGAAGACATAAATACATTAGAAAACAAGCTTCCAACTATACCACTAACAAAGTATATTATTAATAAATTCTTTTTACCGTAATATCTTTCTACTTGACTTCCAACTACATATAAAGCATACATATTAAAAAATATATAAAATATATCTGGATGTATAAACATACTTGTTATTAGTCTATATAAGCCTAAAATTCCTTCACTTTGAATTAATTTATAATTGTTTGCTGTATAATATGTTATTAAGCTTATTGATCCGTTTTTTACGATATTAAATGCAAACATCATCAAAAATATTATTACATTAATTGCAATTAAAACATTCGTAGCAAGTGGTTTCTTGTTTTTAAATATATTACTTAATTTTTTCTCTTCTTTAATTGTTTTTTCATTTAATTCAGTAGATAATTTTATAAAATCATCTACACCAGAATTTTTAGATTTTAATTTTTCTTTAATAGACGGAAAAAACTCATTTAATAATTTATTCTTTTTAATATCCGAAACTTTATTTATTTTTAAAGTTGCTATATTTTTAGAATCTGTTAATTCTAAATTTTCATTAGTATCAACTAATATATTTAACATATTTATATTTAATGAGAATGTTTTCTTTCCTATATTTTTTCTTATAATATTAGCTTTCCATAGATCTGTACTAAATTGTTCATTATTATGTATGTAATTTATATTTATTCTAATTAATTTTAAATCTTTATCAAAATTTTCAAGCCATATTTCATTTTGTACACCTGTTAATATAATTGGTTTATAGTTTTCATGAGTGACAAAATAATGAAGCATTTTTATTACAACATCATCTTTTTTATTTACTACTACTTGTCCCAAAATAAAGACCTCCTTTTATAAAATCATTAATAATATAATACTATTTTTCATAAGATTAGTAAAGAGGAGATGATTTTTTGAAAAATAAAATTAAGAATATATTATTATTTGCTCTCTTATTACTTCCTTGGCTTATAAGTGGATTGTTATTTCCTTACAATGATAATTTTTACTCATTACTAAAACTTCCTTCTTTTGTATTACCTAGAAATTATATTGGAATTATATGGATTATATTATATATTTTAATTACTATAAGCATATATAAGGTAATTAAAAAATGCAACATATTAAAAAATAGTGATTATTTATATGTTTTAATAACAAACTATTTAGCAAATCAATTATTTTCATTCACTTTCTTTTATCTTATGAGTCCATTCTTAGCTTTTATAATGACTGCGATTACATTTATAAGTTCAATATTTTTATTTATAGAAACTAAAAATATAAATAAAAAGGCATCATATTATTTGATACCTTACATCATTTTTACTTTTTATGCTTTAATATTATCTTTATTTGTATATTTTATGAATTTTTAAGTTGTTCTAAAATATCAGTAAATCCTTTTTCTAAAGGAGCATTAAACTCTAAAAATTCATGTGTAATTGGATGATTAAATCCTAAATATTCAGCATGCAACATTTGTCCATAATTATTTATTGGTTTTATATTACTATATATATTATCATTTACTACTGGATGCCCTATATATGCCATATGAACTCTTATTTGATGAGTTCTTCCAGTTTCTAATATTAACTCTAGTAATGTATAATTTTTGAATCTTTCTTTAACTGTAAAATAAGTTACTGCTTTTTTACTATTTATATCTGTTACAGCCATCTTTTTTCTATCTTGAATATTTCTACCTATCGGAGCTTCAATTTTGCCTTTATTAGCATCAATTATTCCGTGTACTAAAGCAATATATTTTCTTTTAATTCTTTTATATTTAAAATCATCTGATAATATCCTATGAACCTCATTAGTTTTAGATATTAATAATAAACCACTGGTATTTTTATCAATTCTATGAACTATTCCTGGTCTATATTCTCCATTTATATCACTTAATGATTTTGTATGATACATTAATGCATTTACCAAAGTATGATTATAATTTCCAGGAGCTGGATGAACAACCATTCCAGAAGGTTTATTAACAACCATTAAATATTCATCTTCATAATATATATCCAAAGGTATATCTTCCGGATTAATAGTATTATCTTCTATAAGATTACCAATAGAAATTTCATCATTCTTTTTTAATAGATATCCTGCTTTAACGTCCTTTTCATTTACCTTTATATTACCTAATTTTATATGTTTAATTATAAAACTTCTGCTTTCATTTAAAACCTCAGTTAAATAATTATCTAAACGCACTCCTAAAACTTCACTTTTGATTTTTTTCATTCTTTCCCTCCATAAAAATAGTTATAAATAAAATTATAGCACCAATTACCATATATGAATCAGCAAAATTAAATATTGCAAAATTATGTCCAAATATTTTAAAATCTAAAAAATCTCTTACATAACCTATATATAATCTATCAATGAAATTACCAATTATGCCCGCTACAACAATACAAAAACTAATATATGTTAATTTACTTTCTTTATATTTTCTCATTTCATATATCAAATAACTTAGTGCAAGAGCTGTAATAAATAAAAATAAATATCTTTTACCTTCCAATATTCCAAAAGCAGCGCCATAATTTTTATTGTAAGTTAAATTAAAGAAATTAGGAATTATATTAAATGAATTATTTAATTCTAAAAATTTAGTAATTAAAATCTTTGATATTTGATCAATTAAAATTAATGAACTAATAAATATTAATGGAATTATATTTCTTTTCTTCATAAAATAATCATACATAAAAAAAAGACATTATTCAAGAGTATCGATTAAAATAACATCTTCTCCTATCTTTTTTATTTGATTAAATTTAATGCTTAAATCTTTTTCGTTATTAAATATATATTTAATATTCCTTTTTTCTATAAAAAAACTAGTTATTCTTCCTGTATTTATTTCTATTTCTGCATCAATTATTTTGCCTATTTTTTTACCATTTCTTAAATAAATTATATCTTTTCTTTGCATATCAGATAGTTTCATATTATCACCTAATTAAATATATGACTTATTTTTCAAAAAAAGATATTACCCTACTTAATTCATAAACTATATATACATTTTTATTAATAGCTAAACTTTTACCTAATGCTTTACCACCAATCATTAAACCAGCAACCAAAGCTGTTAAGATTAATGTTGTTAAAGATAAGTTAGTATTTAATCCATGAGCTATATTTGTTGAAATAAGAACACTAATACTACCTGATAAAATACCACAAATATCTCCAATTACATCATTCATAAAAGAAGCTACTTTATCAGCATTTTTGATTAATTTTATTGCTTTTTTTGAACCCTTCATTCTCTTTGAACTCATTGAATGAAAAGGAGTTATAGACACTGTAGTAACTGCAACACCAATCATATCTGTAATTACTCCTAATATAATAATTACTATTAAAAAAATTATACTTACTATTAAATTTAATTTTGAAATAACTAATTTAGAAGAATAAGAAATTAAAAAAGATGTTAAAGTTGCAAATAAAGTAACTTTAATTATCCAAGAATAATTATTCTTCTTAGGCTTTATAGTTTTTTCATATTTTTTAATTTCTTTTTCAATCTTATTTTCCATTTTTCCTCTAAATAAAAAAAGTTGGCTACCAACATAGTAAACTTTACGACTTAGGTCAAGTAGGATTTCCCTTATATCATACAATCCGTTACCAAATTGCGGTTCCCCTTTAAAGATATAAATGTGTCTTTACAGAAACACATGACTTGATTGCCACTCAGTTCGTACTGCAATCCCATATTAATAATGATACATTCTAGGGGTTTTCCCCAATAACTTTTATTACTAATTCCTTTTTGCAAATGGTGTTTCACATTGATGTTGGTCCCCAACCATTCACTCAAGACAAGCTACACTACCCGTAGCGTTAACCACAAAGCAGGTTTAATCCCATGTCGTTACAAGATTTTTAATTATGTTACAACAAGCATGGGTCTCAACAACTATTGGAATAATTATATATGCCATTATATATCATCCAATAATCTCATATCCAGCATCCACCCCAAACTGGGCGTAAGAAGCAAACACCAGACGTTTCATAGATGTGCTCTTTAGCGAATTTTTAGCCTCGCCTTCGTAATAAATTAAGTCAACTAGAATAATGTGCCACTTAATTCATTTAAAATTATACCAAAAAAATGAAAAAATGTCAAATATAGTGTAAAAACCCAAATTAATATTTGACTTATTATATTATATGCATTTGTTATGCTGCTAGACGTCTAATATTGTCAATAGCGTTTTTTTCTAACCTAGATACCTGTGCTTGACTTATCCCTATTTCTTCAGCAATTTCCATTTGGGTTTTACCAATAACATATCTACTTATTAATATATCTTTTTCTCTTTTTTTTAATTTATTTAAGGCTTTTCTTAAATTTAATAAATCCTCTAATGGAGTTGTTTCTGATTTATCCTCTAGTTGATCTAATAAGTATATTACATCACCACCATCATCATATATAGGATCAAATATACTTATAGGTTCCTTTAAAGAAAGATATGCGTTTGATACTTCATACTCTGTTATTCCTAAAAACTTTGCTATTTCTTCCGTTGAGGGTTCTCTTCCTTTTTCAAGAAAAAAATCATCTTTATATTTAATTATTTTATATGCGGTTTCCTTGATACTTCTGCTTATTCTTACAGAATTATTATCTCTTACATATCTTTTTATCTCCCCCTCTATCATCGGAACACAATATGTACTGAATTTCACTTCATATGATAAATCAAAGTTATCTATAGCTTTAATTAAACCAATACAACCAATTTGAAATAAATCATCTAGATTATCAGCTTTGTTTTGATATTTTTTTAAAATTGAAAGTACTAACTTCAAATTACCAGTTACTAATAATTCTTTAATATTTTTATCTCCTGCTTGATATTCCTTAAAAAATTTTGTCATTTGATCATTAGTAAGAACTTTCAAATTATTTGTATTAATTCCAGATATTTCAACTTTATGTTTTGCCATAGATTCTCCTTATATAGATATTTTGATATATAAATAAAAAAAATATTCAATAAAAAAACAAATCTTTTTTTAGATTTGTTTTCTTAATTTAAAATTCAACATGACCTAATATTGTTTTTAATATATTAGGATCCTCTACTACCGTTACATATATATCATTGTTTTCATTACTTTCTTTCAATAAAGTAATTTCTTTAGCAAAATCTGACCCATTATTTAATACTTTTGTAGTTACATAATATGTTTCATTTTTATATAATATTTGTCTTAAAATTAGATATTCTTCATCATTTTCTAATTCAATAATTTTTCTTGTCCTGTTTTCCATTATAATCCTCCTAAACCTTTTGTTTGTTCGTCTTGATTTATTTGACCAAATTGAGTATCAAAAAATTCTTGTGCTTTAGCTGCTTCAGCGCTTGTTATTGAGCCATCCGCTACTGCTGCTTCGATTGTTTTGGCTTCCGGTAATTTTGATTCCTCTGCTCCAGGAGTCATATCTGGATTTGTAATTTTAACAGTTGTTGCTGTATTAGGAGTAACCTCTTCAGCCCCACGTTCAACCACAGTACTTCCATCAGCTAATTTAGTAATTTTTGTTCCTTCAGAATCAACATTTACTTCAATGCCTGTAGTTTCATCATAATGTACCACTGATTCGCCATCTAAACGCGCAACTGTAGGGTCAGCATAATATGAATCTCCTGTACCTGCCGGTACTTCAGTTGCTAAAACATATGTTTTATCTTCTATAACCGGGGGAGTTACTTCTGGAGTTTCAGGAGTTGTTGGTTGTCCTGGATCTTTTGGTGTTGCTGGATCTTTTGGTTTATCCGGAATTGTAGGTTCAACCTCTGCTTCAGGTATTTCCGGGGTCACTTCAGCTGCTGGTATATTATTGGTTGTTCCAAAATCTTTTGGAAGAGTTTGAGTAATTGTAACTACCTCAGTTGCTGGACTTGCTTGAGGTTTTATAAAAGCGCTTATAGAAACCGCAACCAAAAGTGATGCAACTATTGCACCTGCAACAACTTTGCCCCAATTCTTTTTAAACCATGTTCCAACTTTATCCCAAAATTCTTTAGGTGCTTCTTTAAATTTTCTTACTTTATGTTTTTTAGGAGGTGCTATTGGTGCAACTTTTTTATGTTTTTCTTCTGCTTTTTCTTCTATTTCTTTTGCTTCATCAGGACTTAATCCCATCATTATATCTTCATATAATTTTTTTTGCTCAGGCGTAAATTTTTTAACAAATACTGGGGTATCTTCTTCAGGCTCTATTCCCTTACCTTTAATACTTGTTAATTCTATAAGAGAATCTAATTCTGTTAAAAGTGGGCTTTCTAAAACATCTGCGTTTGTATGTGCCGCAAAAAGCAATGCTTCTTGTTCTTCTAATTCTCTTATATCTCTTTCTCTTTCAGTTTCATTTATAGAATATAATCTTTTCCTACATTCTCCAATTCTTTTTTGATATTCTCCCTGCCTTGAATTTGCTATATAAATATCTTTTTCAGTTTCTTCATCTATTGAAGCAATTCTTAAATTTTGATTTATTAAATCTTTTTTCTTAGCTTCAATTTCTTTAACTTTTGAATCTATAAGTTTAATTTTCTTAGACTTTTCCGCAGCCGATAATTTACTTTTCATAACAGATTCTTTCTCTGTTTTAGCTTCTTCTAATAAACGTCTGCATTTATTAATTTTATTTATATTAGATTTTATTAATGATTTTCTTTCTGTACTATCCATTTGAATTTTTGTTTTTTCTCTCTCAATATCATCAATCATTTCTTTATATGCAATTATATTATCAATATCAGCATCATATTTGTCAGTTCTTTCCATATAATTAGAATCATCAGCAAGTTTCTCTCTTAATTCATTGATTCTTGAACTAATTATAGCTCTATGATTTTCTAATGTTTCAGGTGTCATTGGTGTTTTAATTTCTTCAGTGTCATATAATTCAGAGTTTAATAACCCCTTAATATCAATAAGTTTTGATTTTACTTGTTCTTCTGTCAATTCACCTTTTTCAAATCTAGCTATAATATTATTAAGTTCTGTTTTAGGATCTTTTGATAAATATTCATATGTACGATAAAAAACTTCTGCTTTTAATTCCAAATTCTCTCTTTCTTCTGATGTTGGTTTAATTCCTTTTTGAAGTTCATCTAAATTTCTTTTGACATCTTCAATATCCAAAGATAGTTCTTTTGTAATTCTCTCTCTTTGTTGAATTAAACTTTGAATTTTTAATAGTCTATCTTTTTTAGAAGCTAATTTTTTTCTTAAAGCTTTTTCTTGATTTTTAATAGATTGTATTCTTTCAAATTCTTTATCTCTAATTTTTATTAAAGACTCACTTAAATTAGGTGAACTTTTAGAAATTGTGTTATCATATTTTTTTAATAATAATTCATGATTTTTTATTATTTCAGGATACTCTACATCTATAGCTTTTTGCATATTTTCTATTTCTTCTGACAAAATAGCATATTGAGAACGTGATTTTTCTAAAATTTCTTTTACTACTTTACGTTCTTTTCTTAATGATTCGATTTTTAATCTTTCACTTTCTATAGCTTCTTCATCATATTCTACCACTCCTGAATCAAAGCTCATAAGCCTTTCATAACTTTTTATAAAACCATTATATACACTATCTATAATTTTTGGTTTATTTTCAGTTTCTATGCCTTCAGTTGGTAAACTACTTTCTATAGTTCTTAATCTATATAATAATTCACTTTTTTCCATTATTCCACTTCCTTGTTTCTAACAAATAACTTTACTTTATATTTTAATTCGCCACTAGATGTTATATCATCAAGTGAATAAACTTTGTAACCTTTAGCTTGAAGTGAAGTTAATATTGAATCTAACTCCATATATTTTTCATTATAATTTAACCAACTATCAGTATCTCCTGTTATTTGTTTCAATTTAATTTTATTTCTTGTTTCAATCATCCTTGTCCCTTCAGAACCCAAACTTTGAGGTACCGCAGTTGACCATTTTGTGAAGTCAGTCCATCTACTTGTATCTGTTTTAGTTGCTCCTGTTTGAGGAGATGTTGAATAATAACTTGTAGTCTCAGTATCCAACTTTTTATACCATTTCCATCCGGTAGTTGTGGTTGTTACATCTTTAATAAGACTTGTTACTGGAGATTCTCCATAATATGTTTTCTCACCTGAAGCAGTAGTAGAATTACTTGGATAATACTTCCTTTCACCATCAACTAATTTATACCATTGATATGCAGTAAATATTTTAGTTGTACATAAATCAGATGAAGTATCACAAGGAGTTTTACTATAATTCCCATAATCACTATAATATCCACAAGAACTTCTATCAGTTCTTAAACCTTTGCCATCAGTACATTGATAACATACGCCATTTTGGCCTACTTCAGTAAGGCCTCCATCACAAGAATATATCATTCTTTCTGTTATTGTGTAATTATTAACGTTATTTTCACATGGCACAGTTGATCTTATTTGATTCTCATCATTTGGGCTTGAACAATACCAAAATTGAGTGGAATCCGCTGTTACAGGCTTAGATGTTTCAGTCCATACTCTGGTTGCATATCCTGTTTGATAAACAGGATTATCTGGATAAATATAAACGTTATCTGGGGCTGTTAAAGCAAAGTTACGGTTTCCACTTTCATCTACCCAATATATTTTTCCTTCTGTTGTACTAAAATATTTTGATACTTTAGTATTTTCATTATCTTTATATTTATAATCAGCACTTGGTGAAGTTATATAATATTCTTTTATATTCGCTATGCTTGTAGCATCCCCTGGATAATATCTTTTAGATGTAATATTCCAAATATATTGCAAATCTTTATATCTATAATACTTAGTTACAGCTTCTGTTTTATATTTTGAATATGGAATCTCATCTTCCCAATATTCTTCACTATTTCCTACATTTGCATTAGTTGTATCCAAATATTGAACTTGGAAGAAAAATTTTATATCAGAAGAATCAGAAATAATATCTTTTTCAGTTCCTTCTTTCCAACTTCCATATAAATCATCTGTTTTTTCATTAACACAATCCATTATTGCTACAAAATGATATTTACCACTTTCTAACTTACAAACTTTTACATATGTACTATCATTACCACAATCAGCATACTTAGCTTTATTTATTAATCCTTCTTGTGATAATGTTGTTAAAGTAACATTTTTGCAATCTCCTACCGCTGTCGGAAGTAAATGCTCATTATATTCATAATATTCTTTACCAGCTTCTAATAATGTTTTACTTAAATCATTATCCTCTGTTTTAGTACAACTTTTTAAAAACAAGAAAATAATCATTATACCTAAAATAACTAAAATTATAATTCCTGTTCTTTTTAATACTGATAATCTATGTTCTTCTAAATCTCTATATTCTTCATTATCTATATCTTTATTTTTCATAAAATGCCTCCGATTACTTTTCTAGTATACATATATATTTTAGCATACAAGGCATTAAAAAAAAAGTATAAATTTATACTTTTAATAAGTTAGATAATCTCTTTATAACTTTTTTTTCAATTCTCGATATATATGACTGGCTTATCCCTAATTTTTCTGCTACTTCTTTTTGAGTATATTCTTTAGCGTTCATTAAACCATATCTCATAATTATTATTTCTTTATCTCTGTCATTTAATTTATTTATTTCACCAAGTAGTATACTTTTATCAACAATAAACTCATATTCTTTCTCAATCATATCACTCTCAGTTCCCAAAACATCCTCTAAATGTAACTCATTTCCTTCTCCATCAAAATTTATTGAATCTTCAAAACTAACTTCTATTTTTTTTCTTTTATTTTTTCTTAAAAACATTAATATTTCATTATCAATACACCTTGATGCATATGTAGCAAGTTTTATATTTTTATCTAATTTATATGTGTTTACTCCCTTAATTAAACCTATGGTTCCAATACTTACTAAATCTTCTAAATCATAACCGGTATTATCATATTTCTTTGATAAAAATACTACTAATCTAAGATTGTGTTCAACTAATTTATTTCTAGCTTTTTTATCACCTTTTTCACTCAACAAAACAAGTGCTTCTTCTTCAGCTTTTGGTAAAGGAGGAGGCAAAATATCTGAACTTCCAACGTAATATATATTATTTCCTATTAATTTTCTAAACAAATCCTTTATATTCATAAATCCTCCAATATTCTTTTATTTAATAGACAGTCTATTCCTTCAATACATATTTCATCCTCACTCATTCCAATTAATAAATTATATTTAATACCTACTCCTTTAATATATACAGCATCTGGCTTAAAACATTCTAATAAATATATTCCATTAACTGTATTAATAGGCACTAATAATATATTTAATTTCATGCCTTCAAAATATTTTTTATCTACTATGATAACACTTCTTCTTTTATATGGGTCAATTAAAGTGTTTCCGGTATCATAAAATCCATTTAAATTAATTATTTTACTATTTATATATACATCTACTTTGTATCTTAATGAATATTCATTCTTAAGTTTCAAACATGTCCTTATATAAATATATATAATAACTGGACTAAATATTACTAAAATAATAAAATTAAATAATAATTCATTTTTAATAGCAAAATTATCTAATTTTAAATTTATTAAATAAATAGAGCCCCCCAATATTAAACTGTTAATAAAAAAATATAATAAATTATTTAAAAAATATCTAATATTTTTATATTTAAAACAAACTATAACTATAATACTAGCTAAAATTAATTTTAATAAAAACAATAAAATTGGATTAATATTTATCAATATTACAAAAAAACTAAAAGATCCAATTAAAGCACTCAAAAATATTCTTTTTAATTTAATATTTCTTCTTAAAATAATAGAAACAGATAATAAAATTAAACTGTCACATATAAAATTTATTAAAAATAATAAATCTAAATATATTTTCATATTTTCACCTTTTTTAATTATAAAAAAAACAACAAACATAATTTGTCGTTTTTAGAACAATGTTAAACCTAATTTTTTAGTATCTATTTTTAAAGGTTCTTTTTTTCCTTTATCTTCTTTTTTAACAATACTCAAACTCACTTTAACTATAGAACCAAGTTCTCTAACTAATCTTTGATTTATTTTACCATCAGAAGTACACCAAACTCTTACAAAATCTTTAATTAATTCTTTTATTTCTTCTAAATTATTTTGAGTCATCCAATATTCACCATAGGCTTCATGGATTTTACCCATATAAAATTTTGAATTCTTTTTATATTTTATTTTTTCTGTTAATTTTGGTCTTGACCAAAAAGCAGAAACAAACTCTTGATTACTTGAATTTTCTATCATAAAATTTATTAATTCTTCATAATCTACAAATAATCTATCTTTTTTATAAGCCACTGGTATTAATTTTACTTCTCCATCATCCATATACCCAACATAAAGTTTCCCCTTACTGCCTCTTACATCATTAACGTATCTAGTTTTAAGAGATTTTTCATTATCATATTTTTCTGATGTATTATAATCAATTGTTTCTAATGAAGTTTTCTTAGTTATTTTTCTGTATATATTGTAACTAATTATCCAAGTTTTTGGTTTAGATTTATGAACTGTTTTTAATTTTCCTCCAACCTCTGGATTCTCGGAATCTCTATTTCTTTTGTTATACCTTTCTATAAAAGTTTTAGCCTCTTCTTCACTTAAAAAAGTTTGACTTTCTTTTCTTAAAAACATTACTAAAAAATATCTATTAGCACTATATTCCATATTTTTTCACCTTTGTCAATTTTATTAATTTTTTTATTTATTAATAAAATCCCTCTTTTATGGCTTATATTATACCAAAAAATCAAAAAATAGCAATATTAAAAAACTTTAACAAAAAAGTTAAAGCTTATTTTTATCGTTTCATTAGTTTATTAAATAATTTTCTTATAAATCTTTTTTCATATTAACACCCTCCTACTCTTTATTATTGCGTTGATTCAAATTTAAATCAATAATTTTTCAAATTTGGATTTTCCATAAGTAAATAATATAAAATATAAAATAACATTTAATAACATCATAATAAGTCCTACTATAAATGAAAATAAGGTTGGATTATAATTACTGCTTATTGTTACAGGCACAATTGCTATTATCATTCCTAAAAAGACTGTTATAAAAGATGCTACACTTTGTTTTATAACTTTAATTTCATTATTCCAATTAAAATCCGGAAATATTAAATTAATTAATAAACCTAAAGCAGCTATAAAAATTGAATACATCAAAGGAGTAAATAACAACAAAAGAAAAGTTATTAATTTTAAGTGAAGAGTAATTGTAAGTACAATACTACTAATAATTATCATAGGAAATAAAATAGTCAAATTAACAAATATTTTTGACATAAATATTTCTTTTATATTAATTGGTAAACTTTTAAGAATCCAAAGATTTTTTCCTTCTAATGAAATTGATGGATATGTTGTACAACTAAGAGCACAAAATGCCCCAAATACAACTGGGCCATATAAAGCAACAGCATCTGATAAGCCTTTCATTTCTAAAAGTACTTCTACTTTTTCGCCCCCCATGACTGCATAAGCAATAACCATAATAATAAGAAGCATACTGCCAATTCCAGTATTTAAAACATACATGGGATTAGAAAAATATTTTTTTATTTCTTTTTTATATAAAGATATAAATCCACTACTTATATTAACTTTTGAATCATTATATTTATTAATTATTGTAACTGACTTTAAATTACTATTTATTTTATCAAAAAAGTTTACTATTAAATATTTATATCCTTCAAATAAAAGAATTGAAATTGATATAAAAATTATTAAAGATAAGATTTTGTTTTCAATTACACCAAAATATATTTTAGTTAATGGATAATAGCTATTAAAATACCCCATCACTTTATTACTAATATTTGCAACCACCTCAAAGTTTATGTTATTTGTTTGATAAGATAAAATCATTACTCCAAATATTAATATGAAACTAAAAATCATACTTACTATATTTTTGTGTTTAAATCTACTACTAACCCCTGTTAAAGCTGTTCCAATTAATGAACCAATAACTGTAGGCACAATAGGTATAAATAAAAGTGATATAAAGTAAAATACATGAAATATAATATTTACATCCACATAATTTATATATGCAATATAACTAGGTATCATAAATACTAAACTATATATTAAATTAGATGTATATAAAACAATTAATTTACTTGAAATAATAGTGGTTTTTCTTATTGGTAAACTTAATAATATATTATAATCTTTAGCATTAAATATAGTTTTATTGACTCTAAAAATAGTTGTAAATAATAAATATATACTTAATATTGCCATAAATAAAGGAAGCAACAGATTCGCAATATTCATCATTAATAATCCCTGTAAAATAAATTTGGCCATTGAATAAATCATATATCCAAAATAACCAAATGCAAATAATATTAAACCAGCTTTAGGTATAGCCCTTATTGCTTCTTTTTTGTTTTTAGCTTTTAATATTTTATTAAAATCAAAAAAAGTTAAAAGATTTATTTTAACTAATCTAATTAGATTTTTCATTTTCTAACTCCAAAAATATATCTTCTAATGATTTATTATTTAGCACACTTTTCATATCTCCGGTTTCTACTAATTTACCAGATTTAATAATAGCAACTTTATTACATAATTTTTCTGCCACCTCAAGAACATGAGTTGAAAAGAAAATACATCCTCCGCTTTCAGTTAATTCTCTCATAAATTCTTTTAAAGTATGACTTGCACTTGGATCTAAACCAACAAAAGGCTCATCTAATATCAAATATTTTGGTTGATGAATTAATGCACTTATTATAACTAATTTTTGCTTCATACCATGTGAATAAGATCCAATTGGATTACCCAAAAATTCTTTTAATTCAAAAGCTTCAGAGTATTTATTAATATATTTTACTCTTTCTTTTCCCATACCATATACATCTGCTATAAAATTTAGATAATCTATTCCCTTTAAAAATTCATAAATATCTGGATTATCTGGAATATATGCCATATTCCTTTTACATTCTATAGGATTATCTTTAATAGATACTCCATCATATAAAATGTCTCCTTCATCAAATTCAATAATATCTGTCATACTTTTTATAGTTGTTGTTTTACCTGCTCCGTTATGACCTATAAATGCAAATATATCGCCTTTATCAATCTTTAAAGAAAGATTATCGACAACTTTTTTGTTTCCATATTTTTTAGTTAAATTTTTTATTTCTATCATTTTATCTACCTCACTTAATATAATACTACTTTTTATTATCAAAATCATCTAGAAAAGAATAAATTTTTTCATCTTTATGACCACCTAAAATACCATTTAAATTAACATTTTCCATAGCTTTGTATATATTCTCATCCACTTTAGAATTTGTTTCTTTTAATCTTTGTATTAATTTTTTCATTTCTCTTCTTTTACTTGTTCCATCATCTGTTAAACAAATATTTTCAGTAAATCTACAAGCACAATTAATAAACTCTAATTCATTATATTTTTTCCAAGCTAATATATACTCTTCTTTTACTAAGCACACAGGTCTAATTAAATCTATTCCTTTAAAATTATCACTATGAAGTTTTGGTAACATTGTTTTTATTTCCGCTCCATAAAACATAGATAAAAGAGTTGTTTCAATAAAATCATCCATATGATGCCCAAGAGCAATTTTATTACATCCCAGTTCTTGAGCTCTGTTATATAAATGACCCCTCCTCATTCTAGCGCATAAATAACATGGACTTTTTCCTTTATCGCTAGCAACTATATCGAATATATCAGTATTAAATATCTCTAATTCTACATTTAAAGTTTTAGCGTTTTCTAAAATCATATTTAAATTATATTTATTATATCCTGGATTCATCATAACATAATGAGCATCAAATTTAACATTACCATGTTTTCTAACTTCTTCTATACATTTTGCCATTAAAAATGAATCTTTTCCTCCAGAAATGCAAACCATTACATTATCATTTTCTTCTATTAATTTATAATCTTTGATAGCTTTAATAACTTTACTATAAATTTCTTTACGAAACTTAGTTATAATACTTCTTTCAATTTCTTTATATTTTTCCATGATTACTCCTTATTTTTTTATATAACTTGTATATTATTAAAGACCCACCAACATTTAATATTAAATCATCTATATCTATTGATCCAGTTAATAATATAACTTGCATAATTTCTATAATAAATACAATTGTTAGCATTAAAATTATAAATTTAAAAAAATTAATTTTTTTAAATATTAAAGGTAAAAATATTCCAAATGGCATAAAAGCAAATATATTTCCAAAAACATTAATAATAATAAAGCTTATATTTTGAGTTTTTATATAATCTATAATTGTTTTAAATGGAATAAAATTACTGTTTTCATTTAAATATATTAAAATATCTGATTTTTTTGAAAATATACTTGATATTCCCCTTCCATATGAAGGATCAAGTAAAATTAAAATTATTAATAAAATAATATATTCAACAAAGATTATCCATACAGATATGATTTTTATTTTTTTGGTTTTATTTTTATGAGTTTTACTTAATATAAAACTATCAAAGAATATATATATACTACTGCCTACTATACATAATAATTTAAAAATAGTTGGTACTTTAAAAGAAGAACCTATTTCTAATGAAATATAATATCCTAATATAACAAAAGATATTAAGTATAAAAAGTATGGTAATATTTTTAATAATTTTATTTTCATTTTTTATCCTCACAATTAAAATAATTTATGTTCCAGTTATTTAATATATTTTTATTTATATTTAAATTCCCTCTTCCAATTCCTAATTCATGGTTTATCTTATTTGTTCCATGATAATCAGAACCACCAGAAATAAGTAAATTTCTTTTTTTAGCAAATTCTAATAAATACTCACTTTGTTCATCACTAAATGTTGTGTAAAAGCATTCTATACCATCAAATTCATAATTATCATAAATATCATCAAGACTTTCAGCAATAGTCTTTGAATATGCAAATGTATGAGCTAAAAATGTTTTACCTCCAGTTTCATGAATTATTGAAATAGTTTTATCTAATGTTGGATATAAAAGAGTTTCATCAACATATAAAGGACTTTTAGGATTATATATTTCATTTCTAGTAAATCCCATTTTACTAGTTATTGAATTTTTATCATAAAAGAATTCATCATTTTCTTTATATTTTTTAATTTCATTACAAAATAAAATCCTACTAGATCCAATCTTAGGATCAAATTTAATATTATTTATATCATATTTAACACCAATTTCATTAAATCTTTTCTTTATTAATTCAAATTCTTTAATTTTCTTTTCTTCATCTTTAAGAACATTCTCATTTAATAAATCTACCATTTTATTTAAATCAAAACCATATCCTAACACTTCTATTGTTTCACCTTTATAAGAAGTTGTAATTTCACAACCAATGATTATTTTACCATTATAATAATTGTTAATATTATTTAATTCTAAGTATGCATCGCAAGAATTGTGATCTGTTATAGATAACACTTCTAATCCAATATCATTAGCTTTTTTTAATACTTCTA
Source organism: uncultured Muribaculaceae bacterium (assembly GCA_964396655.1). Lineage (GTDB taxonomy): Bacteria > Bacillota_I > Bacilli_A > RF39 > UBA660 > CAYNFP01. Next base: position 165,344 of record CAYNFP010000001.1, on the reverse strand, counting down.
ATAATGTATCAGAACCATCAGAATAATTTGTATGAACATGTAAATCTATCATAATAGTCTCCTAAACAATTTTAACATATTTAACATACAAAAAAATAGTAATTATTACTATTTCTTAATCAAAGATGCACCGGTAGAACCAAAACCTCCAGTTCCTCTTTCTCCTGATATTAATTCTTCTTCTGTTTTTTTAAATTTCGGCAAATATATCGGCAACAATATTAACTGTCCCACTTTATCACCTTTTTTTATTATAATTGGTTCATTATTTATATTATGAAGTAAAGCATGAATTTCACCAGTATAACCAGCATCAATAGGTGGTTCATAAGAAATTAATCCTTTTATGAATGTCCCACTTTTAGTATATATTACCGCCATAGAACCAACGGGAATTTCAATAGCAATACCAAGAGGCATTTTATATCTATCTCCCGGATTCAAAACAATATCTTTTGTTGCATATACATCCGCTCCAGCGTCTTCTTCATGACTTCTTGTAGGCATAGAAACATAATTTGGCAATTCTTTATATCTTATTTCTCCATAATTAATTATATTAAATTTATTTTTAAATTCCACTTTTTTACTTATTAAAAATAGATTAAATTTTTGATTATAACTACTATTATATTCATATGAATAATAATCTATTTCTTCAGAATCTTCTGTTGATATTAAAACCAAAGAACTTAATAAATCATAATCATATTCAAGTTCACCAGATTCATAGGCTTTAAGTAAATTATTTACCTTTGATAAAAAAGGATTATTTTCTAAACATAGTTCATAGAATATAGATAATGTTTCGTATTGTTCATCTAATATTTGTTTATAAATTATATTCTTTTTGCCTTCCTCTCCTATTACAAATCTAGCTAAATAAACCATGTTATAACACAATTTAAAATAATCACCCTTTAAAGAAACTATTTTTTTAAATACTTCTTTATTATCTAAAAATCCATTTCTATCAACCATTAATTTATATAAATTTATTATTCCACTATAATTATTTAAATCTATATCATGTTTTATTTCCTCAAATAAATAGTTTCCAATAAAAGATTTTAATTCCTCTATTTTTTTATATGAATTACCTAAATTATTATTTTCCTTAATTAACCTCTCCAATTTATTCTTTTGCTCTAAAGTTAATTCAGTTTCCTGACCAATTTCATTAATAAAATTCATAATTTCATATATACAACTATGCGAAGACAAATCCGGATCATTCAAAAGTCTTAAAACAGCATTATTATTTTCAATGCATTTATATTGTTGAAGTTTATAAAATATGAAACGATTAAAATTATTCCCTTTTATAATAGAATCAAAAACATTTCTGTTCAAAAATTTTATATCGCCATTATTTAAACCATCTATCAAATCATTTAATATCTCTATTAAATCAGCATAAGTGATAAATTTATTTCCCATAAACTAAAACCTCCATTAAAATATATTATATCATCAAATTATAATTTTTATCTATATTTAAAACTCCCTTTAATAGCATAATATTATAACTCATTAATAAAAAAAGTAAACTATTTTATATTTATAAATAATTTACTTTTTAATATAATTTATTAAGTTATTAACCATGATAGGAAAATACTCATCAAGAGTTTTATATTTGTCTCTATTATTTTCATACTCAATTAATGATTCAATTATATTATCTATATAAATGAATCCCCACTCTTTTGTTCTTTCAATTTCTTTTTTATAATGCTCTTCATCTTTATATGTAATTAAAATATATCTAGCAACTATTGCTCTGATTATGAATTCATTTAATATAGAGTAATTACTACCATAAGCATTCTTTTTCATTACTTCAAATATATTGCTAAAAATATTTGAATCATTATCTATTAAACCATATTTTTCGTTAATTTTATTTACAAATCCGTGACTAAATTCATGAACTGATGTTTTAACTATTGATTTTTCTCTGCTAGTATAATCAAATAAATTCTCTCTTTTACTGTTTTTATAAACCGGAATAGAAGAATAAATAGCTCCATCTTCTAGCATTACTCCAAAAGCCCCATCACTAGCAAAAGCAATCGGATTAACAAAAAACTTTTTATCTTCACCATAGCCATAATAAGAAAAAAGGAATTTTGATATATCATACATCTCAAAAGCTGACGCAATTGAATTTATATATTTTAAATATTCTTCTTTATTAGAATTATAATACTCTTCAAAATTTATTTTTTCAGCAAATGGTTTTAATTTAGATATGAATTCATATACTAATTCATCTGAGCCTAACCTACTTTTGAATACATAATCACTCAATTTATTACATTCAAAATCTTCATTTAATTCATAAAATAAAGCATAAGGAGCATCATATGAAAAACTATGTTTTATAAGAAGCGAATCAAATATTTTTACAACCTCTTCATTTTTATATTTCAAAAATTTCTCTTTAATTCTATCCATATAAAATTTATTTTCATGCTCTACAAACAAATGAGGAAGTTCTTTTGAATAGTCGCTTATATGCATAATTATACCAAGAAGTTCAATTCTATAATCTATTGTAATTGTTATATTTCCTACTTTTTTACTAAAACTATTCATTATATTTTAATCTCTTTCTTATCACAACTTCGTTATTTGAGCTGTTTTCATAATCATCAATTGTCATAATAGAATTTTTTGTTTTAACAGAAAACAAATATTCATCATTTTCTTTTACACGTATAAAAGTTAACTTAGTAATCAAAACCTTACATAAATCTTCATAATCAATTGGTAAACTATCAAATTTACCACTTTCATATACTTTATTTCTAAAGCGTTCTGGTATGTCATATTGCAAAATACATTTTATTTCATGTTCAGAACAAATTTCTAATACAACACCAAGTAGATTACTATATAATTCTGGATATGTAAGGTAAGAAGAATTCCAATATATTTCTTTTATATATTCTTGCAAATTTTTTATTCTATCACAACCATTTAACTTACATATTCTCATAATATTATAAGCATATTCTGATATTACCTTTGGTTTATCTTCCATATTTTCACTCCTTTCTTATCTAAATTCTCTTTATGTTAGAAATTAAATCTGATAACTCTACTTTTATATCTTCTATAGCTGGTTCATCAGTATGTGAATATCCATCATAAGTTTTAAATACAGCATTTATTCCAAGTCCATTATATATTTGCATTGTTTTTAACCATCTATCACTAATTTTTCTTCCGTATATTTCAAAGAATAAATCCATTTCTTCTTTTGTATATGCATCTCCATATAAAGGGAATAATTCTCCATTTATTTCTTTGGTAGCCAAAGAATCACTTTGATCTTCACTTCCTAAATAATAGAGCTGCCTAACTGATTTAAACTCTTCAAAATATTCATCGTTATAATAAGGAATATTATAAGTCCCTACTGGATAAATTAATTTTTTTCCATTTAACTCACTAATTGGAAGCATCAACTTACCATTAGTTCCCCCAGCTATACATAACTTTATTAACTCCGGATGCAAAACAGTAAATATATTTGCAAATACTCCTGCTGCAGAAAATCCTTCTATTATTATTTTATAATCTATTAATAAACCCAATAATTCAAGTTTTTCTTTAGCGTCTTTTATCATATTAATTAACTGAATATCTAAATTTTTAAATAATTCATCGTCAGTAAAATAAGTTGCACTACTTAATGCATGAGTATATAAAGATTTAGAATCTTTACAAATTCTAGGAATCAAAGGCCTTAATACTGGAAAACAATATTCTCTTGAAAAATTATAAACAAATGCATCAATATCAAACGAACTATCAAAAATAGCCTTTTTTGATTCCTCTAAATTATTTTTATTAATTCCACTATTTGCACATTTAACATAAATGCTACTATTATTATAAATTTCATTTGGTAAGTATAACATATATCCGAAATTAAATCCTTTTTCCAGACAGGCTTCAACTACCAATAAGTGAGAAGTTATACCATCTTTATGAGTTATATCAATTAGTCTAATATTAGGAAAGCAATTAGATATTAAGTTTTTATTTATTAACATATATTTTCCTCTATATAAATTTTAACATATTATTATAAATAAAAAAACTGTAAAATAGATTACAGATTTTCATTATTTTTAATTGAATTTAAAATGCTTTGTATAATTCCCACTCCACGATTATCAACTTTTGCATATCTTGTTACAAATTCATTATATTCAGATAAAGCCATATCTATATTATTTTTGTTAATTTTATCTCTTATAATTTTTTTTGCTGTGTTTATATAACCTCTTACTGCACAACCCGCGATTGTTTTAAAGCAAACATCTTCTGGTAAATCTGATTTTTCATATAATTCCATAGCAAAATTATCATTTATTGGTTTTGGATTTGTAATGATTATTTTATTTGATCTAAATATACCCGGTGGTACATCAAGTCCTTTTAACTCCACAACTTCAGCAACTTCAGGAATTACAACATCATACATTGTATCGCCTCTTACAAGCCATCTTATTATTTTATCTTCAGTAGAAAAGTTAAATCCTCCCATTTCTTTAGCGTTAGTTCCTTTTGGATTCCAATATTCAGAAATATTTACTTCATCTACTTTGTATTTAAACCCATTTTTAGCTGCTGACATATCTCCAAACATTACTTTTACATATTTGTTATTCATTTTTTATTCTCCTTAATATAAATTATACATTATTTTTATTTTATTTAATACTCATAAAATACTATTTTTAGAAGGTAATAATTGACTAGCCATTTCAGTTTCAATCGTATGAATTATTGAAGAATCTAATTTTTTATGTTTAACATCATAATTATTTCTTCTTTCAACATCAATTTGATAATCTTTTAACATATCAACATAGTCTTTTAAAAGTTCTGCATCACGTTTGTCTTTTAACCTTGAACATTTTTTTGAATTGTATATACTTTCTAAACTCATCATCTTATAAGGTGCGCCATTATATTCTCTTGTTTGGTTAGAAAAGGTCATTTCAGTATATTCTTTAGAACAGTGATGTTCATCCACACACAAAGCCCCATCTTCATCGTAATAATATTCTTTGGTAATTATGCTTTGATCCGGTCCTCTTTCAAAAAGGAAAAGCCCTATACTCATCTCTGTGCCTTTGTAAATTATTTTATACTCATGCCCAGAACCTTTTTTGCCATTCATTCCGCTCACAAATTCAAAATCTTCACTTGAATCTACTAATTGTTTTAAAGCAAGCAATTGCTCTTCGTTTATAAATAAGTCCAAATCATTGTGATATCTTTCTAATTTATTATTAGTTGCTATATATCCCATTACTCCACCTAAATAATAACAATCAAATTGATTTTGAAGTAATAAATTAAAATTATGAAAAACTCTTAAAATTAATTCATGATTTTGTGATAATGACATAATGGGATATTCTAAATTCATAGATCTAATCCAATTAAATCTATCTATTAAATCATCAACTGTTTTATACTTTTCAGGATTTAATTGAAATATTAAATCCGCTTGAGAAAAAATATCTTCTTGTTTAATAAGACCTTTTTGCATCAATTCATTCAAAGAAATCAAAATAGAATCTATAGCTTCATCTGGACTTTTAGAGGTTAAATCGAAAATAGTTTTATCTATTACATCTTGAGAAGTAATATTTGCTTTTTGGGAATATATTTTAATTAATTCGGTTATAATTTTCTTTTGAGATTCATTCATAATTTTAAATACCTCCAATATATTACACTAATTAAATTATACATTATTTTTATATAAAAAAAACATTGATTTTAATCAAGTATATTTTAAAATTAAAAAATCATCCAAATATAATGAATGATTCTCTTTGATTTTATGGTGCCAAATGGCAGAATCGGACTGCCAACTGAGCCTTACCATGGCCCTGTTATACCATTTAACTAATTCGGCTTATAAACGATATTGAAAATATCACTTATTTTTCTTTACCAAATCTTCTATTTCTTTTATTATAAATACATATTGCTTTATAAAATTCTTTTTTTGTGAAATCTGGCCAATGAATTTCGGGAAAATAAAATTCTGCATAAGCAAGTAAATATAACATAAAATTACTTATTCTTTCTTCTCCACTAGTACGAATCATTAAATCTATATTAGGAAGATCATTATATAAGTTTTTTCTTATAAATTCTTCAGTAATATCTTCTTCTTTGACATTCATTTTCATTATCTTTTTATATGTATCAACTATTTCTAAACGTCCTCCATAATTAATACATATATTTAAAATGCCTTTTTTATTTTCTTTAGTTTTTTGAGTCATTTCATCTATTGCATTTATTACGTTATCCGAAAGATTTTCTTTACTTCCTGATACAACAATTTTTATACCTTTTTCAGCTATTTTTTTAAATCTAGTTGTAAACATATTTGCAAAAATATCCATTAAATGATTGACTTCTTTTTCTGTTCTTTTAAAGTTTTCTGTAGAAAATGCAAATAAACTTAAAACCTTAACACCTTTATCAAAAGCATATTCTGCTATTTCTTCTGCTCTTTTAAATCCTTCATCATGACCTTCTAAACGAGTTAATCCTCTTGATAAAGCCCATCTACCATTACCATCTAATATTATTGCTATATGATTTGGAATATTTAAATTTTTATAATTCATAAAGTTCTCCTTTTTTAAGTATACTCATTATAACAAATATTAATATAAAAACAAACTTTATAAAAAAACTTGTAAATATATTACAAGTTTTATTTTTTTATAAATGGAAAAACTTTCTTACCCGTACTTTTACTCTTTCTTTTTTTGCTTGTTTCTCTGCTAATATTCTTTCTTGTTCTAAATATTTTTGGTTTCTTTCGTGTAAACTTTGTTTCATCCATTCAGGACAATCATCAATTTTTACATATATCCTTCTTAATAATTCTTTTTCTTTCCCCGCTAATAAAGAAGATATATTGTATGAATTACATTCACAATTATACCTTTCTTCATCAAAACAATAATGTTTAGATAATGAAAATTCAACATTATAAAAATAACCAGACTTTGATATATATATAGAAACAAAACTATCATTAATTATTAATGCAAATCCAGAATTAATTAATTTTATTCTGCTTTTATCTACAGTATAAAAGTATTTGTTTTTTATAAATAAATCATATAAATCAGATAATTCTTTTCCAAAATAAGGAATAATTTTATCTTTATAGAGCCATCCGTTTTCTGATTGAGTTATATATAAATCACCATCTTTTTTACTAAATCTATATTTATGATCTCTGTCTAAAGATTTATCTTTATAGCTATAATGATCAACAAAGGTAATACATAGTTCATGGGTTGACCAATCAAAACTAATCAAAAAAGTATAATCTTTTCCTATAAATTCTTTTGCTTTATCATCCAGAATCGATTTAAATTCATCTATTTCCCCTTGAATTTCAGAATATTTATCTTTTAAAAACACTCCTAAAGAATATATTGATATATAATCTTCTCCTATTTTAGGAGTACTTAAAAATAATTGTTTTAAATCTTCTAACACTTCAGTATTAAGAGCTGAATATTCCGTTTTTGTGATTTTTGTATCATTCCAAGCTTTTGTAGAAATCTCAGAATTTGTATAAAAATATACTTTATTTTCACTTCTAGAATATTGTATTGTATTAAATATTACATTTGGGTTACTTTCAAAAATTATTTTTAAACACCTTTCAAAAGAATATTCTCCAACATCAGAAATTGTTGTAACTCTTAAATTTTGCCCTAATTCTTTTATATTTAAAACCGTATCACTATAAACAATTGTTTTGTTAACAATTGTTGTATTTGAAAATGGGACAAAAGGTACTATTATTGGCACCATAATTTAAAATCCTTCTTTCGTAATTAATAACTATTATTATATTATTTTTCCCAACAAAGTCAACAACATCTTTATTAGTTATTTTTAATGCTTCTTCTATTGTTTTTCCTTTAATCAATTGTGTTGATATACTGCTTGATGCAATTGCAACTCCACAACCAAACGTTTTAAATTTAACATCTGTTATAACATTATTTTCTACTTTTAAATATATTTTTAATATATCTCAACAAACAGGATTTCCGACCTCTCCTACTCCTGAAGCATTTTCTATTATTCCTTCCAAGTTTACATATAGAAGAAGCATTACCATATTCATTTTGTTAAATAAGGCATCATTTCTTCTAATACTTTTGAATCTAATTTTGTAGTCGCAGCATTGTCTAAATATATGTCATTCATAATCGCCACTCCAATTCATACTAATCTAATAGGACTTGTAAAATTAGTTTATTATTAAGTCAAATAAAAAAATCCGCTTTTGGGATTCTTTTATTTTAATTTTATTCCGCTAGAAATTAATTTTCTTTTTATTCCTTCTTTACCACCATCTCGTTCTAAAGTGGTATTTAGAAAATATTCAATTAAATCTTTCTTTTCTTCGCCAAAGAAAATCATATAAGCACTATTAATATCCCACCAAAAATCACTATAAAATTCTTCATCTGGATAATTAATATAGCTATATAATGAATAATTTATCTCTATTTTTCTTTGAATTATCTTTTCTATTTCTTCTTCTGTAATAGAATTAGAATCATAAAAAACATACATTTGCTTTCCATTTTTTGAAAATACATTTAATGGTTGATATACATAATTATCTCCATAATATTGCATCCACATTCTTAAAATTGGAATAGTATTTCCTTCATATTCAAATTGCCCCATATAATCTAAATCTATAACTTTTCTTATACCATCTTTAGGATCAAGTTCTGCTTTGTCTAAATCTTTAATATTATCAATTGTAAATTTTCCTCTTTGTAATTTCATAATAAACCTCCCTTATTTAATTAAATCTTCTAATGTTTTACTATCTACATAATTTTCAATTATGTCATCTAACTCTTTCCAAAAAATATATGATTTACAATTATATTTTCTATTACAAGTAATTTCTGATATACATTTAATTGGAGATAAATTTCCTTCTGTTACTCTTAATATATCTCCTATCTTATATTCTTTAGGAGATTTTGCTAACATATATCCGCCAGTATTACCTCTAGCAGTTTTTAAATACCCAGCTTTATTTAATTTTGATATTATTTGTTCTAAATACTTATTAGATATTTCTTGTCTTTCAGATATCTCTTTAATAGATATAAATTCATCATTATTATTCATAGCTAAATCAATCATAACTCTTAAAGCATATCTTCCTTTAGTAGATATTTTCATATAAACCTCCTATTTTAAAAGACTACCGCCATTTACTCTTATGTTTTCCCCATTTATATAATCTGCTTTATCAGAAATTAAAAATAATACTACATTTGCTATATCTTCTACTTTTCCTAGTCTGTGCCTTGAATTTCTTTCTTTTTTTGCTTTTATTTCTTCTTCTGTCCAACCAGCTAAAGAAAGTGGTGTTGGTGTAAATGCTGGGCTTACAGTATTTACTCTTATATTGTATTTAGATAATTCTAATGCAGCACACTCAGTTAATTTTATAATTGCTGCGGCTGAGCAACAATAAGCACTACACTCTGTATCTGCTTTTATTCCTAAACTTGAAGCAATGTTAATAATACTAGCATATGATGACTTTTTTAATAATGGTGTAGCATATTTTATACATAACATTTTTCCTATATAATTTGTATTTACAACTTTCATATAAGTTTCTAAACTTGCATTTTCTATATCTTCATCCACATTTGTTCCAGCATTGTTTATTAAAAAATCTAAACAATTATATCTTTTAGAAACTTCTTCAAATAATTCTTTTACTTCATTTTCTTTTGAAACATCACCTTGTATAAAGAATAAGCTATTTTCAAATTCTTTAAATTCATTTTTTGTACTGTTCATTTGATCCACATTATGACCATAAACAATAATTATTTTTAAACCTTCATTTAATAATTCTTTTACTATTTCTTTGCCAATTCCAGATGTTCCTCCAGTTACTAAAGCTATTTTATCTTTCATAATATCACCCTAAAATTATTATAACATAAAAAGTTCTGGAAAACAGAACTTAATTTAAAATTCGGCATCCTCGATCAGAATCGAATCGACTACCTATGCCTGTTGTTTTCTAACATGAGTCTACATGGCTTTTCATCAACTGCTTTTTAGATTTTTTTTATTTCTGCTAAAGTTTCTATTCCTAACATTATTTTTGCACGATTTTGTTTTCCTTTTATATACTTAGAAACATTCTCAAAAAAACTCTCTTCAGTTTCTAATTCGTAAGAACCCTCATCGTCATATTCTAAACCAGAAAGATAAAGTCCCATAAAAATTGTATAAAATAATTTACTCAGTTGTTTATAATAAGTAATTTTTTCTTTTATTTCATCATCATTTAAAGCTATTGGAAAATATCCGTCTCGTGCATTAAGCATATAATTTAAAAGCATTCTTGAAACCCTACCATTCCCATCATAAAATGGATGTATTCTTAAAAATCTATAATTGATAAGAACAACATTAATATCAAATTCTTCATCATCCATTCCTGTTTGTCTTGATAATACTTTAGCTATTTTTTCGCATAAAACTTTAGTACATCTTTCTTTTTTATCACAATCAACCATCTTATCATACTCGATTGCTTCTTTAATTTGTTCTCTATCTATAGACATTAAATCTATTTTTTCAAAATCTTCATCATCAAAATAATGAAGAATATCTTTGGGGTATTCACCTTTCCTAACATCTCTATATAAAATATACCCACTCCAACTTAACATAACTTGTTCAATATTTTCGCTATCAATATCATTCCTTAATGGTTGTAAAGTGATAAAAATTGCTTGGGCAATTGCAAAATCTAATTTAGTTGTTGGCTCTTGATTTCCTAATAAAATACTTTCAAAGTTTATATTAAAATATAATTCATTATCATTATATCTTAAATATTCAGTTTTGATTAACTCATTGACATATGCTATTAATAAACCTTTATCAACATCTCGATATTGCTCTTGTAATTGTCTAATAATTTCAATATTACTCATAATTGCACCATTATTTTAATACTTTTCTTGGAGCTACATAGTCAACTATACCACTAATATGAGCTTCAGTTGTATCAAATAAAGGAATTGAAACATCATTTTTTGAAATTAGCATTTCAATTTCAGTGCATCCTAAAATAATACCTCTTGCACCATATCGTTTTGATAATTCTTCGATTACTTCTTTATAATATTTTCTTGACCCCTCTAAAACTTTTCCGACACATAACTCCTCAAAAATAATTCTATTTATTTCATCTATTTTTATATCACTGTCAGGTACAATTACATTTAAACCTTTTTGGGCTAATCTATCCTTTAAAAATGCCTCTCTCATTGTATATGCCGTACCTAATAAACCAACATTTTGAATACCTTGATTAATACATCTTTCGGCAACAGTATCAGCAATATGTATCATTGGAACATTAATATTATATTGTATTTCATCATACAATTTGTGCATTGTGTTTGTTGCTATAACAATAACATCTACACCTACTAATTCTAACTTCTTTGCAATATCGGTTAAAATAACAGCAATTTCGTCCCATCTATTAGCCCTCATCAACGGCTCAATTTCTTCAAAATTAACACTATACATAATAATTCTAGCCGTATTTAAATTCCCAAGTCTATCATTAACTTGCTTATTTATTCTTTCATAATAATGAATTGATGACTCATAACTCATACCACCAATTATTCCTATTGTTTTCAAAAAACATTCCCCCTTGTTTGATTACATATTATTGCATAATTTTGACCTTTTTTCAATACTCTGACCAATTTATATTAAAACCTCAAGAAAAAAACGACTAAAAGTCGTTTAATATTTATATGGCAATCTTATTTATACCTTTATTTATCGATAGTTTAACCCTTTTATAAGAGTGCCATAAAAAGTGCCAAAAATTATAATTATTTAAAATACTTTGTGGTAAATTATGATACTTTGATTAATATAAAAAGTCTTGAAAACATTAGCTTTCAAGACTTAAATTAATCAAAATATGGCGTCCTCGATCAGAGTCGAACTGATGACCTATCCCTTAGGAGGGGATTGCTCTATCCAACTGAGCTACGAGGACAATATCATTTTAAAAACTCTATAACAAATATTATGAATATACTTGAATATGAATATAATTGATATCTAAGAAATTCATATATACTTACTATTCTATCACAAAAACAAACAACACGCGACTCTTTATATATCGGTTTTACTTTTACAATCGGATACATATGGCTTTTTATTATATCTTCTTCTATTTCATTAAGTTTAAAATATTTTCTTGAATTTATATAAGCTAAAGTAGGATGATTCTTTTTAGGTAAATCTTTTAACTCTTTATCTAAGAAAAAATCATGCATTAAAGCACCTCTGGTTACAGAGGTTTGATCCACATTTAAAAATTTAGATACTTGATAACTAAGTTTTGCCACTCTTTTTGTATGTGACAATCTGTCACATCCATGATGTGTTTCTTTTTCTAATTTTTTAAATTTATTATTTTTTCTAAATTCATTGTATATTTTTGTATATTCCATATTTCTCACTTCACATAAAAGCCTTAAAATTATAACATATTTTATTTAAAAAGTCTAATTATATCCATCTAGGAATATATAAATTCCTAGTATAATACTCTAAATACTTATTATAAGCTTCAATTATTTTTTCTGCTATATAAAGAAGAACATTATCAATTCCAGTCTTTATTTTTAATGTTGATATAGTATTAACTAGTTCTTTTTTAAATTCTCCATCATCAAAATATTTAGTAATTGCTTCTGAAAGCTTATTCATAATAGTTATTTCATTTTTTTTATTTAAATCAACACTAAAGACAAATTCTTGAAATATTTGAATTAGCTTCATAGAAACAACATCTGATTCTAAAAACTCTTGATTAATAATTTTATAATAATTTGGACAATATTTTAATATTTCTTTATTTTCTAATGCACTCATAAAAACCTCTATAATAATTTAAATATATCATTAAATGTTACATATATTATTAATAATATTAATAAGAAAAAGCCAATTACATTTAAAATGTTTTCTAATTTTTTATTTTTTCTTTTTGTTATTTTTTCAAATATTAATAATAGAATTCTTCCTCCATCAAATATAGGTATTGGAAGTAAATTTATTACCCCAATATTAATACTTAAATATGCAGTTAAATAAATTATATTTTCAAGTCCTGTTTCCTTTATTTGATCTATTACTGTATAAATACCTACTGGGCCACTTAAGTTATTAACTGATATTGATCCAACAAATAAATCTTTTAATATATTAGTTATTGATTTAAGCATATCCCAAAATCCATTTACTGAATATTTTAAAGCATTTACAAATCCATAATTCTTTGAATATGAAATTGAAAAACCAAAAACTCTTTGTTCTTCTCCGTCCACTTTTTTGATTTGAGGAGTTACTTTATATGTATATGATTTATTATTTCTTTCTACAATGAATTCATAATTTTCTTTTGCTTTTTTAACAGATATTTCTAATAAAACATCATCCCAGGTTTCGGTTTTTTGTCCATTAACTGATTTAATAATATCGCCAGATTTAATACCTGCTTCATAGATTGCACTTTCTTTAGCAACTTCGCCAACAACAGGTGTTTGAACTGGACTTCCATAAATTAATCCATTTAAAAAAAGTAATACTATTGTTAAAACAAAATTAAATAATATTCCCATTATTAAAACTAAAAATCTCTGAATAAATGTTTTATTTTCAAGAACTTGATCTTTCCTTATTTTCATTTCAGGATTTTCTTCATTAGCCATCGCTACAAATCCACCTATTGGAAATATTCTTAATGAGAATGTTGTCTCATTTTTTTTCTTTTTACTGCTCCATATTTTGGGCCCCATACCAATAGCGAACTCTTCTACATATACTCCACTTTTCTTAGCTGCAATAAAATGTCCAAGTTCGTGAATTAAAATTATTGTTCCTAATATTAATATTAGAACTAAAAACGTAATTATAAAATTCATTATATATTCTCCTTACATAAAACTTATAATTAGACAAAATGATAATAATACAAATAATAGACTATCTACTCTATCAAGTACTCCACCATGTCCTGGCATTATATTACCAAAATCTTTTATATCATAATATCTTTTAATAAAACTAAAGAATAAATCTCCTAATGTAGACATTATGCTCAATAACATTATAACTAATATTAACAAAAATATGTTTCCAGTATAATCAAAAGTTACAACATAAATTGATGTTGTAATAAATGTTCCAAATACTAATCCTCCAATAAAACCTTCAACAGATTTATTTGGAGATATCGTTGGACACATTTTATGTTTACCAATTAATGTACCAACAAAATACGCAAATGTATCACTGGTAATAGTAATTAAAAGCAAAAATATTAAATAATATACATTATAAGATCTAATCATCATTAAGGCATTAAAGCCTAACACTAAAAATAATGTTAATCCAGAATAAAATGTTGCGTCTTCAATACTATATTTTTTATTATCATGATAAAAAATTAATGGTAAAAATAACAATATCGAATTCAAGATTAAATATTTAAAAGGCATATTTAATAAAAAATTATTATTATTTATATTTATTAACATCATGAAAACAAAATTATAAATACTTATTATTTTAATTAACAAAGGTGTTTGTTTGTTTTTAGATTTTGCTTTAATTAATTCTAACATAGCTATAATACCTAAAGCTATAACTGCACCCTTATATAAATATCCTCCAATTACCATAATTGGTATTACTATTAAAAAAGCTATAACTGCACTTATTACTCTTTGTTTCATTTTATCACTCACTATTCTATAAAAAAATTATAACATATTACTTCTAACTTATTCAACTTTATTTTAAAATCTCTATTTTATTTACTACAAGTTGATATTCATTTAATCTTTTTTCTACCTTGCAATAAATATTTACAACTTGCATTTTTCTAAGTAAATTGTATATCTCTTTATAATAGTTTGGAAATATTACTCCATCTATTAAACCATATTCATCACTTAATTTTAAGAATGCCATTTTATCATTATTTTTAGTTTTTATTTCTTTAATACTTTCTAATAATAAAATCATATTTATATTTTTATCGTAATATTTATTTATATCAGTTGTGGTTATATTTCTTTTATACTTTGTAACCGGATGATTAGAAAAATAGAAGCCTAAAAGTTCACTTTCAGATTGAAGTAAATAACTATCTTCATATTCTTCAGATGATTCTATCTCTGGAGGTATAACATTATCTTCCCCAAGCGTTTGACATAGTAAAGAATAATTTATTATTTCTTCTAAATTTTCTATTAATGTTTTTTTATTGTAATTAAATCTATCAAAAGCACCTATTAAAATTAAAGATTCTATTACTTTTTTATTAACTGCATTATTATAGCATCTAGAACAAAAATCTAAGAAATCTTTAAATTTTTCCTTTGTTTTTTCTTCTAAAATTCTTTTTATAGCAATATCTCCAACATTCTTTACAATGCCTAAAGGTAAGATAATTTTATCATCCTTGTTATAATAAATATCACAACTTTCATTTATATCTATCCCACTAAAGTTTAATCCTAATATTTTAGATTCTTCTATATATTCTTTGGTTTTACTTTCTCTTCCAATTTCTTTGTTTAATAAATTTATCATAAATATATTTTTAAAATTAGCTTTCAAATAAGCCATTTGATAACCAACCATAGCATAAGCAACTGAGTGAGATTTATTGAAGCCATAATTAGCAAATCTAACTATCATATTATAAACATTATCTATGTCAGATTTATTGAATCCCAATTTCAAACTTCTTGTTTCAAAATTAGTTCTTTCTTTTAGTAATATTTCTTCGTTTTTACTCTTAATAGCAGATCTTATTACATCAGCTTCAGCATATGTATAACCCGCCATTACATTTAATATTTCTAATAATTGCTCCTGATAAACCATTATACCTAATGTATCTTTTAAAATTGGTTCTAATTCCTTTACTGGATAAGTAACTGCTTCTTTTCCTTCTCTTCTTCTCAAATAAGTTGGAATCATACTCATAGGACCAGGTCTAAACATCGCAATAACTAAAACTAAATCATCAAAATTTTTAACATTCATCTTACGAATTAAGTTTCTAATACCAGAGCTTTCATATTGAAATATTCCGGTAGTTTCAGCTTTAGCAAATATTTCTATTGTTTTATGATCGTCTATTGGTATATCATTTAAACTAATATACCTTCCAGTTGTTTCTTTTATTTTATTTAATACTTCATCAATAATAGAAAGATTTCTAATACTAAGTAAATCTATTTTTAATATACCAAGTTCTTCAATATGTTTTTTATCAAATCCAACTAAAATATTATTACCACTTTTAAATAAAGGAACTTTATTAGTTAAAGGTTCACTATCTATTACAATACCAGCCGCATGAATACTAGCGTGTTTTTTTAGTCCCTCTAATTTTTTAGAAATATCTAATAATTTTATATATTCTTTGTTAAATAAAATTAAATCTTTATACTTAGAGTTATTCTCTAAAATTTCTAAACTATCTTTATCTTTAAGTAAACTAAGTAAAGTATCCATTTTGTTTACACTTATATTCAAAACTCTACCAACATCTCTTAATACCTGTTTAGGAAGTAATGTACTAAAAGTAATTATATTAGCAACTTTATCGTATCCATATTTAACCCTAACATACTCTATTAATTCTTCTCTTTTTATATCACTTATATCTATATCTATATCAGGCATACTTACTCTATTTGGATTTAAAAATCTTTCAAACATTAAGTTATATTTTAATGGATCTATATCAATAATTCCAAGACTATAACTTACTAAACTACCTACCGCACTTCCTCTACCAGGACCAACATATATATTATTCTTTTTAGCATATAAAACAATATCATAAACTATTAAGAAATAATCTACAAATCCAGTATTTTCTATTACATCTAATTCATAAAGTAATCTATTTTTATATATATCAGTTACATTATTATTCAGTCTTTTTTCTAATCCTTTTTTACATAAACTTTTTAAATATTCATTTGAATTAGATTTGTATTTTGGTAATTTAAAAGAAAATTTAGGTAATTCTAAATCAATTAATTTGATAAATTCTTCATTGGTTTTTAAATCGAAAGAATTAATTTTTAAATTAAAAGAATTATTTTCAAAATTATATTCTTCTATATTATCTATAGTTTTACCATCTTTAATCATTTTTAAATATTTTAAATATTCATAATCGGATTCATTAAAACATAATATTTCATTCATATATAAAACTTTATCACTTATTATTAAAGCATCTTTTTTATTTAATTCATTATTATAACTAATATATACTTCATCAAATACTTTACTTAATATTTCATAACTTTCATTATTAATGTTTCTTAATACACATAATAAGTTATCTTTATTATTTTTAATATTTTCTAAACTTAAAGAATCAATATTCTTTTGAGACACTATTCTACATAAATTTTGATACCCCTCAAAATTCTTAGCATATAATATAAATCTAATATCATTTACTTCTAAATCTATACCAATAACAGATTTAATATTATTCTTTTTACAAGATTCATAAAATTCCATAAAAGAAAATAAATTACTATCAGTAATACCTAAAACATTAATATTATTTTTTAAAGCATAATTAATTAAATCATCTATTTTTATAATACTAGATAATAATTCATAATTTGTTTTAATATTTAATGGTATTATACTCATAACAATATTCTCTTTCTGAATTTATTATAACAAATAATTGACTTATTAGTAAATATATGATAAATTATTAAGAGATTTCGAAGGAGGAATAACAATGGCTAAGAATGTATCAAAGAAAAATAATATGAGTGGAAATAATAGACCTTTTTCATTAAAGGCTACTAAAATGACTCAAAAAGTAAATTTACAAACAGTTAAAGTTGGAGGTAAGAAAGTTAGACTTTCTGCTTCTGAAATTAGAACATCAAAAAAAGCTGCTTAATTGCAGTTTTTTTATTTTATTTTTTTGCAAGTTCAAGTTTCATTTTTTGAAAAGTTATTTCATTTAATTCATCATAAACTTCTTCAGGCATACCGAATAACGCCCATACATATATCCCGTTTTTATCTAATAAAATAAAATCGAAATTTTTATAATACTCCGGGTATTGACTAGGATTTGAAAAGACTTCAAATGGAACTTTTTGTATATCATAATCATCTGATACAATTACAAATAAATTTACTTCTTCATCATTCCACCAAGGACTTAATTTTTCAAATTGTCCACCAGATAACTTCCCTTTAGTTTTAAAAGTAAGTTTTTTTAAAGAATAGTTTTTTCCAGTAAAAGCAAGCATTTTTTCTATAATAATATTTATATATTCTTTACTTTCCAACATTTTAAGTCTAAAATCACGTATTTTACATTCAATTTTTTCAGCAATTTTATTTTCATAAACCAACCAAGGAAGTAATTCTTTCATATCTTCATAATATGTTTTTTCAAATTCACCTAATAAATATCTAGCATATCTTTTATATTTTTCAATTATTTTTATTTTTTCATATTGTATCAAATTTTGACTAATTTCAGCTTCTTGAATTTCTTTTTTAGCTAATTCTTCACAATATTTTTCTATATTAAAGTCTTTATCATAAGATGTTCCAAAGTAAGATACATAATCTTCTTCATTTTCAATAATTTCTAAATTATCTAAATATGCCCTTAATTCATCGTAACTTTTAAAATTTTCTAATATTTCCATCTAATATTCCTCATTTCAAGAAAATATTGTACTTAATTCTTTTGTTATTGTCAATAATATTATTTTCTTAATAATTTATATTCCTCAAATATAAATTCATTTATTTTATTAACAGTTTCTTCTGGCAAGTTGTCATTTTTATACATTGCGGATAATATAATACCAATTTGATCTACTTCATATGTCATATATAAATATGTAATATAAATTTCTGAATTATGAAATTCTTCTATAAGATAATCCACATATCTATATCTCTCATAATTTATTAAATCATTTTGTTTAAATATACTTGGAATTGTCATTTTCACATTTTCAATAAACTCTTGACTAACTTCAAGTAAATAACTCGGATTAGCAACAATAAAATTATCTATTTCATCTACAACTTCTTTCAAATCTTCATACTCTTCTTTAATTTCATTATAATAGTTAATTAATTCTTCAAAGTCTCTATATTTTGCTAAATCTATCATTTATATCTCCTTTATTTAAAATATGAAGTATTTTTATTTTGATAATATTCAAATATTCCATTTAAAAATTTATTAGTGTTCATTCTTAAAAATTTTTCTCTCTCTTCTTCATTTAATTTATAAGTAGCTAAAAATTTTCTTATTGAAATTTCCCCCTTTTTCATAATCATCTCAAATATTTCTTCTCTTGTTAACACTCTTTCTATTTTTATAGTTTTGCAAGCATACATATCATAATAACCATTATATTCTTCATCATATTTTACAAGATTTTCACCACAATCTTCTGTTGAAACTTCCGCTACTGTAACTTCATCTTCAACAGCATCAAAATATCTAAAAACATCTTCTAAATTTGTACAGAAATGGATTCCATGAGCAGCAGCAAACTTAACTTGACCATCAGCAGAGTAAGTTTGACCAACTTCAAACTTCTTACCATACCTATTAGTAAAATCTTTATTAAAAACCTTGTATCCTCTTATCATAATTACCTCTTAAATATAGAATATTATATTAATAAATAAATGTCAAATCATAAAAAATTAGATATTTAAATATCTAATTTTAATTATTTTATTTTTCTCTAGTTAATTTAACACTATTTTCTAAATTTTCTTTTACCCTTTTAAATATTTCTTCATTTATTATTTCATATGCTCCTTTTGGCATACCAATAAATTCATATTCCCAAAAATGACTTTCCCAATATGAAAAATCACTATGAAAAGGATTATCTAATATTACAAAATTTGCTTTTATCAGTTCTTCTATTTCTATTTCAAGAGGTTTTTCAAACTCTGAAAATGGTAATTTTGTTAAAGGGAAATCATCTGCCACTAAGATTTCATATTCTTTTTTACCCAAAGGATTATTACTTAAAATTTTATCTGAATCCCCATCTATTTCACCATATACTATTCTTCCAAAAATTTTATGATAAGAATAAGTTCTTCCTGTTACTTTTAATAATGCTTCTTTTAATATTTCTATAAATTCACCACTTGTAACTATTTTTTCTATTTCTAAACTAAATGCTTCTTTTATTTTTGAAAAACTATTCATTTCATAAGCTACCCAAGGAATTAATTCTTTTGCTTCTTCTGTTAATAATTTTTTAAATTCATTCAATAGATATTTATAATATTCTTTATAACGTTCTTTTATTTTAAGTGTTGATTCTCCGATTTTGCTGTTTTTAATTGCTTTATTTGCAATT
Source organism: uncultured Muribaculaceae bacterium (assembly GCA_964396655.1). Taxonomy (GTDB): domain Bacteria; phylum Bacillota_I; class Bacilli_A; order RF39; family UBA660; genus CAYNFP01. The sequence continues at coordinate 144,738 of CAYNFP010000001.1, read as the reverse complement.
TTTTCATAATAATCCTCTAAAATATATGACATTTCTGTCATATGATCCCTTCCATAGCTAAAGGAATTAAGCACAATATCTAAAGACTTGATTTCTCCATAAAATGCATCCATTTCTTTATATGTACTAAACTTTAAAATTTCACTCATTTTTTATTTCTCTCTTTCTATTGACAATTATATTATCACAAAATATTATAAGAACAATTCTCTTATAATATTTTTTTATTTATTAGCCTTCATTTTGAGATGGCATATTTTTTAAACCAAGAGTCATAAGATCAGTTTTATATGTTTCTTCTCCAGCTGTTTTTCGATATGCCTCAGCACTTTTTTCATATTGAAGTCTTTCCAATAAACTTCTTTTATATTCTTGAAATATATTCTCAATTATTACATCAATAGTTTCTTCTGATAAATTCAAAGTTTTTAAATTTGCTTCAATTCTTGCGAAAACTACTAAAACTTGTTCTAATTCTTCACATTCATATCCTAATGAGCAATATAATTCATATAAATCAGTATTATGAAATTCTTCGATTAAATAATTATTATGATCATTTACAACAGAATCAATAGTATAACCTATTGTCCCTGTAAGCCCTAATCCTTTTAATTTTTCCAATTTTTCAATATACTTTGTATTCCTCCAAAGCTCTTCTTTGTATGAATTATCAGAAACAATTTTCTTAACAATTTTTTGTACTTGTTGATCTACTTTGTCAAATTCCTCACGAATACTATTGTTATATTCGATTAATTTTTTAAAACTATTAAATCTTGTTATATCTACCATTTTATAAAACTCCCTTCAATTAATATTATACTAATATAATTCATTAAAAAGCAATATAGTTTATTTATATTGCTCTAATTCCTCTTCTATTTCTAATAATTTATTGTATTTTGCAATTCTTTCTCCTCTGGTAATTGAACCAGCTTTTATAAATGGCATGTTTAAAGCTACTACTGCTTCTGCTATAAAAGGATCTGTTGTTTCTCCACTTCTATGAGATAGTATTGTTATATATTTGTTTTGTTTAGCTAATACTATTGTTTCTAACATTTCATAGAATGTTCCAATTTGATTAGGTTTAATAAGTATTGCATTACATAATCCTTTTTCTATACCTTTTTTAAGTAATTCTTTATTTGTAACAAATAAGTCATCCCCAACTATACTTATTTTTTTACCAAGTTTTTCTGTTATTAATTTAAATCCTTCATAATCATTTTCATCAAAAGGATCTTCTATACTTATTATTGGATAATCTTGTAATAATTCTGTATAGTAATCAAGTAATTCTTCTCTTGTAATTAATTTGTTATCCAAATTATATTTTTTTTCTTTTTTATCATAAAATGATGAGGCTGCGACATCCATTGCTAAGAATACTTCTTTACCTGGAATATAATTTGCTTTTTTTATAGCTTCAACTATTACATCTAACGCTTCTTTATTGCTTTTTAGATTAGGTGCAAAGCCTCCTTCATCTCCAACCGAAGTAGATAATTCTTTTTCTTCTAATATTTTCTTTAACGCATAGAATACTTCACTTACACACTCTATTGTTTTACTAAATTTAGGGAATTTAGGAACTATCATAAATTCTTGTATATCTAAGTTATTAAATGCGTGTTTTCCTCCATTTACAATATTAAACATTCCATAAGGTAGTTTCTTTTCTTTCTTATTTAAATAATTATATAAAGTTTCATTGTGTTCTGAAGCTGCTGCTCTAAGACATGCTATACTAACTGACAATAATGCATTTGCTCCTAAATTAGATTTATTGCTTGTACCGTCTATTTCAGTTAACATAGAATCTATTTCTTTTTGACTACTTACTTCAATTCCTAATAAACCGTATTTTATTATTGTATTAACGTTTTTAACAGCATTTAAAACACCATTACCATTATACCTATTCTTATCTCCATCTCTTAACTCCAAAGCTTCTCTTTCACCTTTAGAGGCTCCAGAAGGCACCGAAAACATTCCTATAGTTCCGTTTTCTGTATATACTTTTGTTTCTATTGTAGGAATACCTCTAGAATCCAATATTTCTCTTGCTATTATATTTTTTATTTTACTCATAAACAATCACCTATTCTATCTTAATTATACTACAACTAATTTAAATTGTATATTTGTACAATTTAAATCAAACCATTTTCTTTCATTTTTGTTATTAAATTTTTATCTAAATTTACTATTTTTTTATAATCTATAGCTTTTGAATAAAGGGTTTCATATTCTTTTAATAATTTTCTTATCATAACTTTATCATTACAATAATATGATTTTAAATATTCTCCTTTATTATGGCAATTTATTATTAATTCGTTATCATCAAAAATTATGAAATCAGATACTTCTTCATATCTAATCCCTGATTTATCAAAATCTAAACATTTTATTTTTTCTCCTGCTTTTTCATTTATCATATAAAAATACATTTCATAATTTATATATTGGGTAATTGGTTTATTTATTAAATGCAATCTTTTAAATTCTATATTATCTTTAATAGTGTAAGCCCAATCTTTAGAAAAATTGTCAAATACTTTTATTAATGCGTCGTAATTCCCATTTATATAATTTTCATAATTTTCATCCATATCACATTTATAATATTGTTCGATTTCTAATTTATTAAATGATTTTTTTGTTTTATTTAAAAGTTTATCAAATAATATATAAAGATCCTTTTTATTAATAATTTTTGATTCTAATTTTATTTTATCTAAAATATCTTTCATACAATCACCTATCCTATTTTAATTATACTACTAATTTTGTTTATTTTATATGTCAAATATGTTATAATATTTCCTATGTTTTGGAGGTAGCCATGATTATTAAAGAAATTGATTCAAAAACATTTATGGAATTTGCAAACAATCATATTTTAAGTAATTATTATCAAACAGAAAATTATGGTGTTTTAATGCAAAACTTTAAATATCAAATTATGTATATAGGGGCCTATAAATATAATAAATTAGTAGGAGCTTCTTTAATATTATATAAAACTATCGCACCAACTATTAAATATGGTTATGCTCCTAGAGGTTTTTTAATAAATTATTTAGATGAAGATTTATTAAATGAATTCACATCTAAAATAAAAGCATTTTTCTTGCTTAAAAATTTTGCTTTTATAAAAATAAATCCAGAAGTTATTTATTCTAAAATAGATTATGAAAATAAAAAGAAAATTGTAAATGTTAATAATAAAAATTTAATATCATTAATGAGAAAATTTGGTTATGAAAAGTTAAAAAACAATTTATATTTTGAATCTATGTTACCTAAATATAACGCAATTATAAATTTAAAAGAATTTGATAAAAATACTGTTAGTGAAAAATGTTATAAAAAATCTCATTCTTTTTTAACTTCTTCTTTATCTTTAAAAATTGGAAACGAAAAAGATATTAATATTTTTTATGATTTAATAAAAGATAAATCTAATAAAACAAAATCATATTACGGGGATTTCTATAAAGTATTTAAAGACAGTGATATGGTTGATTTATTATTAGTGGAAGTTGATTATTATAAATATTTAGAAGTATATAATAAAAAATATGAAACTATGATTATAGAAAATGAAGAATTAAATGAAGAATTTAATAATAATTCTCAAGATGAAATATTATTTCAAAATAAAATGAATTCAGATAATAAATTAGCGGAAATAAAACATTCAATTGACTTATTAAATACTAAATTAAAAAGCGGAAATAAAAGTGAAATAATTGGTGGTGCTTTAATGATTAAACAAAATTCTAGAGTAAATTTAATAATTAGTGGAGTAAACTCTGAATTTAACAAACAAAATATAAATTATTTTTTACATTACAGATTTATTGAATATTATAAAAAGATGGGTTATAGTTTCATTGATTTAAATGCGGTTAGTGGAAATGTTTCTGAAAAAAGCCCATATAAAAAACTAAATGATTTTAAATTTAGTTTTAATCCAAATGTATATGAATATATTGGAGAATTTGATTTAGTAATAAATAATACTTATTACAATATATTATGGAATACTGGAAAGTTAGAAAAAGAATTTAAAAATTAAAGTTTATATTTTTCTGGATCTAAAGGCACTTGATCCTTTTTAATCATATCTATAATCCTTTTTTCTTTTTCTTCACTTACTTCTTTACCCGTTAAATCACTAATTTCATGTATTATTTCTTTTAAAGTATTATCATCTTTAAAATTACCCTCTTGTAACTTTTTTGCTAAATCCAATATTGTATCTTTCTTTATATTAGTTTTTTCTTCTATTTTATCAAAAAAATCGTCTTTCATATTTTCCTCCTAGAGTATTATATGAAAGACTTTTATTTTAGTTATATTCGCCTTTATTTTTAAATTCTATATGAATTGGTGTTCCAGTAAAATCAATATTCTCCCTAATTTTATTTTCAAGATATCTTTTGTATGAGAAGTGAACTAGATTCTTAGAGTTAACCTCAATATCTATTCTAGGAGGTTTAGTGCTTACTTGACTAGCATAATATATTTTTAATCTTTTACCATTTCTTACTGCTGGTGGATTTTCAATATAAGCATCTCTTATTATATCGTTAATAAGGTTATCATCTATTGTTTTCATTGTGTTTTGATAAGCGGTTAATATTTCAGGCATTAATGTATGTATTCTTTTTTTAGTAAGTGCACTTAAAAATACTATTCTAGCATAAGGAATAAATTGGAAATTATATTCAATATCTTTTTTCCATTTTTTCATTTCCTCATCTTTACTTTCAACTGTATCCCATTTATTTACAACAATTACTAAAGCTTTGCCTGCATCTAAAATATATGAAGCAATGTGTTTATCATGTTCTACAATTCCGGTTGATGCATCTATAACTAACATGCATACATCACTCCTATCAATTGCTTTTAAACTTCTGAGTAGACTATATTTTTCTACTGATTCAAATATTTTTCCTTTTTTTCTTAAACCCGCTGTATCTATAAGAATATATTCATTTTTTTCATATACAAATTTTGTATCAATAGCATCTCTGGTAGTGCCGGGAATTTCAGAAACTATCACTCTTTCTTCATTTAATAAAGCATTAACCAAACTGCTTTTTCCTACATTTGGTCTTCCAACCAAACAAAATTTTAATAAACTTTCATCTTCTATAACAATATCTTCTTTAAAATTAGCAACTACAATATTAAGTAAATCATTTACACCACTTCCATGCTCTGCACTTACTGGTACATAATCTTCAAAACCTAAAGCATAAAAATCATATATATTATCATCACTTTTTCTACTATCAACTTTATTTATAGCAACCACTACTTTTTTACCACTCTTTTTTAATAAATCTCTAATAAATATGTCATTAGAAGTTAAACCTTCTTTTCCATCAACTATAAATATTATTACATCACTTTCATCGATAGCAACTTCAACTTGCATTTTTATTTCATCACTAAAATCATCTGGAGAATAATTAAGTCCTCCAGTATCTATTAAATAAAAATCTTTTTCATTATAACTGGTATTAGCACATATTCTGTCTCTAGTAACACCTGGAGTATCTTCTATTATAGATATCTTTTTACCAACTATTCTATTAAATAAACTGCTTTTCCCTACATTTGGTCTTCCAACTAAACATACTGTTTGTTTCATACATTCCTCGTTTCAAAGATATTATAACAAAAAAAAGTGAATTTATAAACCCACTTTAATTATTTTGGTAACTATCTATTATTTCGTATACTCTTTCTTTTCCAACTTTAGTTACACTAGAGAAATTAACTATCTCATCTCCTAAAGCTATATCAAATATACTTTTAATTACCTTATCTTGCTTTTCTCTTCCCATCTTTTGAATTTTATCATATTTAGTACATATTATGGTAACTGGTAAATTATAATATTTTAGAAAATTATACATTAATAAATCATTTTCTGCTGGTTTATGTCTATAATCAACTAGTAAAAATACATGTTTTAAGTTTGGTCTGTTTTTTAAATATTCTTCAATCATTAATCCAAATTTTTCCTGTAACTTATGAGATACTGAAGAAAAACCATATCCAGGAACATCTATTAAATAAAATTTATCATTACAATGATAAAAATTTAATGTTTGAGTTTTTCCCGGTTTAGAACTTGTTCTTGCAAAATTCTTTCTATTTAATAAAGTATTTATAAAACTACTTTTACCTACATTACTTTTCCCTATAATTAAAAATTCATTTTTATTATCTAAGGGATATTGAGTTATTCTAACCGCAGTAATAGGTTCTTCTACTTTTGTAATTTCCATTTATATTTCTCACCTTCATTTAATATTATATACAATTAAAAAACAAAAGGCAAATATTTACCTTTTATTTCTAATTACAATAATTCCTGCAATACCACTTTGAGTTCCACCAGTTCCACCAATTCCGCCTCGACCACCGCAACCTGTATTTGTTCCGCCACATCCAGCTCCAGCAGACCCAGATGTTCCAGCTTCTCCTCCAGACATTCCGGCACCGCCACCGCCTCCGCCTGCATAAGCGGTCACTCCAGCATTACATCCAGAAGTAGTCCCTTGATTAAATTCACAAGTTGAATTTGTTGATACTGTGGCTCCTTGACCAGTTCCACCAGAAGAATTACCTCTTGCATTATTATATCCGTTTCCGCCATAAGAACCTCCGTTTCCTCCAGTAGAAGGAGAACCATTGTGCCCTCCGGCACCTCCACCAGAGCCTCCGTTTGCTCCGGGTTGACCCGTTGCCCCATATCCCCCTAATGCACTATAGCCAAAACCAGAGGTTGTTACCCCATTTGAAGCAACTCCTCCACCAGAGCCTATAGTAATTGAATAACTTGTAGCGCTTAAATTTATCGAAGAAGCATATGTGGTATAACCGCCTCCGCCGCCTCCGCCGCCTATCCAACTATAATTATCTGCTCCGCCACCTCCACCACCAACTAAGAAAGCTTCTATATTAACAGCAGCAGATAAAGTGAAACTTGTGTTACTTCCGGATAATATTTTAATTTTCCAATTAGAAGAACCGCTTGGATCTGCTATTACATTATAACTTCCAGCATAAGCAAATAAATTACCCCACACTGCATAAAGAGTTACTGTTCCATTTTCTGTGCTTGTTAAATTAGTTACAGATTGTCCTCCTGTATACGTTGGATTTGTTGCGGTTGATGATGTTGACCAACCTTTGAATGCTCCTATATTACCTGAAGTACCTTCGGTAATTTTATAACAATTATTATTTGCTAAAGCTTTTGATACATTATATCTATGAGCTGTACTCGAAACAGTTCCTGTTCCGCCGTTACAGCTATAAGCAACTGTATAAGTATATGAATATTCCCATACTGCATAAAGATTAATTACACCATTAACAGTGCTTGTTAAATCAACTACATTCTCTTCATTATCATATGTTGGATCTGTAGCTGTTGATGATGTTGACCAACCTCTAAAAGCTAAAGAATAATTATCTGACTGAACATTAGAACATGCATTGGCAGTTAATGGTGAAGCTTTATGAAATAAGTGAGTACTTGATTCTGTTGTACCTGTTCCACCATTGCAATCATAAGCAACTGTAAAACTGTTTTCTGTTACTCCACAAGTGGTTCCCTCTTCTACACCATTCATAGTAATATCATCAGCAGAGTCTATTGTGTTTGAATATAATTTATATTTTCCGTTTGACACACAAATATAAGTAACTTTTTTATCAGTTATTATAGCTTTATATTCTAGTTTAGTATTTATATCTATTGGTTCATTAATTGAATCATAAATTTCGGATTCAGAGTTATCTATTTCATTTTCTAGAACTTTTAAATTTACTGCTTTGTATACACTCTTTACATCAGCCAAAAATGATTGCCTCTTAGAATTATTAAATATATCTATTACTTTAGGGACAACAAAAACAATCAATATTCCTAATACTGCTATTACAGCTAATAATTCAATTAATGTAAATCCTTTTTTATTTCTCATATTTTATCACCTTTATGTTAACAAAAAATCATACTTAATACAAGTATGATTTTAATTATTGTTCATTACTTTTTATGTAATCTTTACATAATTCATCTAAATCAAATTTTAAATCTTCTAATATATCTTTGTTTTTAGTTCTGACTCCACTGGCATATTTATGACCCCCACCATTATATTTGCTAGCAACTTCATTAATAAATGGGCCTCTACTTCTAATATTTATTCTAAACATATCATTTTTTTCATCTCTTGTAATAAACATCCATACAAGAATTTCATCTATGTTATTAAATTCATTTATCATATTTGATGAACTAGCAGCATCAGCTCCTAAAGACTTGATAATGTCATCTTCAAGTAAAATATAAGCAAATTTATTTTTTGTTACTTTTAAGTTAGAAGCAATATAGCCCATAAGCCTTACTTCTGCTAAAGGTTTAGAATATAATTTTTTGTATAAAGATTGAACATCTAATTTATAAGAACATATTAATTTGGCCACAATATCAAATTGTTTGTATCCAACTGGTTCAAATAATAGTCTGTTTGAATCAGAAATAATACCTATAAAAAGATTCTCAGCTATAGATTTTGTCATTTTTAATTTAGTATTATTAATAAGAGTTAAAACAATTTCAGCAGCACTAGCAGAAGTTAAATCTATCAACTCTAATTCACCAAACTTTTCTACAAATGGATGATGATCTATTTTAATAACATTTTTAAATCTATCAAAATTAGGAACTTCAACTCTTTTCAAATCTGGTACATCAACACATATTAAAAGTGAATTTTCATATTCATATTCATCTATTTTATCTAGTTTCCCAAAATATTTAAATCTTGCAAGTCCACTTCCAACTGCATATACTTTTTTATCTGGAAAAGTAGCAATAATAGAATCTCTTAATGCTATTTGACTACTAACACAATCAGGATCTGGTCCTATATGTCTTGCAACATAAATTGTTTTGTATTTTTTTATTTCATAATATATTTTCTTATAAATACTATTCATTTTTTTTATTCCATTTCTATTAAATTAAGAGTATCTCTTGCTATCATTAGTTCTTCATTAGTAGGTATTACATAAACTAAAACACTTGAATCTTCACTTGAAATTTTAACTTCTTTTCCTCTTGAGTTGTTAGCTTCTTCATCTATTTTAATACCTAAAACTTTTAATCCGTCAATTACTTCTTTTCTAGTATGAATTGAATTTTCTCCAACTCCGGCTGTAAATATAATAGCATCACAACCTTCTAGTTCAACATAATATTTTGCTATATAATCTATTATTCTTCTTATATACATTTTCTGAGCTAAAATACATCTTTCATTTCCAGTATAAATACCTTGCTCTATATCTCTTGAATCATTACTTACTCCACTTATTCCAAGTAATCCACTTTGTTTATTTAATATATTGTCCATCTCTTTGGGAGTACATTTTAATTGTTCTATCATATATGTAACTATTGTTGCATCAATATCTCCACATCTAGTTCCCATTATAAGTCCAGCATTGGGAGTAAGTCCCATAGAAGTATTAACACATTCTCCATCTTTTACTGCTGATATACTTGCTCCATTTCCAATATGACAAGTAATAAGTTTTGTATTCATTCTTCCTAATATTTGATTCATTCTTGCTGATACATATTTATGTGAAGTACCATGAGCACCATATCTTCTAATTTTATATTTTTCATCCCATTCATATGGAAGAGCATATAAATAAGTTTCTTCTTTCATTGTTTGATGAAATGCTGTATCAAATACAACAGTTTGAACCGCATCAGGCACTACCGCTTGAGCAGCTTTTATACCTGTTATAGCAGCCGGGTTATGTAAAGGTCCTAAAATACTTAATTCATCTATTTTAGATATTACTTCATCTGTAATTATTTCACTTTTATCAAAATATGAACCCCCTTGTACTATTCTATGTCCAATTCCTTTTATATCATTTAAATCTTCAACAATATGATTTTTTACAAGTTCATCTACTAATATTTCAAAAGATTGTTTATGACTTTCTAAAACCGCTTGTTTTTCAATTTTTTCTCCATTTATTTTTATACTATAAAAACTATTATCCATTCCTATTCTTTCAAAATTACCTGAAACCAATACTTTTTCTTCTGGCATTTCAAATAGTGTATACTTTAATGTTGCACTTCCTGCATTAATACTTAAAATTTTCATTATTTACCTCTTTTCTCATAAATTATAACATATTCACTATATTTGTTCTACTTTTTCAGTAGATTTTTTTCTATTAATTGCTTCTCTTACTGGACTAAAACTTCTTCTATGATCTTCTAAAACCCCTAATTCTTCAATAGCCTTTAAATGTTCTTTTGTTCCATAACCTTTATTCTTTTTAAAATTATAACCAGGATATTCTTTATCCATCTCAATTAACATTCTATCTCTTGTAACTTTAGCAATTATAGATGCAGCTGCAATAGATTCACTTTTAGTATCTCCTTTAATAATAGCTTCTAGTGGTATATCAATATCTAATTTCATTGCATCAATAAGTAAATACTCTGGTTTAATATTACAATTATTTATAGCTTCTTTCATCGCTACTTTGGTAGCCTCATATATATTTATTTCATCAATAATTTGAGCAGAAACAATTCCTATGCCAATACTTATAGCATTTTTAACAATTATGTCATATAGAAACTCTCTTTTTTTCTCAGATAATTTTTTAGAATCATTAATTTCTTTCACATAAAAATTTTTAGGCAATATTACACAAGAGGCAACTACAGGTCCAATTAAAGGACCTCTTCCAACTTCGTCAATTCCACCTATTAATTCAATTTTATTTTTATATAATTTTTTTTCAAAATATAACATTCCCATAAGAATTATTATACAATAAAAACTTAAAAAAACATTACATTTCATCAAAAGTAATGTTTTTTATTTTTTCAGATTTAATTAAATTCAAAATTAATTCACTTATTCTACTATAATCTGGCTCTCCATCTATTATTTTTATACCTTTGTATTTAGAAATAACTATATATGCTTCAATAATTATTTCATCATTATATTCTTTTAAACCTAGTTCTTTAAATAAAATATCTTTATAATTTCTATTTAATTTATTTAAAATATGAACTGCGATTTTATCTATAGGCAAAATATCTTCTTTTATAATAGACATGCTTGCTAAATTTAAAGCTACTTCTTCTGTATCAATTTTAGGCCACAATATACCTGGAGTATCCATTAAATCTATCTTATCATTTATTTTTATTGTACTTATATTTCTTGTTATGCCGGGTTTATTTTCAACAGCCGCTATTTTTCTATTAGCTATCTTATTAATTAAAGTGCTTTTCCCAACATTAGGAACACCTACAACTAAAGCTTTAGCTTTTTTAGGTAACAATCCTTTTTCTTTTCTTTTTACATTTGTTTTAATCATTAAATTTTCAATAGTTTTTAGTATTTTTTTATAATCATCACTATTCTTAGAATCACATGTTACAACACTATAATTTAAAGATTCATAATATTTAATAAATTCACTAGTTTTGTCTTTATCACATAAATCATATTTATTGAATACTATTATTCTTTTTTTGTCTTTATAAAATTCCTCTATATCTTTATTATGAGAACTAAAAGGTATTCTAGCATCTATAACTTCAATAACTATATCAACTATTTTTAACAATTCTTTTATTTCTCTTTTGGTCTTAGCCATATGGCCAGGATACCAGTTTATAACTTTATTTTCCATATTTAATCACTTCCTTTATCTACATACTTCAACTTTTCAATGGTTGAATTAATATTATTTAAAAACATTTCCTTTTTCCAATCAAATTTATTCTCAAATCCAAGATCTTTTGCTATTAATTTTCTCATCATTTGACTAATGGGTTCAAAATTATAAGTCACATAGCAAGATCCATTAGAATTCATATACATTATATAATTTTTATTATTGCTTATATTATTTATCTTATCAATTGTTGCTAAATTTAATTTTTTTATAATTGCATTTTCATCTATATATTGATGATTAACAATATGTGTATGTGCATGTACCACACTATTTGCTTTCATATCACTATCTAATAATGGTGAACCATGTTCAAATACAATTGGGAACTTGCCATAAATATTCTTAAATAAATTTCTATATTTTTCTATTATAAATTTATATTCATTCATTTCGCTTTTTGTTAGCTCTGACATTGAATTTAGATGTCTTTTACTTACTACTAACACATATCCGTCTACTAACGCCCCTATAGATGGTAATATATAAAATTTATTTGTCTCATCAATTATAGTGTTTTCAACTTTATTATTATCGATATCACAAAATATACAGTGATTCATATTTTATTTCCTTTTTTATTTTCTTTCACTTCAATGGTTCTAAATACATGATTTCTTTATTTAATGTTTTAGCATATTCAATTTCACTTTTTGTACTATTACCTATGTAACCATTTACATTAACAACAAAAATAGCGTCTGATAGTTTTATTTTTTCTTTGTGCATTTTACCAAGTATGGTTGATTCTTCTTCTGTTAAAACAATTTTATCATCTGACATCGGAAATATTGGAATTAAAACAATATTTTCATTCAATTCCATTTGCATTGCCACCTTCATCATCTCATCTTTAAATTTTAAACTTCCACATATTGTAATAATTTTCATTTGCTTTCACTCCTATTTTTTCTTTATTTTAATTTGCAACTGTCATAATATTTTCTTAACCCTAAATATTTATTATTCCAAAGCTCAGCTTTTCCATTTAATCCTATTGTATAAATTAAAAAATTGTTTTTATGATCAATTGTATCTTCAATTATATATTCTTCTTTTAATTCCATTACTTTATCATATAAAAATAATGCTGGTCTATCTTTATAATAGGTTGTATCTATTCTAAAATTATTATATCTATTCAAATTTTTACAATATTCTATAGTATCAAGCAAAACTTTTTCGCCATAACCTTTTCTTCTAAATTTTGGCAAAATTGTAAACCAATTTAGCCATATGGAATCTTTAAAATTATCAAAAACATCTACACCTGTAATTCCAATTAATTTTTTTCCTTCATAAACCAAAAATTCTACATTATCATCTTTAGAATTAATTGCTTTATCATATAAATCTTTATAATCGGGGTCATCAGGCCATTCTTGTCTTTGAATTTCATAAGCCTTTTCTAAATTATTTAAATTAATTTTTACATATTCTAAATTAAATAAAGATTTCATTGTAACCTCACATCTTTTATAATAAAGTTATTTTTACTATTCTATCTTCCCAAAATGTTTAAATGGAAATAACACAAAATTTACTTTACCTTTTATTTTACTTAAATTTACATTACCAAAATATCTACTGTCTTTTGAATCATCTCTATTGTCTCCTAATACAAAATATTCATTATCTTTAGTTGTTTCTTTGAAATCTTCTGTATCTTCAAATTTGATAGGAGTTTTAGTTAATTCTCCATTTATATATAATTCATTGTTTTTATATTCAATAGTTTCATTAGGTAATCCAATTACTCTTTTAATTAGTAAATCATTTTCATAATCTATAACTATTATATCAAATCTATTTATTTCATCTGTTTTTAAAGATATTTTATTTAATATAACAATTTCTCCATTATATAAAGTATTTAGCATTGAGTCTCCATCAACTCTAGCTGGAGTCACAAAAAAAGTTCTTATTAATAAAACCACTATTATAATAATTATATATGGAATTAATTCTTTTAATTTATTATTCATGTTTCCTCCTAAAAGAAAAATTAGGTGTAAACCTAATTTCTTTCTTTAATTTTAAATCCACCCTTACTGCCTTTTAAGAAATTTAGTTTAGCTCTTCTAACTTTACCCTTCTTAACAACGGTGATTTTTTCGATTATTGGGCTATTTACTGGGAATACTCTATTAATTCCAACACTGCCTGATTTCTTTCTAACTGTAAAAGTTTCAGTTACACTTCCACCTTTTCTAGAAGTTACTACTCCTTCAAAAGCTTGAATTCTTTCTCTTTTACCTTCTTTAATTTTAACATCAACTATAACTGTATCTCCAACTCTAAATTCAGGAATATCAGTTTTAATTTGACGTCTATTAATCTTATCGATTAAATTCATCTTACATCTTCCTTTCTTTTTCTACTTAATCTTACTTATAAATTGATACAAGAAGCGGATTAACGCTTATAATGTTATCATAAAGTTATAAAATATACAATATTTTTTAAATAATTGATTAAATTTTATTTAAAAATGATAACAATGTTTTTTTAAATTATAACAAAACAGAGAAAATGTTATAAAAAAAGCACTAAATTTTAGTGTCTTCTTAATTCTCTTTGCATTCTTGAAATTTCACTTTTATTATAACGTTCTCTATCTTTGAGCCAAGTTTCAAAGTCAGTTTGCTTTGTCATCAATTCTGGTTTTGCTTCTTCTATTTTTAATCTATTTTGCATTTTTATTCTTCCTTGTTCAAAATAAGCTAACAATTCTTGTTTATATATTTCAGAATCTGGATGTAATAATAAATATTGTTTTAATGTGTGAAAATCATCTACTTTATATAAACCAGACGAATTTCTACGAGTTTCTTCGACATAATATGTTGTTTGTGATATTATTGGTACAAAAGTATGAATATCAGAACCAACTAAATATGAGGGCGAATATATATAATGGAGTTGTTTTACCCAAGTTTTAACTCTTAAAACCGGAATTGGCAATCCAGTTATAACTTCCCTTAATATATTTGGATTTAAAGTTTTCTCAACTATTATTGTCCTTGAATTAAAATTATTTAATGCCTCTGAACGACCCAAAATAATGTCCTCTGTCTCAGAGGTTATCTGCTTTTGTCTTTTTCCAATATAGCCTTGTTCTTCACTAACTTGAACTAAAGTACAAATATAATATTTTTTCATAAATATCCCCCACTACAAACTCAATAATATTATAAAATAAAATTTTTGTCAATTATATTTTATATATAACATATATTTTTAATAAATTATTATCTTCCTTTGCCCATATTTTCATTAAAATCTTCCATAAGCATTTCTTTATATATTTGTCTTGCATTATATTTTCTTTGAAATTCTTCTTCTGTTAATAATATTTTTTGTAAAAAAGCTTTATATTCAGTAGCGCTTAAATGTTCCTTATATTTATTTATTATAATACCTTTTAACTTTTGGACTTCATCAAGAACCATTCCAATATCACCATCACTAGTGTCATTATTTTCTAATAAATATCTCATCTTTGTAATTATTTCAATTATTTTTTTATCTATTTTTTGTTTTATATATAAACCTTTTAATTCATCATCGACTATAGTAATTTTTTCTGCCTTAAGTACATTATCAGAATTAGAAGACTTAATTTCTAAACCTTTTATATCATTTTCTGTTATAGAATTAATCGCATCACTTTTGTTATCTAAAATATATTTCATTTTTTATCCCCCATTAAATCTTTTCTATAAATAGAAGTTATTCTTTTTCTTTCTGATTCTCTATATTCTTTTATTTTTTTATGATCTCCGCTTAATAATACTTCAGGAACTTCAATTCTTTTAAATTTTCTTGGTTTAGTATAAACTGGATAATCTAATAATCCATCGTTAAACGATTCACTTTCAAGGCTTTCTTTTGTTATTACTCCATCAATTAATCTAACTACAGTGTCAGTTATTGCCATCGCAGGTATTTCTCCTCCAGTTAAAACAAAATCTCCTATACTTATTTCTTCATCTACAAAACTAGTAATTCTTTCATCAAATCCTTCATAATGTCCACAAATAATAATTATATGTTTATTTTTTTTGAATTCCATAGCTTTTTCTTGATTAAAAGTTTTACCTCTAGGTGTCATTAAAATAACTTTGGAATTCCTTTTCTTAACATTTTTTAAAGCATTATAAACAGGTTCACACATAAGTATCATACCAGAACCGCCACCATATGCATAATCATCTACTTGATTATTTTTATATGGAGTAAAGTCTCTAATATTAATTAAATTAATTGATACTAATTTCTTTTGAATTGCTCTTTTAATTATGCTTTCAGATAAAAAACCTTCAAACATTGTAGGAAAAAGAGTCAAAATATCAATTTTCATATTATCACTTCCAAAATTCTAATTTATTTGTGGTTTCTTGGTTATATATTATACCAAACCCTCTAAATTTTTCAATATAATTCTCTTATTTTTAATATCTATTAGTTCTATAAAATTCTCATTATATGGTATTAATTTATCATTAATAACAAATAATTTTCTATTACTATTAATTTCTATACTATTTATTTTACCAATAACTTTATCTTTAAAATAAGCATCTAATCCTATTAAATCATTATCTAAATATTCATTATCATTTAATTTTAATGTATCTATATCATAATATACTTTCATACCTTTAAAAATATTTACTTCATTTATTGAGTCATATCCTTCAAAAGTAACCATATCATAATTTTTATGTCTTCTATAACTACTAATTATCAATTCTTTATGATTTTCTCCAACTAATAAATGATTTCCAATTTTAAATATTCTGTCTTTATATTCAAAATTACTTATTATTCTAACTTCTCCTTTAAGTCCGTGAGTATTAACAAGAATCCCTATAGGTAGTATTCTCATAATGACCTCCAATTATAAAGAATAATTCCTGCTGATATACCAACATTTAAACTTTCACAATCATCTTTCATTTCAATTAATATTCTTTCATCACATAAGTCTAATATTTCTTTTCTTACTCCTGCTCCTTCATTACCTAATACTAAAGCATAATTCTCAGGAATTTTTACTTCACTAAACTTAATGCTTCCTTTTAAATCTGTTCCATATATTCTAATGTTATTCTCTTTTAGTAATTTTATATAATTTATTAAATTAGTTTTAATTAATTTAATTTTGAAAAACATTCCTTGTGAAGATCTTATAAGTTTCTCATTATATATATTTACAGAATCTTCACTAAAAACGATTGCATCTACATTAAAAGCAACAGCACTTCTAATTATAGTTCCAACATTTCCAGGATCTTGAATTCCATCTATCAAAACAACTCTTTTATAAGGTTTAACTTCATAATCAAATGTTTTGCATAACGCAATTACAGGAGTAATACTTTCTAAAGTAGTTAAAAATTTCATTACATTCTCATTTATAATAGTTGTTTTACCATTAAAATTAATATTTGTATTCTCAAGTATAAAAATTTCTATAACTATACCTTCTTTTATAGCTTCATTCACTAAATGAAATCCTTCAACTAAGAATTTACATTCTTCTTTAATATTTTTATTATTTCTAAGACTTTTTAAATATTTAATTTTTTCATTTTTAATTGAATCTATCATATAACCTCTATTCTATTTATTTATTTTCTCGTATTCATATGAAGCCATTTGACCACAAGCTGCATTAATATCTTCTCCATTAGTTTCATAATACTCACAAATTAACCCTTTTTCTTCTAATATATTCATAAAATCTTTAATGTTTTTACTCTGCTCAAAATCTATTCCTTCAATTTTATTATAATGATTTATTTTTATATATGAACCAGAATCAAGTAAATCGCAAAGTTCTAATGCGTCTTTTATTGAATCATTAATATTTTCAAGTAAGATATAATTCCATTCAACTTTATTTTTACTAAGTTCCTCATATTTTTTTACTTCTTTTACTAATTCTTTTAAACTTGTTTTAGTTGGTATCAATTTGTTTCTAACTTTCTGATTTGAACCATGTAATGATATAGTAAGTTTAAAATTTTTGATATCTTTTAAATCTTCCAACAAACAAGAAAATTTTGATAAATCTATTCCTGTGGTTGCGATTGCAAATTTTGAATTAGGATATTTTTTATCTAAATTTTTTATTGAATTTATTACATTAATATAATTTAGAAAAGGTTCTCCAACTCCCATACACCCAAATAAAATTGGTTTATTTTCTTTTAATTCATTATCTTCTATTACATTTATACATTGTTCAATTATTTCTTCTTTAGATAAATTTCTATAAAATTTTTTAGAAATCCCATTATAGCACATAGCACACCCTATAGGACATCCTAATTGAGAAGAAAAACATATAATATATTTATTTACATAATCAACAAAAGCAGTTTCAACAATGAAATCATCTTTAGTCTTTTGTAGATATTTAATACAAACGCCATCATTTGATTTTAATTTTTTAATAATGTTCATAAAAATACTCCTTTATCAAGTTTTTCATACTTATATTAAATTATAACACAACTATTCTTCCCTTAAAACTTTTCTATTAATTTTATAATCTGGTTTATATTTTGTTACATAGTACCAAAATCTTTTTGAATGATTAAATTCAAGAAAATGGCATAACTCATGAACTATTACATAATCAATCTCATCAATGCTATATTTAATTAAATTAAAGTTAAGCATCACTACACTACCAGATTTTCTACAATAACCCCATTTAGCTTTCATATTTCTTATTTTCAAACTTGGATAAGGTATTCTTTCTTCAAATTTATCATAATTATATTTTAGTCTTTCATTAAATATCTTTTTAGATTCTTCTTTTAAAAATTTATTTAATTTACTTTTATTATCTATATATATTTTATTATCATCTATAAGAACTTTTTTAATTGAATTGCAAATAACTATATCATACTCTTTACCTAAATAATAAAATAAATCTTCTTTTTTATTTTTAATTTTCTGCCTATTAACCATTTCTATTACACTAGACTTATTATTGGTTATAAATTTAATTACTTCATTACTAGACATTAAATAATTTGTAGTTATATAAATTTCCAAATCACTTTTAACTCTTAAATAAGTATTTTTGTTATTTTTTTTAATTATATTAACTTTATATGACTCTCCATCTATAACTACTTCCATAATTTCCTCAATTTAATTATATATTAATATAAATAATATTACAAGAATACAAAAAAACTCGACTTAGCGAGTTTATTTATTTCTAATTTAATCTTCTTACATAATCAGATATCTCTTTTTCTAATTTTTTATTATAAGCCTTTGAACATTCTAAATCTAATCTACGCCTCTCCATAATAAAAGAAGGAATTAATGGATTCATATAACATCTTATATCAATTCCATAATCTTTTCCTAATTTCAATTGCTTAATTTGTTTATTATTATATTTTGATAAATCTTCTACTATTTTCATTTTTAACCACCTTCAACATTATTATATTTTAAGAATATTATATAGTCAATAATCATTTGTTAATAATTTAAAAACTCACTAAGTGAGTTTTAATTTTTATTCTGGAATTTCTTCTGTTGTTACACCAGATACATCTACATTATATACTTCTGTATATTCTGGTTTTGCTTCTACTGGTGGAGTTGCTGTTAAATCTTCTTGTGGATCATTTCCCCAATATACTTCTACAGTTGCATTAGTCTGTGTATCTACTTCTTGATAGTAGTAGAAATAAAATTCTCCATTTTCGTATTCTTCATCTGTACTATCAAGTAAATCTTTTCCTGTAAGAGTTCCATCTTCTCCATTATAGTAATATTGATCTGCTTCAAGAGTTTCCTCTGGATTTGTTGCTGATACTTTAATAGTCATTTTATCAATATTTTCTTTTGTAGTTCCAACTGGTGCATTAAATCTTAAAGCAATTATATGATTATATTGTTCATCTATTGAAACTTGCTCATCAATTTCTTCATTTGATAATTCTTCAACCTCTCCGGTTACTTCAACTGTATAAGTTGGACTTTCTACTTCTGTTCCTTCTTCTGCTGTTTCGGTTGTTTTAGTTCCATCTTTTTCATAATTTGTTATTGTTCCATTAGGCTCTTCTACTTTAGTAATTGCTACTTTGTAAGTATCTTCACTAACTGAATCTTCTTCATCTAAATAAGGTTCTTCGGTTACTGGAATTCTTTCAACATTTTGTCTATAAACTGGAATATAATAATAAATATCTTCAGTTGAATCATAATACTCTACCCATTCTTGGAATCTATATCCAACAACAATAGGAGCCTCTTCATCAACTCTATCTTCTAATTTTAATACTTCTTGTGTTTCTCCAATTTGTTTAGCATCTCTGTCTAAATAAATAACTTTATATGATTCTACTTCCGCTACTGTCTTACTTGTCACTTTTTCTACTTCTTCAGTTTCGTCTTCCTCATCTTCAGGAATCTTTATATCAACTTTATTATCATCATTATCTTTCTTTTCTTTTTCATTAAACAAGAAAATTGAAGCAAATATTAATCCTAATACTGCTATTATAGCAACAATAATTAAAATAATTGATTTTTTGTTATCTTCCTCTTCAATAAATTTTTCTTCTTTTGAAGAAATTGGTTTTTTAAAGTTTGTTTTTTTTGGTTTTTCCATATTTAACCCTCCTAAATTTAATTTATAAAAAAATATTTTATATGTAGCACTTTATACTACCTTATAAGTAGATTATAGTAATCATTTGTACAAAAATCAACTGTTTTTGTAAAGCAAATGTAAAAAAATAAAATTATTTGTCATAATTTTATTTTTTATCTACTTCTTCTTTTGCTTGTGTTTCTTCAATATACTTTAATATCTTTTTTTGATTTGCAAGAATTTGTTCAGTGTGTATATATAATTCTTCTAATATTAATTCGCTTTTTAAATCAACATGATAATCATTTTTGTTTCTAAGGCTATCCTTTTTTGATTGTCTGTTTTGACTCATCATAATAACTGGTGCTTGCATAGCTGCGATACAAGACAAAATTAAATTAAGAAGTATAAATGGATATGGGTCAGCTGCATCTCTCATAATAAGAGTATTAACAACTATCCAAATAAATAGAAATGACGCAAAAGTTATAATGAATGTCCAACTACCTGCTTTTTCGGCTATAAGATCAGCCATTCTATCCCCTTTAGTCATATTGGCTTCTTCTTGCTTATCTATATCTACCGCTACTGGTTTATCTACAATAAGATCAATTAATTCCTGTTCATCTCTTTCTTCAATTTCTTGCTCTAATATTAATTTAACAATATTTTTTTTGTTTCCTTGAATTGCCATAATACAAATTCACCTCTACTATAAAATATCATAATTTTTTTAATATTTCAATCAAATTTTAATTAGATAAATGTTTAGTAATAGTTACAACTTTTAATCCTCTTGATCTTATATAATTAATAATAACTCCCACTTCTGTTGATAAAACAGAACTTTCATCCATTATTATAAAATCACCTTTATTTAAACCTGTTTTAATATTTGATAAATAATTTGAAGAATATATTTTACTTACTTTTATTGTGTTAATATCATTTTTATAACAGTAATTTAATGTATCTTCACTGTTTTGATATATACAAAATGTTTCAATATCTTTTTTAATAGATTTTATATTTTTTAAAAATAGTTTAAATTCTTCTTCAGATTCTCCTTTATATAAAAAATCATAATTACTATTTATTAACTCAGAAATATATGTTTTATTGTTTTCTAAAAAAGTATTATTTATCATAAAACTAATATTAACATTTTTAGTTTTTGTGACTTCAACTATTTTCTTTAAATTCTTTCCATTAGTAATATTTATTATTAAACTTACTGATTTCTTTGAATCATTACCCCTTATTATATAATTATCTTTATTATTTGTTTTACTTACAACACATGGATTTTCTTTATAATCAATTAAAGATGTATCAAAACCAATACCTTTCATCTGTGAATAACTGGATTCAGTATCTACAATAAGTCCGCTTATTCCCAAAACAACACCTTCATCAGTAATATAACCTTCAATACATTTTGTGTCATACTTTTGTGCATATTCATTTATATTCTTCATAACTGTATCTTCGCCATTCAATAATTTTGCTACTTTATTGGCATAATAAAAACTAAATCCAGTTAAACATAATATACCAATATATTGAAATATTTTTTTCATAGAATCACCTAAAAAATTATATGATTAATATTTTTTTTTATATCAAAAGAAAAAAGAGTATTTATCTACTCTCCTGATTTTTCAAGTGTTTCATTATAACCCCTTACAAATTCGGGTTCGTTATCATAACCTAAAGCTTCTATTTCTGGCCATGTGGTACCATCATTTGCATATTGTACTCCTAAATTATACATTTCAATGGCTATTTTTTCAGCTTCTTTAACTGCTAAAGAAGCTTTTATTCTTTTAAATAAATCGTATCTTTTTTGTTTTCCTTCTGGAGCATTTGAACTCATTTTAATCCTCCTATAATCTTTTTATTTCCCATATATTTTTGTAAAGATTCTGGGATATTTATACTTCCGTCCTCATTTAAATTATTTTCTAAGAATGCTATTAACATACGAGGTGGTGCAACTACAGTATTATTTAAAGTATGTGGATAATATTTAATATTATCTCCTATAACTCTTATACCAAGTCTTCTTGATTGAGCATCTCCTAAATTAGAACAACTTCCAACTTCAAAGTATTTATTTTGACGAGGAGACCAAGCTTCTACATCATATGATTTAACTTTTAAATCCGCTAAATCACCACTACAGCACTCTATTGTTCTAACAGGAATATCTAAACTTCTGAATAGTTCTACAGTATATTTCCACATATCATTAAAATATTTCATAGATTCTTCGGGTTTACATATAACTACCATTTCTTGTTTTTCAAATTGATGAATTCTATATATTCCTCTTTCTTCTATACCATGAGCTCCTTTTTCTTTTCTAAAACACGGACTGTAGCTTGTAAGAGTTAAAGGTAATTCTTTTTCATTAAGAATTGTATCTTTATATCTACCAATCATTGAATGTTCACTAGTTCCAATCAGATATAAATCTTCACCCTCTATTTTATACATCATATTATCCATTTCTTCAAAACTCATAACATCTTCTACTACTTCTCCATGAATCATAAATGGTGGTATAACATAAGTGAATCCTTTGTCTATCATAAAATCTCTAGCATAAGTAAGTATTGCTGAATGAAGTCTAGCAATATCCCCAGTTAAATAATAAAATCCATTCCCAGAAACTCTTCTTGCAGAATCCAAATCTATTCCATTTAATTTTTCTAAAATATCTGTATGATATGGTATTTCAAAATCATATTTAGTTTGTTCTCCAAATTTTTCGATTTCTACATTCTCACTATCATTTTTACCAATCGGAACACTTTTATCTATTATATTTGGTATCTGATACATAAGTTTTTTAATCTTTTTACTTAGTTCATCTTCTTCAAGTTCTAAAGAAGATATTTTATTATTCATTTCAGAAACTTTAGTTTTAATACTTTCTGCTTCTTCTTTTTTACCTTCTCTCATTAAAGAACCAATAGAATCACTAAGACGATTCTTTTCACTTCTTGTGTTATCAGCTTCAGTTTTAATCTTTCTAAAGTTAATATCTAAATCATATATTTCATCTACTAAGGATAATTTATGATCCTGAAATTTCTTTTTAATATTTTCTTTTACTAATTCTTTATTTTCTCTTATCAAATTTATATCTATCATAATTAATCCTTCCTATAATCTAATTATATAAAAATTCTGAATTTTAATCAATTATTTTAAGAAAAAACACTTAAATTAAGTGTATTTCTATTATAAATTAATCTCTTACTTTAATGTGAGCTTCTCTAAGTTGTTTTTCGCTAACTTCAGAAGGCGCTCCCATGAGTAAGTCTAATCCATTAGAGCTCATTGGGAATGCTACCATTTCCCTAATATTTTCTTCGTCTTTTAGCAACATTAATATTCTATCTATTCCGGGAGCCATGCCTGCATGTGGAGGTGCTCCATACTGAAATGCATTATATAAAGATGTGAATCTTCTTTTGACCTCTTCTTCTCCATAACCTGCAAGTTCAAAAGCTTTTTTAAGTATTTCTACACTATAGTTTCTTACTCCGCCACTTGCAAGTTCTATACCATTACATACAAAGTCATATTGATAGGCTAATATTTCACCGGTTTCTTTATGAAGTAAACTATCCATTCCTCCTTGTGGCATTGTAAATGGATTGTGAGTAAAATCATAAGATTCAGTTTCTTCATTATATTCATACATTGGGAAATCATTTATTATACAAAATTCATATCTGGTTTTATCTAATAATTCTAAAGATTCTCCAAGTTTAGTTCTAATAAATCCAGCATATTTATTAGCTTTTTCTTTATCAGCTATTATAAATAAAGCACCGTTAACTTTTACATTAAATAATTTTTTTAATTCATTATTTTCTTCTTCACTTAAGTATTTAGAAAGGCCACCCTTAAAAGTTAAATCTTCTTGAACTCTAAGTATTGATATACCTTTCATACCCATACTTTTAGCATATTCTTCTATTTCATTAAACCAAGAATTTGACTTCTCAATATTATCTACAAATATACCTCTTATTTTATTATTTTTAAAAGGTTCAAAAGTAGTATTTTTAAATACATCTGTTAAATCTGTTATAATTAAAGGATTTCTTAAATCTGGTTTATCACTACCATATTTTAGCATTGCTTCATTAAATGGTATTCTTATAAATGGACGAGGAGTTACATACTTATTACTAAATTTAGTAAATACATCATAAAATACTTTTTCTCCTACTTCAAATACATCTTCTTGCTCTGCAAAAGACATTTCAAAGTCCAATTGATAAAACTCTCCATATAATCTATCACTTCTAGGATCTTCATCTCTAAAGCAAGGCGCTATCTGAAAATATTTATTAAATCCACTTACCATTAATAATTGTTTAAATATTTGAGGTGCTTGAGGTAAAGCATAAAATTTACCTTTATTTTTTCTAGATGGAACAATAAAGTCTCTTGCTCCTTCCGGAGAAGATGCTGTTATTATTGGGGTTTGCACTTCAGTAAAATTCATCCCCTTCATTGTTTCTCTTATAAATGCAATAACCTCTGTTCTAAATAAAATATTATCATGAACAATTGGATTTCTTAAATCTAAGAATCTATATTTTAATCTTGTATCTTCATTAGCACTTTGAGAATTCTTTATTTCAAATGGTAAAACACTATTACATACGCTTAAAATTTCAATAGAATTTACTAATACTTCAACTTCACCAGTTTTCATATTAGGATTTATCATTTCTTTAGTTCTTTCTCTTACTACACCTTCACATTTAATAACTGATTCCCTAGTAATATTTAAATATTTTTCAATATCTTCAGTAATTAATTGTATAGTACCAGTTTCATCTCTTAATACTATAAATAATAATTTTCCTAAATTTCTAATTGAATCAACCCAACCAGATAATCTAACGGTTTGCCCTACTTTCTCTTTTGTGACCGTACCACAAAAAGAATTTCTAAATTTATTTTCTTTCATTTTTTTCCCTCCTATAAAATAAAAAAATCTATAATTTATAAGGACGAATTACCGCGGTACCACCTTACTTCATAGATTTCTATGCTCTTTAATATCATTAAAGCTGACTAACTATTGTCTTTTAAATCTTTGTGTCACTCCAAAGAAACAATTTATAAATAAATTATACAACTTTCACTTAAATTGTCAATAATAATGTTTTTTGTAACTTCAAAACAATTGATGATACTATATTTCCATTTTTTCTATATTTTAATATAATTTTCTTTTTCTGCATAATGCTTCTTCATCTTTTTCTGGCATCAATAATGCCTTTTTATATAAAGGGTGATTAACAATACTTGGCATATTTGGGATATGTGAAATTGTAATATAGTTTTCGGGATTTCTATCAAACGAAACAAATGGATGAGAATTACTACGAGGATAATAGTGAACCCCAGGGAGATGACCAAATTCATCAGGCTCATTATGATTATAAGTTTGCCAAATGGTTTTTGAAAGTGAATTTTCAAAAGCTTTAAAAGCCATATTTAAACACCGCCTTTTTTACATTTGCTTAAAGTTAAGTTAAATGTGGGATTAAAAAATGAATCATCGAGTAATGCATGAAGTTCTTCAGCACCCTCAACAACTTTCAAATGACTTTGCTCTTCTTCTTTTGGCATTGGAGTAGGATCAAAAAATCCCGACCCCCAGCCATATTTGTTTCGCGGTGGGATTGGAACCGGCTCATAAGAAAAAAACGATTTATTATTTTCTCTATTTGCTTGTGATATTGTATAGTCCATATTTTATTTCCTTTCTAATTTTCTGGAATTGCCAGATGGTGCAGAAATTTTTTCTTCAATTCCTAAAACAGCACCACTTGCTAAACCACTCATAATAGTTTTTTCTACCTTTTCAAATTCTTCTGGAGTGTGGTGAATCATTCTTCTAGCAAGTCCGAAACCAATAGGGGGAAATACTACTCCATCTTTTTTACGACTTGTTCGTATTTCTTCTTGTAGTTCTGGATCAAGTGGTATTATTAGTCCGCTATCTCTTGTACTAAAGCCAAATCTAAGTCTACCATTTTCACGATTTGCATCATATACTTCTCTATTCATATCTTCTCCTTAATTTTATTTCTTTTCTATTGTCAATTTAAATACCCAAAATAATATTCTTATCTTTCTAATTTTCTGGAATTGCCAGATGGTGCAAAAATTTCTTCACCATCTTCTGGAAACATAAGAGTTTCTAGTTTACGATAAAAAGTTTCAGGAGCAGACACTGCTTCAAGTCCTTGTGATTTACTTGCCGATATATGTGAATTTATATATTGTATTCTATCATTTTCACTTCTAACATTAAGTGGGCTTGATTTCAATTCCCCTGGCAATCCCATATTTCTTTCTAATGTACTATAAAGACTTGGATCAAGATGTACCACTTTAATACCGTGCAAGTTGCGTGGCGGCGGTGTGGTTGGCAAATAACTTATTCTACTATTTTCACGATTTGCTTTTGCTATTTCTTCATCCATAATATTACCTTAATTTTCCGCCTTCCTCTAAATTTCTTAATAAAGTTTTTGAATATGATGGTAGTAATTGAAGTGTGAATCCTTTTGATCCTTGTTCAGTTTGTCCTCCAAAACAACCACTATAAACCTCAGGCTCATTTGAAGCTGCTCCAAAGCATCCGGAATGTGTTTCATTCGCTTCTGTTGGTAAGTCCGGAACATCAAAGCCACGCCAATTTTCTCTTCCAGTTAAACCTTCATGATTTGCTCTTGCTATTGCTAAATCCATAATAATTCCTCCTTAAGGCCCCCTTTAAGTTTTTTAATAAATATTTTTTATTTGCCTTTTTTAAAAAATCTGAAACTTCTAGTCCTTTTTAATTCTCTAGAATTATCAATTGGTTTTGAGATTTCTTCAGCAACTTCAGGTTTCAGTTCTGCTTGGTCTTTTGGTCTTAATGGCTGTTGATATTTTCGAGAAGAAATAATAACTTTAACTCCAGTGTCTCTTGGGTTTAGTTCATCATATGTACATGTACCAGAAGTATATCTGTAGCCACTTTCACTTTCCATATTTGCTTCAAAAACTTCTTTATTCATAATATTAACTCCTTAAATTATAATATTTCTCTCTTTAATACTATTATTACACTTTGTTTATTTATTGTCAAAAAAAGATTGTAAAAACAATCTTTATTCCCATTTCCAATTAACTACTTCTGGAATATCAGAACCATACTCTCTAGTGTAAAGTTGATGTTCATTTAACTTATCTTTACACCATTCGATTAATTTATCTTTGTCTTCTATTTCTACATATTTTAAAGCAGAAATAACAACATTAAATCTATCGATTTTATTTTGTACTCTCATATCAAAAGGTGTTGTTATTGTACCTTCTTCATTATAACCTTTTACATGAATATTATCATGATTATCTCTTTTGTAAGTAAGTTGATGTATTAAACTTGGATATCCATGAAAATTAAATATTACAGGCACATCACTTGGAAATAATTTGTTATATTCTGTTTCTGTTAATCCATGAGGATGATCTTTACTTGACTCTAATTTAAACAAGTCAACTACATTTATAACTCTAATTTTTAAATTAGGTAGATTTTTTCTAAGAATTGTTGTTGCCGCTAATACTTCAAGAGTTGGAGTATCTCCAGCACAAGCAAGTATTATATCTGGTTTCCCTTTATCATTACTTGCCCAAGACAATATATCAATACCCTTTGTGCAATGTTCAATAGCTTCTTTCATTGATAACCATTGTGGTCTTTCATGTTTAGAAGCTACTATTACATTTATATAATTTTTCGTTTTTACAATATGATCAAATGATGATATTAATGTATTTGTATCAAATGGTAAATACATTCTTACAGTATCAGCTTTTTTGGTTAATATATGATTTAAAAATCCTGGATCTTGATGAGTAAAACCATTATGATCTTGCTGCCAAACATGAGAAGTTAATATATAATTGAGTGAAGAAATTGGTTTCCTCCAAGGAAGTTCTTTAGTAACTTTTAACCATTTTGCATGTTGAGAAGTCATTGAATCCACTATTCTAATAAATGCTTCATAACTATGAAAGAACCCATGTCTTCCAGTTAATAAATATCCTTCTAACATTCCTTCACATAAATGTTCAGAGAGCATACTATCAACAATTCTTCCCTTTGTTGACATATATTCATCATTAGCAAAAGTATTCATATTCCATTTTCTTTTAGTAACTTCAAATACTTGATTTAATTTATTTGATAAAGCTTCATCAGGTCCAAAAATCATATAATTTTTATTTGATTCATTTAAAGAAATTAAGTCTTTAATATAAAAGCCTAAATTATACATATCACTTGTATACTGCATTCCTCTTTTTTCAATTTTAAATTCATATTTATTGATATCAGGAGTAATTATTTCTTTTAATAAATTGCCACCATTAGAATGAGGATTCATTCCAATTCTTTTATTTCCTTTTGGTAAAATTTCTTTTATTTCTTTAATTAAAGAACCATTATTATCAAATAATTCTTCTGGATGATAACTTTTTAACCATTTTTCTATTAATGTAACATTATCTTCACTTACAGGAATCGGAACTTGGTGTGCTCTAAAGCTATTTTCCATTGGTTTTCCATCATATTCTTTTGGCCCTGTCCATCCTTTAGGACTTCTTAATATTATCATTGGCCAATATTCAACTTCACCTTTAGTTTTAATAACATTTATTTTTTTAATAACTTCATCCATAGCATTAGCCATTTTTTTATGCATAGATTTTCTATCGGTGCCTTCTACAAAAATTGGTTCATATTTTAAACCCTTAAAAAATGATTTTAAATCTTGATCAGACATTCTTCCCATAACTGTTGGATTTGCTATTTTATAGCCATTTAAATGAAGAATTGGAACAACTACTCCATCAGTTTTAGGATTTAAAAATTTATTTCCATTCCATGATGTTGCAAGTGGACCAGTCTCTGCTTCTCCATCACCTACAACACAAGCAATAATCAAATCAGGATTATCTAATACTGCTCCAAAAGAATGAGCAAGAGAATAACCAAGTTCTCCTCCTTCATTTATAGAACCTGGTGTTTCTGGTGCAACATGACTAGAAATTCCTCCTGGAAAACTAAATTGTTTAAATAACTTTTTCATTCCAGCTTCATCTTCAGTTATTTTTGGATATATTTCAGTATAACTTCCATCCAAATAATCATTAGCAACCATTCCATTCCCACCATGTCCTGGTCCTGAAACATATAAAATATTTAAATCATAATTTTTTACAATTCTATTCAAATGTGTATATATAAAATTTTGTCCAGGAACAGTTCCCCAGTGTCCCACAACCTTTGATTTCAAATCTTTAATTGTTAGCTTCTTTTTAAGCAAGGGATTATCAAGTAAATATAATTGTCCAGCAGCTAAATAATTAGCAGCCCTAAAATACATATCTAGTAATTCAATTTCATTGCTTGTAATTTTTTTCTTTTTAAAAGTATTCATTTAAGCTCTCCTATTCTAATATAATTGTATCAAAAATATGTTTAAATGAAAAGGAATAAAAAAATTAAAAAAGATAATTTTAAATTATCTTCTATAACATTAAATTAAGCCTATTTGATATTTCATCAATATATTCTTTATTAATTAATGGCTTATTTTCTCAGCCTTGCATGATTTGGGCATTGTTTTGTTACAAATATTTTTTTTACACTCATTTGTGCACGCAGGAATATAATACTTTTTATTAAATATAAACATCATCTCTCCCCATAAAATATGGTGTAAAAATTTTTAATTTTTCTTCTTTTGAATAAACTTCATTTAAAACAATATTATTTGAATTATTGATGATATTGTTTTTATATTTTTCCAAATCCTCAATTAACTCGTTAATCTGTTTTAAATTTAAATTGTCTTTTATATTGGAAAATATATTATTATACTCCGTTTTTTACACCAACCAATTCAAGTGACTCTATATATTTTAGAATTGAAGCAACTGCATCATCAATTGATACATTTAACCAGTTATGTTTTGAGTTTCTTAGTTTTGATTTAAATACTTTATTTTGTAAAATACTACTAACTGAAGAATTAACTTCGAAAACAGTTTTTTCATTTAACTTATTATCCATTAATATTAATTTCTCAATATATAATAAACATCTATTTTTGTCAAAATTTTTCTTATTAATTAAAAAATACAAATCAAAAATATCCTTATATCTTGTAGAAGTAATTCCAAATTTTAATAAAGATTTTAATTTTTCTACAAAAATTTGTTCCTTTGAGTTTACAAGTAATGATATACCTTCATTTAATAGATTTAAATCAAAGCATAATTCATCTTGTTTGATATCAAAATTTTTATGTACTCCTATATCGATTTTCGTAGAAATGCTATTTTGATATTTATCAGTTATTTCTATGTAGACTCTTTTGCCATCATAATCTTGGTGATGCAACTTTTTTATTGGTGCACTTATTTTAAATACTAACTCATTAGTTGAAAGTTTACCTATAAATTTTTCTATGAGTTTATCTTCTAAAGAATATTTAATAAAATCAACATCAATATCTACTGTAGCTCGTCTATTGTCTTTTGATAATTCCATCATAACTATGCCGCCTTTTATAGTTACGTTATTTTTAAACGAAGAAGAAGCAATTCTTGACAAAACTATATCTTGGCACATTTTATAGATAGCAGTATCCCCGTTATATCCCTTTTCTTTATATAAATTAAGAGTTTCACTTATATTCATCAATATATCTCTTTCATGATAACGTTATACAAATGTTCTTCATTTTGAAATTTACTTAAATAATTAGAGATTTTAGAAACATCCAGTTCATTCTTTATTTCCCTATAATTATTTATTATTTCTTTATAATAATCAAAACCAAAAGAATTTCTATTTCTTATTAATTCAATTAACATTCTTTCTTTATCATATATTTTAATGGTAGTATTACCAATTGTTAAGTTGCTTTTTCCAACATCAAATAATGAATCAATAACTTTTACTTGAATTATATTTTTGCTATTAATTTTTGTAGAATCTCTTTTAATAGCAAGATAAGTTTTTTCTGGTATTACATCGGTTAAATCATAATAAAAAAATGCGCTATTTAAAGTAAAAATTGCATTAGGAAATTTTTTATTAATGATTTCAAATTGATTGACATTTTTTTTATTACTATATAGTCCCTTCTCTATTTTAAAAATTGCTATTGTTTTTAATGCTTTCTTTAATTTATATTTTGAACCCAATTTTTTTACTGCCTCTTTATAAGAATATAACATAATAACTTCACCTCAAAATAATTTTATACTAATTTGCCTCATCTGTCAATGAAGTGGGGCAAATTGGTATAAAAAATAAAAACTTTAAACAATTTTTTTATAATATATTTTAATTAAAAATAATTATTTATAAATTTTTTACTGTCTTTTTCAATAAAATTTGTTTCATAATAAAGAAAAAAAGAAGCAAATGCTTCTTATATATCAGTTCTGCTTAATATTGCGGCTGGTGTTTTCTTAAGAGTATTAAATACTGGAAGTAATCCAACCAATATATTAAATAAGTAAATTAATATTATGCTTATTATAAGTACATTACTATTTAATGTGAACTGATCTTTCATTAAGGGTAAAGTTACTAATGTATTTAATATATATATCATTAATAAGTATCCAGGTACACTTGCTAAAGTAGTTATAGCTATTACTTCTCCTAAAAACATTTTATAAATATCTTTTTTCTTAAGTCCTATAGCTCTTAATATACCAATTTCTTTTACTCTTGATAAGAATGATGATCTAACCATTAAGAATATCTCTACAAGAGAAATTAATAATATTACACCTGCAATTACTAAAGTTATTACTATTGAATCTTTTATACTGTTAATATATTTTTCTTTTGATTTAGCATAAGAATCTTCTATATTAACACCAAGACTTCTAAAATAATCTATGGAAGATGCTTTATCTTTTGAGTATAGAGAAATATTAGCACTATCAGTTATTAAATCATATTTTACTGTATTCAAGTTTGTTAAATATAGAGTTCTGTTTTGTTTATCGTGGTAATATCCAACAACTTTTAACTTTTTATCATTAACCTTCATATCTAAATATTTGCCAATTTTATAAGTATAACTATTTGATTCATTTATTAATACTTCATAATCATTTGTAGGATATCTTCCTTTAACTAATTTTAATTCATCTTTATATAAATTATAATCAATTACTTTTTCTTCACTTCCATATCCACCATCATCTATTGATATTTTTTCTTCATATCTATAAACAACATTAGACTGAGCACCATTAGATAAAATATTTATAAAAACTGATTCATTAGTATATATACTTGGACTTTTTAAGTCAGATATTCCAACTATAGTAAAATCATCCATATTTTGAATAGAAATTTTTCTATTAAGAATATCTTTTATTTTTACTAATCCTGCTTGCTGAGCCAAATAATTTCCATATAATTTTTCAATAGTCATTTTATCTACAACTATTTCATAATCATTTTCAGGCATTCTTCCATATATTAAATTCTTTTTAGTTATCATTGATAAACTAGCTAAAGAACCTGTCATAGAATCTGTTATTTTACTTGTCTGATAATAATCTTCATACTTAATATTAAAAGTAATTGAAGAATCTCCTGGAATAATATAATTAACATTTTCTGTCTTTTCATAACTTAAATAATCATTAACATTGATTTTATTTAATATTAAATTTAAATAATTTTTATTTTGAGTTACGAATTTTTCATCTTGAATATCTAATATTCCATATATGTTACTAATAGAATATAAAATAAATGCTCCAGATACTAAAAATCCTAATAATAACATCTTTTTTAAGAATGGATAATTAATTACTTTTTTAAATCCATTTATTAATAGTGTTATTGGATTATATATAGATGTATATTTTTGTTTTATATTTTTGTTAATTATCTTATCAAAATCAAAATTATAATCCTCATATTCACTTTTATTTATTTTTCTATAATGATCATCGATAAATTCAATATTTGATGATTCATCAACCAACTCAAGTTTTTCTTTATTTCCTGTCTTTAAATATATATTTCCATTTTTTATAACAATATCTAGTGACACATTATCTTTAGTTTCGTTATATATATTTATAGCTATATTATCTTTTTTTAACTCTGTATGTTTTTTAATATCTTTTAAATATATTTTATTATCAATTCTATAATCTAATTCACCTTCACTATCATTTTCTTCATCACTTACAATTACGCCATCTTTAAGATTAATAATTCTTGAGGCATAAAAGTAAGCCAAGTCTTTTTCATGAGTTACTAAAATAACAAGTTTATCATTAGATATAGACTTAATTATATTCATTATTTCAAGAGTGTTTTTACTATCAAGATTTCCTGTTGGTTCATCCGCGATTATTATAGAAGGATTTTTTACTATAGCTCTTGCTATACCAACTCTTTGACGTTCTCCTCCAGAAAGCATACCTGCCATTCTGTTTCTATATCTATACATTCCTACACGTTCTAGTACATAATCAACTCTTTTTTTGATTTCATCTTTATTTTTGATATTAGTCATTTTTAATACTAAAGCTACATTATCATAAACGCTCATATTATCAAGTAAATGATAATCTTGAAATATATACCCCATATTTAAATTTCTAATATCATCTATTTTAGATGATGTTTTTTTAGTAATTCTTTGATTATTTACATATATTTTACCTTTACCAACTTTATCTAATCCACCAATTACATTTAAAAGGGTGGTTTTACCACTACCAGAAGGTCCAAGTAATGCTACCAAACCAGTATCACCTAATTTAAGATTTGTATTATTTATAACATGAATCTGGTTTTTCTTATGTTTATTAAAATATTTATTAATATTTTCTAATATAATCATGGTTTACACCTCTTCTCTATATGTGTTCATCGCAGAAGATGCAAATAATTTTTTAGCATATCTTTTGGTAATTAAGAATGATATAACAAATAATATTGCATAAAGAACAATATAATCTTTAAGCTCTAAATATTTTATTAAATCCTCTATATAAGTTATATTTATTATCTTATTATAAACTAATACTATAAATGAAATAATAGTAATAAACGCTAAATTAAATACAGTAAACAATTCTATATTAAGTAAACTATTAGCAGTCTTTTTACTTGCTCCAAGTATTCTTATTGTTGAAAAATAAATATTTCTTGATTTTAAAATTATTTTAATAATAAAGTACGCTATAAAGAATAAACCAATAGTAACAGCACCCATAAATATTGTTAAAAATAACGTTGAGAACTTAGATGCATCTCCATAAGGATTAACAATTGCGTCTTTTACATATAAAGTTTTATATCCCATATCTTTTAAAGATTTAATTGTTTCATCAACTTTTTTAACATCTTCTACAAATATACTACTTTGATAAGAACCCTTATTATAAATATTATAATAATCTTCAGAATTAATATAATATTGTCCATTATTCATATCATAATTAGAGTATCCTGTATATTTTTTAAATGTTTTTTTAGTGTAAGTATTATAAACTTTAAAGTTTAGTTCTTCTGTAAAATAAATGTTTTTAACTTTAATATTCATAATTGAATTCTTACATTTATATTTTTTACAATTATAATCCATATCTGAACTAATTACTATAAATCCCTTAGGTACTTTAGTGCTTGGAGATAATTTATACATATTAGAGTAATCATAGGAAGTAAACATTACATCATTTATTACAGATGTTGTAGTACTATAATTTTCATTATTGCTTCTTCTTATTTCATCCATTGCTTTATTACTAAAATAAAAGTTAGGATTATCATAAATAAGATTATCACTTGTGGTATAAATGATACCAACTATTTTAATTTTATTTTCTAATATTTCAGAATATGTAGCATTATTTTGAAGAGAATATTCTGTATTTAAAACCCCTTCTATATCTCCATTAAAATAATAATTATTTTTTGTTACTTCTATAACTATTTCATAATCATTTTCGGACATTCTTCCTTCATCCACATTGCCTTTTAATAAATCTAAAGACTTAGCATATCCATAAAAGTAAAAATAATCTGAATTAAGCGAAACACTACTATCAAGCATTAAATCATCTTTAACAATTCTATCAATGTTATCTAATTTTTCTATTTTTGAATATTCTTCATCTGTAAAAACTGTCTTATCTGGTTTATTTATAACTATTCTTCTATCAGAAATATCAGTAAAATAAGAATTATATCCCATTTTACTAGTTTCATATTCTTGCTTTTTTATAGTTGAATATTCAGCAACCACAGCTAAAGTTACAAATAAATATACAACTAATAGTAATAAGAATTTAGGAACGACATTAAATGTATTTCTAAGTCCTAACCTTATTTTATTAAAAAATGTTATATCTTTAAAATTTGATTCTTTAACTTTCTTTATTTCTTTGTATTTTTTTAAAATTTTATCTTCTAAAACTTTTCCGTCATGCATTTTTATTTTTCTGGTTGCATATTCTTCAACTTGTTCATAATTATGAGTTACAACTACCACTAATTTATCTTTAGATATCTCACTTAATATTTTCATAACTGATTCTGCACTTCTACTATCAAGATTTCCTGTTGGTTCATCCGCAACAATTATAGGAGTATCTTTAGCGAGCGCTCTTGCTATCGCAACTCTTTGTTTTTGTCCACCAGAAAGCTTTGAAACTTTTGTGTTTTTATATCTAGTAAGTTCCACTTTTTTAATAATATCAAGTATTTTGCTTTTAACTTCAGCTTTTTTATATCCGTTAATTAATAATACTAATTCAATATTTTGATACACAGTATAACTGTTAACTAAATTAAAGTTTTGAAAAATATTCCCTATATATTTTCGTCTATATATTTCAAAATCCTTCTCTGTATAATGGCTTGTCTCTTCTCCATTAATGTACATTTCTCCTTCTTCATAAGAATCTAGTCCGGAAATTACATTTAAAAGAGTGGATTTTCCACTTCCACTTTCTCCTGTTATTACAACAAATTCTCCTAAATCAAGTTCTAAATTGATTTTAGAGAAACCTGAAGCAACAACTCCTTTGCTATAGTAAAACTTAGAAACATTTTTTAATTTTATCATTTTAACCTCGCACTATAATAAGTATATCAGTTTCATTATAAAAAGAGAACTACCATCTTTTTAACTTTACTTGTTTGTTACAAATTTGTTACAAAAAAATATTGAATTATTTTAATTCAATATCTACTACACATAATTTATGATCAAATCTTGTATCTATTATCTCACTTTTATTAGTTTTTATATTTTTATTTGTCATTATATAATCTAATTGCATATTCTCATTAGCGCTTTTGTGAAAATAGGTGTTTCCATTTATATTATTATTAGTAATATCATATATTTTAGGAAATATTTCTTTAAAACTTCCATGATTCATATCACCAAGTACAATAAAATTACCCTCTTTAGTTAGTATTTCTAATAATTCTTTTTCAGCTTTTTCAAACATATCTAAAAATTCTAAAGCACTTCTTTTAAATCCAAAGAAAGGCATTCCGTGACAATTAGCTATTACCAAAGGTAAGGAATTTATATAAGAAATAATAAAACCTTTATCATGCATTACCAAAGTAACTGTATCACTTTTTTTATACTCTATATGAGGATTTTCAAACATAACTGTTTTTTCTTTATCAATTGGAAATCTTGAACAAGTAACAACTCCCATCATACTTCCAATATTTATATGAGAAGGACAAGTCTCTAAAGAAGATGAATACTTCAAATCAGTGTTTTTTTCTATATACTCTTTTATAGTCATCATATTTTCTGATGATGTTATTGCTTCTTGAAAAGATATAACATCTATATTATATTTATCAATCATTTCTTTAATAAAATTATAAGAATCCAACCCAACAATATTTTTTTCATGAGTTTCGTCTTCTCCAATATTCCAACTAGCAACTGTTATTTTCATTTTTGCCTCCAAATAAATTATATCATTTAATATTTTTTTAAAAAGTATGTCAAATTTTTTTGAAAATGTCACCTAAATTATTTTTAAAAAATGTCACTCAAGTAAATTTATTTATAACATCAAAGTAATGCTTTGATGTAAGAATATTTTACTTTTTTATTTAGTCAAGGATTAAGATAAATTCGCTTTGCTCATCCTTGACTAAAATACTTTATTTGGATTCCATTTTCTCCAAGGTGAATTAAAAGGTTTGTGAGATTTAGATAAGTTTATTTCTTCAGCAGGTTTAATACTTTTCATATATTCTTTAATATTTATTTGAAAATCTTTTATTGTTTTTAAAGAATGCCATTTGTTGTTATATAATAAATGATCTGTACCATCAACAAAAGTATAAACAGGTAATATTTCATTTGTTGGAATATATACCTTCTCATCATTATCAAGTATTACATGATAAGCATTATTGTATTTTAAATAAGAATTATGATAAACCTTATGTTCACTATAAACAGCTAAATCAATATTATAGTTAAAACTTTCTAGTGGACAAATGAACAAATTTTTAGTATTATCTATAGGTAAAGCAAATCGAGAGTTGTATTTTGGTATGAATACGTTAGTTAAATACTCGTTTGCTTTTTCTATTTGTATTAATATTTTTCATTTTAAGTTCTTTATATAATCTATCTTGAAAAGTTCTCCACAATCTTTCGATTCTACCTTTAGCTCTGGGATTCATAGTAGAAATAATATCAGTACCTAAATGTTTAAGCATGTTGGCAAATTTAGTATTATTAATTTCTTTGCCTTCAATTTCTTCTTCTAAAGATAATTCTTTTTTAGTTGATTTAAAAACAGTTCTATAATCTGTATATAAGCATTCAGGTATACCATAATTTTCAATAATTTGCTTCATAATCATTTGATAACCGAATATTGTTTCTTCTCTGGTAAAGAAACAAGACACAACTAACCCTGTAGAATCATCTATACCACCATTTAAATGATAATAGTTGTCATCACCATAAAACCACTTGTGTTTAGAAGCATCAACTTGAATTAATTCTCCAGCATTTTCTTTTCTCTCTCTAGGAGGGTGAGAAGTCTTTCTTGATTTATATTTATGTGGAGATTCAATCCCATTTGTTGTAAGAAGATTGTAAATAAATGTATCTGATACTTTTATATTATGATAATCTTCTAAGGTATCATTAAAGTGATAAAAATTCCAATCTAAATATTTTGATTTATATAGGTTTAATATCTTAGTTTTAAATTTATCTGTGTACCCGCGATTTGTTTTCTTGCCTTTACTTTTATGAATAATACTTTTTATTCCATCTTGTAAATAATTTTTTTTAATTCTCTTTATTTGTCTTTCGGATAATCCAAGTAATTGAGAAGTTTTAGAAATAGTTATTTGTTTGTCAATTAATTTAATAATGATATCATTTTTTCTTTGTTCTTTCATTGTTAATGTTATATTTCCTTCCATAATATTCGCCTCTTTCTAAAGTGAATATATTAACACATATTTTTTAGTAGGATGACATTTTAATAAAATGTTCTAAGGTGACATTATCACAAAATGATTACAATTTTTTTAAAAAGTATTGATTAATTGCATAGAATATGGTATACTTTGAAAAGTTTATAAATTATTTTGATATTTCCATTTTTGAGAATTTTAAATATCTTGTAAACAATTTTTTCAATAAGGAGGTATCACTGTGGAGAAAAAAGATAAAATAATCGTTTGTAAGGATTGCGGTAAAGAATTTACTTTTACTGTAAGAGAACAAGAATTTTATGCTGAAAAAGGGTTTACTAATGAACCAGTTAGATGCAAAGAATGTCGCGACAAGAAAAAAGCTGAACGTGGAAACAACAGATTCGGTAATAAAAACTACAACAATAAATACAACAATTAATTATTAAATGAAATGCTAACATTAAATGTTAGCTTTTTATTTTAGCTTTCTTAGTAATTTTATTGTTCGAGTGGATAAATCTGTTGTCATTAAAGCATTGTTGTATTTTCTATAATGTTCAATTAATTTTAAATATTCATAAGCTGCTTTTTCAGAAACTTTTGTAAGAACATCTATACCATGTTCGGTTTCAACTAAAGGGGCTATTTCTCTAAATTTAGCATTAACTACCATACTATAAAAAGAATTTGATTCAGCTAATCTAACTGATTTTATATTTGTAAAATCTTTCCATAAAAATGAATATTTACTATTTAGCATAATCTCTATTATTTCTTCTTCAGATAGTGTATAAAAATCTGTTGGTTTTAACATACCTAATTCTTCATATAAATTAAGTATCTTGCCTAAAATGGCCATACAAAATTTATCTTCTATACTTTGTAATAATATACTATATTTTATACAACCTTCATAAAATTCCTCAGCATAAGAACTGGATTCTTCAATACCTAATTCTATTCCAAAGTTCATAGCTCTTTCACTTGAAGGAATAGAAAGTCTTGGACTATTAAAAATTGATATCACAGAATAAAATTTTTTGATATCTTCTAATGTCCAGAATTTTCCCCAAATCAATCCTGTTGAAAACACTCCATCTAGTCTATCAACACAAATTGCCGGAATTTTTTTATCTATAATTGGATATTTTTTAGGATCAATGATACTCTCTAAATCTATTCCATCTTCTTTTAAATATTGTAATACTTCTTCATCATTTTCTATTATATCTTTTGTGCTTTTTTCTGAAGTGGATTGATTAACACTATCCCCCATTTTAAAATCTATAACATGACTAAATGCTGGGGTACCACAATCATGAAATAACGCACATAAAGTTTGAACTTTATCCCTGGTTAAATTCCAAACCATAATAGCACAAGTTATTGAATGATCTAATCTTGAATATTTATATTTCATTTGCAGTTCTGGTACTTTTGTATTTCCCATGCCACAAAATAGATCAATTCCATTTATTCTTTGCAGTGATTTTGTGTTTATATATTTTTCTATAAATAAAGGGTAATCTTCCTTATAAAATATTTTCATATATTCTTTTATTTCTGATTCCAACATATTAATATACTTCATACAATAACCACCCTATAGTTTCATTATATAATTAATATATTTGCTTATCAATTAAAAAAACAAAATTTTATTTTATTTTTTTATTTTTAATTCTTTTTGTTATATCAAACCATAAGGTACAAATTAAAGATATTAAAATTGCAGTTAAAATTTGATATAAATTTAATGCTTTTGTTCCTACAATTTTTTGAACAAAAGGAACATAAATTATAAAACCTAACATTATTAATATTAAAATATTTATTCCGGTTGTTACTTTATCTTTTAAACTTTTAATGAAACTATTTATGGCTATTTCAGTATTACTCATATTTATATATACAATAAATAAATTTGAAAGAATTAAAACAGTTAAAGCAAATGTTGAAGCTATTTCTTTAGCATAATTATTATTTAGTAAATATATATAACTACCAAAAAATGCAATAAAGATTGATAATCCCTGAATTATTGAAGCAAAGATATATTTTTTACTTACTAAGCTATCATTAATTTTTCTAGGTTTTCTTTTCATTATATTTTTATCTGCTTTGCATCTTTCAAATATAATTGAAGAAGTTGGATCTATTATTAATTCTAATATAACAACATGTATTGGTAATAATAATATTGGTAAATTAAATACTGGAACTAAAAGTGCTATTAAAGCTATTGGAATATGAATTATCAAAATATATTTTATTGCTTTTTGAATATTATCATAAATTCTTCTACCGTTTTCCACAGCAGTTACAATTGTTTTAAAATTATCATCTAACAATATTAATTTAGATGCCTGCTTAGCTACCTCTGTTCCTCTTTGCCCCATTGCTATACCTATCTCAGCTTTTTTTAAAGCAGTTGCATCATTAACGCCATCTCCGGTCATTGCAACAACCATATTGTTTTTTTGAAAAGCTTCAACTATTCTCATTTTATGATTTGGATGAACTCTAGCAAATATATTTGTTTCTTTTACTACTTCTATTAACTCTTGATCAGTTATTTTTTCTAATTCATCTCCTGTAATAACATTACCATTATTTATTAGCCCTATTTTTTCAGCAATAATTTTTGCAGTTTCTCCGTTATCACCAGTAATCATAACTAATTTTATACCAGCTTCATAACAAGTTTCTACAGCTTCCTTTATTCCATATCTCGGAGGATCTGCGAATGCCAATAAACCTATAAAATTTAATCTTACATTATTTAAATTTTTATCAATTTTATCAGTTTCTCCATATGCAAAAGCTAATATTCTGCATCCTTCTTTAGATAATTCTGATATTTTATCTTTTATTATATCTGTTTCTTCAGAACTTAGACCACATAAAGGCAACACTTTTTCATAAGCACCTTTTATGTAAGATTTATACCTTTTATTTTCTTTAAATACGTGACCCATTATTTTAGTTTCTGATGTAAAGGGATATTCATATACAGGAATACTAATCTTTAATTTTTTTAAATTCTTCTCTTTTTTATAAAAATTTATAATAGCTTTTTCAGTGGGATCATAAGCTTCTGGTTCACTTGCTAAGTAACTTACTTTTAATAAATTTTCAAAACTACTATAAGCATAATTATCTACTACAACCATTTTATTTTCTGTTAAAGTTCCGGTTTTATCGACACATAAAACAGAAACTGCTCCAAGAGTTTCAACAGCATTCATTTTACGAACCAAGGATTTTTGCTTTGAAATAATATATGCTCCCATAGTTAGAAATACTGTTAATACAACAGGTAATTCTTCAGGTATAGTTGCCATAGCAATAGTAATACCTGCCATTATAGAATGTGTTATTCTTTCAAATAGATTTGGAGCATTAACTGAGTTTTTTACAAAAGTTACTAACGTTACTAAAAATAAAAATATAAAACTTACAATAGCACATACTTTAATTAATTTTTCCATCTGTTTTTCAAGAGGAGTTTTTACATCTACTATTTTATTTAAATTATTCCCTATTTTACCATATTCAGTATTAACCCCAACATTAGTAACTAAAACTGTTGCAAAGCCTCCAGTAACTGTCGTACCAGCATAGCATCTGTTTTTTTTAAAATACTCTGTTTTTTCTTCAGAATTTAATTTCACTTTTTTCCATACAACAAATGATTCTCCAGTTAAAGTAGATTCATTTACTCCAAAACCATGGCATTCTAAAATATCCCCTTCTGCATTTATTACATCACCTTCATATAAAACCATAATATCCCCAACAACTACTTCACTACTCTTTATTTCTTCTAATTTATTATTTCTAATTATCTTACTTTTAGGACTTGTTAGTTCTTTTAAAGCTTCTAAGGCTTTATCAGTTTTATATTCTTGGTAAAAAGAAATTCCAATAATTACAAACACAAAAACAAGCATTATTAAACTATCACTAATTTCTCCTAGTAATAAATATATTAAACTACTTGCTATTAATAAAATGAACATGGGCTCTTTAAAAGTTTTTAATAATTTTTTAAAGAATCCATCTTTTTTGGATTTACCAAGTGTATTAATTCCATATTTTTTTATGGATTCTTCTACTTCTGAATTATTTAAACCTTTATAATCATTTTTAAAATTATTTAATTTCATAATTACCTCTTTTATTTCTATCTGAATATTTAATGCATTTAATATAACTTTTATTACAAAATTTTGTAAATATAACTTATTTTTCTTAATAAGTATAACATTTAATAAATAAAAAAATCAAACTCAAAAAATGGTATATTTTTAATAATTATTTAAATGTTTAAAATAAAGGAATATAATATTAATGGAGGTATTATGTATAGTAAAGAAGATATATTGAAAACAGCTAAAGCAATAGGAGTTAATTTTGATAAGTTTACTCCAGAAGATTTAATAACCGGAGTAAATATTGAATTAGAACATGGAAAAGCAAATCCTCAAACAAATATAACCAATAATGATTTAATATTAACAATGAAAATTGCTTTAGCACATTTAAGTGAATTTCCTAATTATTATAACAAAGAATATGGACTACCTGCTTTTGAAAATTATTTAAAAACAAAAAAAACTATTTAAAATAGTTTTTTTACTATAAATTAATGATTACCTTGATGATTTGTACTTTGATTTGAATTAGTTTCACCAGAATTACTCTTACTTTTTAGTTCTGATGCTTCTTCATAAGCTCTTTTTGCAGCTTCAACTGCTTCTGTAGTTTGAGTCTTTATCTGCTCTGCTGTTGTATATTTATTTTGTTCTTCTTCGCTGTTTTCATTATTTTGAATTTTTGATTGAAGTTCTTCTGCTGCTTTTTGTAATTTTACT
This sequence comes from uncultured Muribaculaceae bacterium, assembly GCA_964396655.1. Classification (GTDB taxonomy): domain Bacteria; phylum Bacillota_I; class Bacilli_A; order RF39; family UBA660; genus CAYNFP01. The sequence goes on along the minus strand of CAYNFP010000001.1, from coordinate 100,793 downwards.
TCTGCTTGAATAGCTGCTTTTTCTGCAGCATCTTGGCTTTTTTTCAATTGTTTCAATTCAGCACTTTCATAAATATTAGCATTAGCATTATACTTAACGATATCATCAATTTTGATTTTATTATCATTAATAAGTTTACTTATTTCATTTATTCTTAATGGTGCTAAATCAGATGCTACTAAAGTACTATTTTTTCTTAAAACATTTCTAATAAAAATTGCTTTACTATAAGATATGTCATAATCATACATCATAGTTTTTACATCTGCATCAATATTTTTTCTTATGGTATCAACTTGAGTTAATACTGTTCCGGCTATATATTCTGTATCTAATTTTGTATTTATACTAGTTGTTAATGTTGATTCAAGTTCTTTTGCTATAGTTAAATCATTATTTTGTACTGTAAGTAAAACATTAGCTCCGTCCCCTTCTAAATATCCACCTTCAATTAATTTATCTACAATTATATCCATAGCTTTTGTAGCTTCCATATCTAACACATTAATATCTGTTAAAATTTCTTCACCATCATCATTAAGCGCTTTTACATTTACAACTATATTATTTGGATTAGTTGATAAAGTTATACTTGGATTAACATCTAAAGTAATAATTGAATCAACTTTTAAATTTTTATTATAATAACTAAAACAAAACAAAAATATAGCTGCAAGAACAACAAATGTTGGTATTAAAACTGGTAAAATTGATCTTTTCTTTTCCATATTAAACTCCTCCTTATAATTATTCTTTTCATTCGGAGATAATCGTTTTGAATTCATATTATTAATTGATGACTGTAAACTTTTTTCTATTTGTCTTTTTGAAAACTTTCTCATAATCTCCTCCTTATCTTTCATTCAAAAAATTTTTCATTTTTGTTAATGATCTGTTATATTTTGATAAAATTGTAGATAGTGGCATTTCCAGAATTTGACTTATTTCTTTATGCTTAACTCCAGAATTGTGTAGTAAAACTATATTGAGTTCTTCTTCAGATAATATTTCCAGCGCTGATTTTAAAATAAGCTTGTCCGTTGGATCTTCAATACTAGAAAATCTTATATCATTATCAATATCATTTATGTCTATTTTATTTTGATTTTTCCTAATATTTGATATTGCTAAGTTCCTAGTAATTGTATAAATCCACGCAAGAGGTTTTCCATTATTTTGATAATTTTTTGCATTTTCCATAATTCTTATAAAAACTTCTTGAGTTATATCTTCTGAATCACTAGGAGATTTTGTTATAGAAAAAGCAATACTGAAAACTACTTTTTTGGTTTTAATATAAAGTTCTCCAAAAGCTTTACTATCTTCTTTTGCAATTCTATTAATTAATGAATCATCAATTCCGGATATTAACGATAAATTAATTAACTTCATATTATCACCTCTTACAATAAAATAACGTTTTAGAAGCTTATTTTATTGCATTAATTATACAATTTTTTTTTACTTTTTTCAATTTAATATAATTTATTTATAATAATTCGTTTTTTTATAATTCATAAAATATAATAAATGGTAATTGGATGTGATATTAATGAATAATAATAAAATTAAATGTAGAGTTTTTAATAGTATAAATACATTTAATTTTTATGTAAAAGTATATGATACAAAAGATAATTTAATTTTAAACAAGTATATTTTTTCAAATGAAATAGTTGATTTTAAAATACCTTGTACGGGTTTATATAAAATTATTGTAAAAACAAATGATAAATTATTACCTATGATTATTTTCAAAGTATTGAAATTAAAAATAAATACTTCAAATATTTTATATTTTGATTTTTATAAATATTTTTATACTGCCTCACACCAAATTACCTTTAAATTGATAGATAAAAATTATAATAATCTATCAATATTGAAAGGAGAAATTTTATTATGGCCGCGCCATATGTAATAAATATAACAAACGGTACCGGAACAAAAGCAATGGTTAATGGAAGTTATGATACAACTGCTTCTGTTAATGGTTACAACAACTTATCGGTATTACCAATTAATCCAACAATAACAGAAGGTGTTAATACTTATGACTTTACAATAGCCGCTACCGGTACATTAACTATGCACGTAACAGAAGATGGAACATCTGAAGGAACTGCAGTAGTAGGAGCCAAATTTGCGCGTTGTGATTCTGCCGGAACAACTTATGGAGATGAAATAACAACAGATGAAAATGGTGATGCAGATTTTGGTTATGTACCTTATGCTGACACTGATGCACCACTCGTATATTATAAACAGACTCAATCAGATGGAGATCATGAATTTGTTTCTACATTAACGAGTACCTCATTAACAACAAGTACAAAAACAGTTGAAGTGGAAAATACTCCAGCAGCAAATAGGACTGTAAATTTAACTGATGTTAACTATGATGGATTACCAATTGGAACTGGTGAAATAACTTTAACATAAAAGTTAAAAAAGCACTTTGAAGTGCTTTTTTTAAAATTTAATTATTTCTAAATCTTTTATGGCGGGGCCATATATAACTTTTCCATATTTATCAAAAATTGAGCCATGGCATTTAGATTCCCATACTTTATCAGCATCATTCCATATTAAAGAGCATCCCATATGAGTACATTTATTTTTTAAAAATATATATTTATTTTTACCTTCTCTATACACTAATACATTTATACCTTTATAATTTGTAACTTTTCCACTACCAATTTCTATTTTGTCTAAATCAAAATCTTTAATAAATAGTTTACTTAATAATAAACCATTTATACTATTATCTACCATTTTAAAAGTTGATTTTAAACCTTTAAATAATGAACATCTATTTGTTTTATAAAGATTATCATAATTATTTTCTTTAAGAATATTTGTAATATTTTTAGCCGCAATATGAGCATTTGTAAAACCCCATTTTTGAAATCCTGTAACTAAAATTATATTAGGGTTTTTGTTTGAATATTTTCCCACAAAAGGAAGAGAGTCAATAACCATACAATCTTCTGTAAACCATTTATCACGTATTACCGCACTTTTATCTAATTCATATATTTTATTTATTAATGTATCATAGCATTCTTTTCCTTTAACTTCTTTTCCAGTTAAATGATCACAACCTCCTATCATTAAGGTTGAATCATCATATGTTCTAATATAATAATAAGGATTATCTAAAGATACATAATTAGCTTTTAATTTTAATTTTGATTTAAAAGTAACTACATACGATTTACTTTGATATATTTTAGCAAAATATAAATTATCAGGATTCAAAAAAGGATAATGACAAGCCATAATTATTTTATTAGTATTTATTTTATATTTACCATTTATTATTACTTCATAAACATTTTCTAACTTATTAATTTTAGTTACTTTAGAATTTTCATATAAAGATATTTTATTTTTTATTAATATATCTATAATATTCATAACATATTTTATAGGATTAAATATAAATTGATTTTTAAACTCAAGGCCTTTTTTAAAAGGAAAAACATCATTATTTGAATTCAACAGTTTTACGTTAGCATCTTCAAGAATATCATATTGTTTATTTATTACTTCAATATTTTTTTCCTCATTTGCGCATAGTATTGTACTTTCTTCTTTATAATCACAATTTATATTTTCTTTTTTTATTATTTCTTTTATTAAATTTAATCCTTCCATTTGTGATTCTAAATATGATATAGCCGCTTCCTCTCCGTGTTTTTTTGATATTTCATCATATAAATTATCATGAGCTATACTAACTTGCGCAGTTGTATTAGCAGTAACTCCAATAGCTAATTTATTTGCATCAACTAAAATAAATTTAATGTTATTTTTCATTAAATTGTAGGCACATATTAATCCAGATATTCCACCACCTATTATCAAAATTGGAGTATCTAAGTTTTTATTTATAATTGGTAAATTTTTGTTTACATAATCTTTCATCCAAATAGATTTCACATTAATCACCTAAAACTAGTCTGTTCAAAATTTTTATATTTAATCTTATATTAATAAAATATTTATAACAAAAAAAATCTAGTTAATTTAATTACTAGATTTAATTAATTGGTTTAAATTATAAATTGTTTTAAATATAAAAGATTTAATTTTATTTTTTCTATTCATATAAAATAATTTGAAACCATATTTATTTGCTTTTTGTAATATATGATTTCTATCATCTATATAAATACTTTCTTTTGGATTTACTTTATATTTTTCCAAAAATATATCGAATAAACTTTCTTCTTTTGTAGTTGAATACATTGAAGATATAATTATTCCTTTAAAATATTTATCTATGCCAACGTTATGTAACACTCTTAATGATGAAGGCCATCCATTTGATATAATATATAAATCATATTTTTTAGATAAACGCTCAAGACTTTCTTTTACATCATTATAAAATGTAAACTTTTCATCATTGTATACACAATCATTAGCAAGTTTATTAGCTATCTCTCTATTTAAATTAGGATAATTAATATCAGATAAAACTTTATAATAATAATTTGAAAACATTTCATATTCTTCTTTTTCATTTTTGGGTTCTTGAGTATGTAAATAAAGATTATCTTTTAAACACATATTTAATTTATCTTCATTAATTAAATTTTTATCTATTATAGAATAAAAATTATTAGTAATAAACCAATGACCACTTTTAGGATTAGCAAGGACTCCTCCAACATCAAATATAATATTTTTTATCATATAAACACTCCAATATTTTAAGTATTCCTTATTCTTCGATTTTGACTTTTTTCATTTGTCAAATTAATAGCATTTTCTAATAATAATTTTAAATCATTAATTGGTTTTTCATTATATTCTAATTCATATAACCAATCTAAATATTTTATTTTTACAGCATTATCCGGTCTACCATAAATAACTTTACCACTATGTAACCAGTATCCAAATTCAACGTTAGTTGTAAATGCGGGCATATCAGGCAAACTTCGTGGTATCCAAAATAATATTATTGTTGCTTCAGTTAATGCTTCTCTTTCCCACATTGCTTGATCAACATAATCTTCTTTGGGTTTCCAAGTTGAATATTCTGGTACATAAATGACTCCATCAAAACCTATTTCTTCTAATATTTCACAAGCCTCAGTTCTCCATGAGACAGCATTTTCACCTCTTGGTGTTGGTCCAGCAAGAAATACAGACTTTTTACCTTTAATAACTTCTTCATCAGAATAATTAATAACCATTTTAACCTCCAAAATTTATAATAACTATATATTTTATTATAACATAATAAATTTTATAAATTTTTTTGTTTATTAAAAATATGATATAATTTAAGAAAAGGAGTTTTATATATGGAAATAAAAATAACTAATAAATGTGATTTGAAATTTGTAAAATATTGTAAAGAATGTGAAGAAATAGCTGAAGCCAATTATAGAAGTAATGGTGGAACTCTTAATTATTTGGGGCTTACAAAACATTCTCAAAACTTATTTTTGGCTATTGAGGACGGTAAAGTAGTTGGTTATTTATCAATTGTTATGGCTGAGTCTGAACCTTATGTTTATCAAATGGCTGTTGATGAAAATTATAGAAAAAGAGGAATATGTTCAAGTTTATTAACAGCGGCTAAAGAGAAATATGCTGACTTTAAATGTATGTATGCACATGCAAGAGGGTATAATTTATCTTCACACAAAACTCTTTTAAAAAACGGATTTGAAGTTGTTGGCATTCCTTATTCAGATAATCCTCAAGCAAATAATTTATATATGTGTCCACTTTCATTAAAATTAGAACAAGTTAATCCTCATGAAAATAAATTATAAAGAAAAAACAAGAAATAATTCTTGTTTTAATTTTATTTATTTAAAATAGAAATTTCATTAAATAATTCTATATAAGATGTATTATTAGTACAAACAACATCAAAAATATCTTTAAAATCATTTAACTTCTCATCTATATTTTCATCTAAAAAACCTATTTTTAGTGCATTATCTTTATCTTTTTCCTTAACCATTTTAATATCAGAAATTGAATCACCCAATAAAATTATATTTCCTCTATCCTTAAGTTCTTCTTGAATATTCTTTGGTATTGATACTTCGTTCTTATTTAGTGAATGTATTACATTTTCAGATACTCCAACAGCAATACCATTTTCAAATTTTATAAAATTTGAAACAATATGAATATTTTCAAAATTACAATTATTTTTTATTAGAAATTGTTCTATAAAATTTCCGATTCCGGCAGAAATAATAATTACTGGGATATTTCTATTCCTCATGTTTTCCAAAAATTCTTTTGCGCCTTCTCTAAATGACATGACTTTTAAATTTTTAGCTGCTTCAATAATAACTGTTTCTGACAATTTATATTTTACAAACAAATTAATATGTTTATTCCACCATTCTGTCATTAGTTGGTTTTTTTCAGCATAATTTAAAGTTTCATCTGTCTCTATTGGTCTGTAATGATTAAATAATTCTTGTCTTTCTATTACATACTCCTTTGGAACTAAGTTGCTTTTTGATAAAATACTCCAAGAACTATCACTATTTCCAACTGTAATTGTTTTATCAAAATCTGTTAATATATGAATTGTGTTATCAGACCATTTGTTAATTCTATTAAAAATATTTTTTTCATAATATATCATAAAATCATCTCCAATTATATTTTAACATTTTAAATATATATTTTAAAATAAAAAAAATTATATTTTTAATATAACTTTATATTTTTTAGCCCAAATATCAAATTGATATAAATATGCAATTAACTGAGGACCAGTCATTAATTGGCCAAACCAAGGAGTTTTAAAGTTATCACCTTTAGTATTAATTAATTCTTTTATTTTATTTATATCAAATATTTTATATAAAATAGAATCTTTATCTTTAAGACTTTTAGTTAATAAATTACATACTAAATTAGTATATATTGGATTATGTGTTTTAGGATAAGGATTTTTCTTTCTATTAGTTATTTCAATTGGTAATAATTCTTTATAAGCTTCTCTTAATAACCCTTTTTCTTGATTTTGATAAAATTTATATTCCCAAGGTACATTCCATAAATATTCAATCAATTTATGATCAGCAAAGGGAACTCTCGCTTCAACCGAAGCATACATAGTCATTCTGTCTTTCCTATCTAATAGAGTTGCCATAAACCATATCATGTTAATATAAAATAAATCTTTATATTTTTGTTCTTTTTTATTTAATGACTTTGGCACTTCTTTTAAGGTTCTTTTATACTCATTTAAAGCAAATTTTTCTAATTTTAATATTTTTTTTAATTTGGGATTTAGTAAATCATTTCTCATCTTTAAACTACTTATCCAAGGAAAACCTTTTCTTTTTAATAATTCTTCTTTATAAAACCAGGGATATCCCCCAAAGATTTCATCTGCACATTCACCACTTAATATTACAGTATGATTTTTCTTTATTTCTTTACTAAATAAATAAAGTGATGAGTCAATATCTGCCATACCAGGAATATCTCTAGCCTTTATACCTTCTTTTAAAGAATCTGCCAATTCTTCTTGACTTATTATTTTATATTGATGATCAATATTAAATTTAGTAGTCATTAGATTAATATAATAATTATCTTCTGAAACCTGAAAATCATTTTTAATAAAATATTTATTATTATCTTCATAATCAATTGAATAAGAAATAAGTTTTTTATTTTCTTTTTGCATTTCGTTACTAACAACCGCAGTAATAATACTTGAATCTAATCCCCCACTCAATAAAGTTGCTATATCAATATCAGATATCATTTGTCTTTTTATTGCAGCATCTAATAAAGTTCTAACATTTTTGACTGTATCTTCAAAAGTATCATTAAATTGTTTATCAGCTACATTCCAATATCTTTTTATTTTAAATTTATTATTAGTGTATATTAAATAATGAGCAGGTTTTAATTCATAGATATCTTTAAATATTCCACTTCCTGGTATTTTAGATGGACCAAGAGCAAAAATTTCTTGAAGTGATTTTTTATTAATAATTGGTTTTACTAAATCACTTTTTAATATTGATTTTATTTCCGATCCAAAAATAAAGTTATTTTTTACTTTTGAATAAAATATTGGTTTTACTCCTAATCTATCTCTTGCCATAAACAGATTTTTACCATCATAAATCGCAAAAGCATAAATACCTTCTAACAAATCTAAAGCTTTTTCTTTATATTGAACATATGCTTTTAAAACCACTTCAGTATCACATTTAGTATCAAAAGTGTATCCCAATTTTATTAAACCATTTCTAATATCATCAGTATTATATAACTCTCCATTATAAACAATAACATAATTTTTATAATACATTGGTTGTTTACCTTTTTCTATATCAATAATTGCTAATCTTTTATGCCCCAATAAAATATGATTGTTAAAATAATATCCCGTTGAATCAGGACCTCTATGAGATAAAGTTTTAACCATTTTTCTTATTACTTTTTTATTATTTTTTATATTTTTGCTGTTGTTAACTATTCCTGCAAAGCCACACATATAATCATCTCCACATTGTATTTTATGAAGGTCTTAAAAAAATATAGAGGAATATCCTCTATATAATAATATTATTTTCAAAATAATCATCTATTTCTTTTTTTAGACTATTACTTATCTCTACTAATGGTAACCTCAAATTCATACTTTTAAAACCTAACTTACTCATCATATATTTAACTGGCATAGGGTTTGATTCTTTAAATAATAATTTTATTAAATCTTTATATTTATCTAATTTCTCTCTATCATTATTTTCAATAATATCATAAAATTCTTTACCTATTACATGAGATAATACTGACACAACTCCTAAAGCACCAACTTCCATAAAATTTAGTACATTTCCATCATCTCCACTATATACTTCAATATCAGAATTTTCTACTATTTTTTTTACCTCTTCTTTAGAATCATAAGCATATTTAAGCATTTTTATATTTTTTAATTCAGATAATTTTATAATTGTATCACTAGTCATATTAACACCTGTTCTACTTGGTACATTATATATCATAATTGGTTTATTAACATTATCATTTATTTCTTTATAATGAGCATATAAACCCCTTTCTGTAGGTTTATTATAATAAGGAGTTACTACCATTAAACCATATATATTTAGTTTACATATTTTTTTAGCAAACATAACCGTTTCTTTAGTATTATTAGTTCCTACATTAACAATTATAGGAACTCTTTTTTTATTTACTTTAATAACTTTTTTAACGATTTTTATTTTTTCTTTTTCAGTTAATGTTGGATTTTCTCCAGTTGTACCTAGTACAACCAAACCATCCGTTTTATTTTCTATTAAATAATCTACTATTTTTGATAATTCCTTATAATCAACTTTTTTATCGTCATTAAAAGGCGTTATTATAGCGGTTAACATTTTCATTTATATCACCTCCTTATTTCTTTTCTCTAATAATTGGCTGCAACTGTTCTTTAACTAAAGCTTTTTTTAAAGATTCTATTAATAAATCAAAATGACTTATTAAAGAATTTGGTTTATTTAGACAATCATCTTGAGAAAAAGGAATAAAGAAAATATTTTTTGTATTATATAATTTCATAATATTAACACCATTTAAACCTAAAGAATCATTACTAGAAATTCCTATTAACAATGGATTATTATTTCTAAGTGTTGCTTTAGCTGCCATTAATACAGGGTTATCAATGATTCCATTAGCCATTTTTCCAATAAAGTTACCAGTAGCTGGCATTATTACAAAAACATCCATTTTATTAGAACCAAATGTTTCTGCTCCTTCAATTGTGTTTACCACTTTTTTACCTGTTATATCTTCAATCTTTTGAATAAATTCTTTATTACTACCAAAACGCGTACTAATATTATTAGTATTAAAAGTAACAACAGGATATATATCATAATCATTATCAACTAATTCTTTTAAACCCTTTAACACTTTTTCAAACATACAAAATGATCCGGTTATACCAAAACCTATCTTAATCATTAAAAATCACCTCTTTTATTTTATTAAAAATTATTGGAGCAGCAGATAAAGGAGCAACAACCGCTGGTATACTCATAAATCTTTCAACTTTGATATTTTTTTCTTTTGCATATTCGATATCAAAACCATTAACAGACGCAATATCTAAAAGATAAGCATTAGAATCTATTAAATCAATTTTTTCTTTATCTAAAATCAAATCAGGAACAGTATTAATAATTATATTAAATTCCCCTAAATGTTTAATTAATTCATTTGTCTTATATGGAATATATCCAAGTATTTCAGTTTCAGCATATTTTTTATTATCTCTTACTAAAACCGATATTTTAGCTCCTAAACTTTTTAGATAACGAGCTATTATTTCACCACATCTGCCATATCCTAACACTAAAATATTAGAGCCATATATTGTATAATCAGTATTTTCTATTATCTTCATAATTACTCCTTCTGCTGTAGCTACTGAATTATATATAGCGGTATCATCATCTTCCATAAAATAAATTACATTTTTAAGATTTAATTTTTCCATAAATTTTGTTTTAATACCAGTAATAACATAGGCATTATCTTTTAGATTAAAATTAATATTAGATATATTGATTACTTTATCACTAAATTCGGCTTTAACTGTACCTTCATCATTAATGCTTGATACTGGAAATAATATAAAATCATAATTACTTATATTTAATTCATCTATTGTTATTTTATTAGCGTCTATAATAGTTTTTTCATAACCTAATAAATCAACATCAAAACCGTTCTCTTTAAATTTTTTTATTAAATATAAATATCTAATATCTCCTCCAATTACTACTATTTTTTTTATTGCAGTTCCCATTCACCCTCCCACTATTTAATATATTAAAATTATGGGAATATGTACTTATATATTATTGGTTTAAAAAAATCAAAAAAAATCGAACTGACTTAAAATCAGTTCGATTGAGTTTATAATATTACTATTTTTTGTGTAAAGGATTTATTGGTATCGACCTTTTTTCTAAATAATCTTGCATAATTTTTTCAAATTCTTCTTCAGTCATATCATTTTCTATTGTTTTTGAATCAATTAAAGTATTGAAAGTTATCCTTATTCTATCTATGTTTAAAGGTTCAGTTTCTTGAATTAATTTTATGCCATCTAACAATCTTTGATAAAGTAAACCTTTTAATAAATTAGAATAATGTTTATACTCTATTCCTCTTAAACTATTTATAATATAATAAATAAAACTATCATCAACAGTATATATTTTTTTATCTTTGCTTAATGCCATTAAATATATTGTTGCAAGTGACATCAAATCTTTTTTATTAAATTCTTCATTAAAGTTATCTCCATAACCAAAATCTTCACTTTCAAGATTTAATGTATTTTTAATAGCTTGTATTTGTCTGTTTATCATAGTAGCTTCTTCATCACTTACATAATTATTTATGTAATCTATCATATTGCACATTATATCCAACTTTTCAGAATTAAAACATGTTGGGTTCTTTTTCATAAATTCAAGTATTGATTTTACAAAATCTAACAAAATTAATTTTTCCATAACAATCCTTTCTAAGATAACTTCAACTATAAATCTTCTTCATTAATTAAAGGTACAATATCTATTGCAGGCTCTTCATATGGATGAACTTCCCTCAATTTTTTTAAAACTTCTTTAATTATTTTTATGTCACATTGAACTTCAATTTTTTCTTCTTGAACTACTTCTAATTTGTTTTTTTCTCCAATATATGGATTAGTAGCATCATTTCCTTTAAATGTGCCTACAATTCTTTCAGAAATACTACAATGTGAATAATTTCCAATAACACCAGCACCTGCATCACCAAGGGCTTTTCTTATTTCTTCTGCATTTTCAATCGGTGAAGTAACAATTATTTTTACTTTAGATATATTAAAATTCATAATTTTCTCCTTTATTTGATTATACTAAATATTTCTTCAAATAAATACTGTTCAAATTGTCTTATATTTAAATCTTTTAATTCTGATTCTTTATATTTTTGCCAAAACGGATATATTTTTTCTTTATATTCTCTTAAGAACGGATGCCCTTCTCCAAATTTATCTTTTTTTGATAATAAACTATATAATTCATAATCCGAAATCATTTCAATAACTGCATGATTAATATATTCTCCATCAACTATATTAGAAATTGGAGGTAAAATTATATGTAAGCTTTCATGAACCAAGTATGCTAAGTTATAAAAAATATCGCTTAATCCCTTTGTATGACCCCATATAATTTTTCCATCATAATTGCAACCCACATGAGAAATCGGATGAACTATATATGTATTTGGAAGACAATTAAAACTTATTCTTAAATATGTGTTTAAAAACTTATTAATTTCATTTTTTCTACTATTCCATTCATACTTAATTTTTTCATAGTATTCTCTTGTTTCTTCTAATAATTTATTAAAAATTTCTGTCTTTTTAAATTCTTCAATTAATTCCTTTACATCAGAATCTTCCATATATACTTCTACATTTTCATTCATGCTCCAAAGCAATTTTTTATAGTCTTCATTATATTTATTCCAAAGAATATTTTTTAAATTATTTATATTTGAATCTTCAACTTGAATAATATTCATTAAAATAGATATTGCTAATTCATATTCACCCATATTACTAAATTTATTTTTATGAAAATTTTTAAAATTTTCATTACTTACTAATTCTTTAATAAGATTACTACCTTTTAAATAATCAATATATATTTTAATATTTAATAATTCTTTTCCTTTTAACTTACTATATCCTTTTTTATGTTTTCCTAATAGCTTTTCTTTTAGGTCAATTAATTCTTTATCTTCAGTAGTATTAATTCTTCTTAAAAGCCAAAAAGCAACATAATTAGAATCTATTATAAAATTAAAATCTATCATACATATTCACCTAACTTAATTATATATTATTTAAAATAAAAAAACAAACTCCATATCGGAGTCATTTTTTTATAAATATACATTTCTTTCCATTGCTATTGCTATTCTACCACTTCTAGTCATATGTGAACCTCTATCTACTTCAGAAAAATTATATTTTTTATATAAGGAGTGTGCCCGTATATTAGATTCAAGAACAGTCAATCTTATAATCTCATATTTATTTTCTTTAGCATAGTTAATAATAAAATCCATAATTTTATTACTAAAGCCTTGCCCTTGCATTTCAGGGCTAATAACTACTCTCTCAATGTATAAACTATTTCCATCTAATTTCCATTTAATATTCTTGTATAATTCATCATCTTTCAACAAGGTAAAGCAACCCACAATGTTATTTCTTTCATCTTCTAAAACATACATCGAAGCAGTTTTTATATCATCTTCAATAACATCTAGGGGGTATTTATCAGTCCACATAACAATTTCTCTTTTTTTTAAATCTTCTTTGATTGCCTTAAATAATTTTTTAATACCATCAAATTCTTTGATATTGGCTTTTCTAATATTGTATTTTTCTAACATTTGAAAATCACCTTAATTTTATTATACTATATTTAAAAATGATTAACTATATATTCTTTGTTATTCAATTCTAAATATTTTATTATAGCTACTAATATATTGTTGTATTTTTCTGGTTCGTTTGTTTTTATTATATATTAAATTAAAAAACAGACTCTTATTAATTAAGAGTTTGTTAGTGCTTTTATAACTCAATAACATAAGGCACTCTTTTTTAAAATATAAATTTGACGAGTAGTGTTAAATATGATATGCTTAATGCATACTTCCGAATCTCGTAATTTATTATTATTTAAAGAGGTATAATCAAGATTAAGGAGGTATAACATGAAAACAGGTACAGTTAAATTTTTCAATAGCGTTAAAGGCTTTGGATTTATCAAAAATGATGAAGTTGAAGAAGAAATTTTCGTACACGTTTCAGCACTTAAAGATGGACTTACAGAACTTAAAGAAGGACAAAAAGTTTCATATGATGTTGAAGTTGATCCGAAGAATTCAAAAAACAGAGCAGTAAATGTTTCAATTATAGAATGAAACTAAAAAACTAGGTTAGCCTAGTTTTTTTATTCCCTAATTATATAATTCATTTATTTTTTAATGGAGCAATATTCCAATAGACACAAAAAATCTAATTTATAAAATTTTCATCCTTGTGGGATTGTTTTTTATATTTCTATGGTTTCTTCAATTTCTAAAACCTTATAATTTATATCAAATTTTTCAAAATTCTTTTTCATTAATTCTAAATCTGTAGGATATAGTTCATTATCCATATGAATTGGCAATACTAATTTAGCCCCTAATTCTTTTGCAAATAAAGCTGCCTCATAACTAGACATTGTTAATCCATATCCTGTTACAGGTAATGCAACGATGTCAGCTTTAAAATTAGGTTCAAAACATATTGTGTCACTTGTTACATAAAGCCTATTGTCATTTCCACCAAGAATATCATCTATAAGATAACCAACATTTTCTAAAACTTCTTTACCACCCTTTAAATTAGGATTGTATCCATGAACAGCTTTTTTTACATAAACAGACATATAATCAAGCCATATATCATCTTTTTCACTAATTATTCTAATTCTTAATTCCGGATAATGATTTTGTACTTCTAAAGTAGAATATATAGGTGCTCTCATTTTTTTAAGAACTTCAGCATTGACATGATCTCTATGCCAATGAGTTAGCAATATAGCATCAGCCTTATTCCATTCTTGAAAATATTCTTCTTTATATTTTAATATTCCTGGATCAACTAATATTTTACCCCTTTCGGTTTCAACCATTAAACAAGATTGCGGATATTTAGTTATTTTCATATATTCCTCCAATTAAATTATTCTTACTTTTTTTGATTTTTTTATAAAAAAACTTCCCTTTCCATAGCTATTGCTATTCTGCCACTTCTGGTCATATGTGAACCTTTATCTACTTCAGAAAAATCATACTTTTTGTATTAAGAATAAGCACGAGTATTTGTTTCCAAAACAGTTAATTTTATAACTTCATAATTATTTTCTTTAGCATAGTTAATAATAAAATTCATAATCTTATTACTTAAACCTTTACCTTGCATTTCTGGGCTAATAACTACTCTTTCAATATATAAACTTTTCCCGTTTAATTTCCATTTGATATTCTTATATAAATCATCATTTTTTAATAAAGTAAAACATCCTAAAATATAATTTTTTTCATTTTCTAAAACATACATTGAACCAATTTTAATATCTTCTTCAATAACATCAAGTGGCTATTTGTCGATCCACATGATAATTTCTCTTTTTTTCAAATCTTCTTTAACTGCCTCAAATATTTTTTTAATGTGATCAAATTCTTCAACGTTAGCTTTTTTAATCGTGTATTTTTCTAACATTTTAAACCACCTATATTTTAATTATATATCATTTTTAATAAAAATAAATCAATCTCTATTTAAAGTCCAATTATTCTAATAATAAAGCCAGTTAGATAAAATTATTCTCCTTATTCTTGAGATAATGTATATCCACCATCTATAATAATTTCTTGACCAGTTATAAATGATGAATTTTCTGATGCTAAAAATAGCGCTAACTCTGCTATATCATTAGTATTTCCCAATCTCTTCAATGGCGTTCTATCTTCTATGCTTTCAATATAATCATCAAAATCCGGTGTTTCTATATAAGACATTGGTGTTTTTATTACTCCTGGAGAAATAATATTACATCTTATACCATATTCACCAAAACGCGATGCTATTGACTTAGTAAAAGAAACAAGTCCACCCTTAGATGCAGAATATATAGGGAAAAATTTTGATCCGTTTTTTGCAACAATCGAGCCAATGTTAATAATAACTCCCTTAATTTTATTCTTTATCATCTTTTCAAGTGATAATAATGATGTTGAGATTGTTGCTTTTAAATTTATGTCTATTACTTTATTTAATGTCTCAAAATCATATTCTGCTTTTTCTTCAATAGAATTTATAGTCCCAGCACAATTTATTAAAACATCTATATTATTAATTGAATTCAACATCTTCAATATATCATTCTGATTTTCTAAATCACATACAAAATATTTTATATAATTATAAATATTACTTACTTTTTTTAATTTATTTTCATCTCGTCCTACTATAGTTACCGAATAGTTATTGGAAGCAAACAAAATAGCAATCTGTTTACCAATCCCACTGCTACCACCAGTTATTAAAACTGTTTTTCTTTCTATATTCATTTATATCACCCAATTCAATTATACTATAAAAAATAAAAAAATAAATTAAATAAAATTACTCAAATTTAAAAAATATGAGCAACTTTTTTTAACAAACCCAAAATATTTTTTATATATTTCCAACTTACTTTTTAAATATATTAGTAAGCGGTAAACTAAACCAAGTAAATTTATTACCTCTAATAAAGTTGTTTTTTTGAAAGAAACCTTCAGCGGAATTTGTTAAAGCATTGATATACTCTATTTTATATTCAATACCTTTACTCTTAGCAATAGTTATACTTTTATTTAATAAGGTGCTTCCATATCCTTTATTTCTTTCCTCTTCAACAATAAAAACATCTTCTATTTCGCCTTTTGACAACGAGTAGTTAAGATTCATAATTAAAAAACCTATTATATTTAACTTTTTTTCTATTACAAGAAAAATAACATCATCTTTATTAACAGAATTTTTTAGTAACTTAAATGGCCAAAAAGTAACCACTTCTGATGCTACTTCAAACCCACTTATATTTTGACCAAGTTTGTGCACAATTTCGATATCTTTTTCTTTTGCTTCTCTAATATTTATTTCTTTCAATTCAATATTCATCTTTATCACCTACTTAATTATATATCATTTTAAAAAAAAAGAAAACGAACCATCCTAACGGAAAGTTCAATTACTCTCTTACAAACCATTTAATATTATTTAGTATATATATTAACTCTTGAATTTAAAATCTCATATCTTCTCTTTGTATCATCATTTTCTAATATTTCTTCTACACTTTTAATTTTATAATTGGAATAATCTATATCATTATTTTTAAATTGTTCTCTTGTCAAATCAATTACTTCTTCATTTATATAATTAAAATAGTGTGCCATATCGTTAACAATAGTTTTTCTGATTTCTCCACCAAAATAATTTTTTACTATTACACTCGTTATAGCGCATTGTCCACAAGCTTTATTTTCTTCATTCCAATAATCTTTACATTTAGAATAGCACGTATCAATACCCCAACATTTATTTAAAATAGATTTTAATTCATTTATTTTTTCATTCATAAAATCACCTATATTAATTTTATCATATTACCACAAATCAAAATATTTTTAATTTATTTTTTTAATATTAACTTATTTTTTATATGTTCTATTAACTCTAAATCTTCAATATAATCTTGCCTCTCTCTAACAAAATTTGTAGAACCTATTTTAGTTTCTGGATATCTAGGTATTAATTGAACGTGAAAATGATTTGGTTCTCCATCACACATAGTACATAAGTAAACTCTTTCAACATCAAGTGCTTCCTTCAGGATATTCATCATTTCTTTAGCAAATAAATATACCTTTGAACAAACTTCATCAGGTAAATAAGACATATCTTGATAATGTTCTTTTACTAAAATTATTGTATGACCTTTTGACCTTGGTCTTGATTCAAAAAAACACATTAATAAATCATCTTCATATAATAATTTTTTACCTAAATCTGGGTAAACACCTCCGTGTTCAAAATTATAACAAGTTGGGCAAATACCTTTAGAACGCAATTCTTTTATTTCCACAAAATTAACCTCCTATTTATAGATTATAAAATATTTTATAAAAAAACGAAACCCCCTATTGAAAAATTTGATTACTATCTTAATGGAGCAATATTCCAATAGGCACAAAATGTTTTACCTATTAATTCTTGAAGATTGTTCAATTTCTAAATCTGTTATCTTTTGGCCAGAAATTGAATCATATATTGGTAAACCGTTTACATTCAAGAACTTAATTGCATCTTCTAATGATAAATCTAGCATTTCCTCATCTACATCAAAAGAAAGTTCTTCTTTTTTTATTAATTCTCGAATTGTCTTAGTCCCTAAATTAGCAGGATATATGATTCCAATTATATTTTTAACAGCAATTGCACCATTTAAGTATCCAGCATCTGGAAATGAACGTTTAATTGATTC
Source organism: uncultured Muribaculaceae bacterium (assembly GCA_964396655.1). Taxonomy (GTDB): domain Bacteria; phylum Bacillota_I; class Bacilli_A; order RF39; family UBA660; genus CAYNFP01. Next base: position 82,590 of record CAYNFP010000001.1, on the reverse strand, counting down.
GTTAGGATCTAACGGAAATAAATCTACTACTAATCCAAGGCAATTTTCAATGTATGCCCTATAACCCCTAGCCAATTTTGTTCCAACCAGTGATGGAGATTTTACCAAATAAACTTTCGTATCATTATTTCCTAAAAGTTCATTTCTTGGCTTTATATCTGGCAACATTGAATTTGGAAGGATTCCCATAATTAATATTCGCTTTAATTTAGAAATATCGAAATCACCTAACCCGTGAAAAGATATATACGGCCTTTGTAATATATTGTCGTTCATATTAACACCTCTTTTTAATTATATATCATTTTTTATTAAAAGAAAACGAACCCTCCTATTGGAAGGTTCGATTAATTACTTATGGGGCGGTATGTGGGAATCGAACCCACGTATAATAGAACCACAATCTACCGTGTTAACCACTTCACCAATACCGCCATAAAGCATAGTAATAATAACATATAATTGGCGGAATATCAAGGAAATAATTGATATTTATTAATTATTTTGAACTTCTGCTACTACATTATTATTTACTTTTGAAATTATTATTTCTAATGCATTCATAGAACTATTATTTATGGGATTTAATAGACAGCCACTTCCACTTGTACAAGTAGTACTATTTTCTTCTATATCAACTTCTAAATATTTACTTTCTATTAAATCTTGTATTGTTATAGTCTGAGGATAACTTGTTATATTATCCTGAGCATAAAAAATTGCAGAGGTTTCTATAAGATTTATTTTATTTTCATAATCTTTTGCTTTTATATTACTTCCAGCATCTTTTACAGAATATACCGCTATCACAACAATAATCGAAGCTAAAGCTATAACTGCTATTAATTCAATTAATGTAAAACCCTTTTTACTTTTCATTTTAACTCCTTTTATTTTTTGTATTTAAATAATGCGGAAGGCCTATGTCCTCCACCCGTTTTTACTTTTGATGTTTTAACTACTTTAGAAGCAATTATCCTTCTAAAAGCCGGATCTAATAATTTTTTATTTAAAATTACTTCATATACTTGCTGTAATTCTCCTAAAGTAAAATGTTCAGGCATCATATTAAATACTATATCAGTATATTGTATTTTATTTTTTAATCTTTCTAATCCAAATAATATTACAGATGCATGATCAAATGCTAATGAGTTATTCTCAATAATTTCATATTCAAATTTATCTGTTGTTTTATCTTTAAGTGTTCTTTTAGCCTTAAATTTAATTGTTGTTTTTCCATTATCTAAGATAATATCTACATTATCTTCATTTTTAAAAAAAGTTATATCAAACCAAGAAGCATCAGGATTTATATTTTCTTTTAATTTGTTTTTATCAATTAAAGCCATATAAGCTGTAGAAACTATACGCATTCTTGGATCTCTATTAACTTCCCCGAATGTATATAATTGTTCCAAATAAATATTTTTCAAGTTTGTTTCTCTTTCTAATATTCTCAATGGACAATCATTTAAGTTTTCTTTAATATCTAAAAATCCTCCAGGTAAACACCACTTATCTTTAAAAGGATAACTATCTCTTTTTACTAGTAAAATACTCATATGCTTTTTATTGGTTTTTCTATAGTTTGAACTAGGTTCATCTGATACTGATACAATCAATATATCAGTTGTTACAGATAATTTTTCAAATTTACTTGAATCATAATTTTTTAAAAATTCTTCTTCACTATTATACATTTTTAACTCCTAAATATATATTAATTATAACTTATTTACTATTAAAAGTCATTATTTATATAAGTTATTACTAATAATGTACTCCAAAACCTCTTTTTTTAATTTGTTTTTTAAGTTAGTAATTTTATTATTTTTTATTTCATCTCTTATTTCAGTTGACGAAAGTTTATCTATTTTTACATCTGAAAGAATAATGTTATTTAAATATTTTGGGTATTTTTTTACTATATCATCAAAATTATCATTATTTCTTTGAATAATTATTATTTTAAACGTTTCTAATACGTACTCATATTCTTTCCATGTATCAAATTCTTTTAAGTTATCAGATCCACATATAAAATATATTTCATCTTTTGGATATTTTTCTCTAAAATAAGTTAATGTTTGATAAGTATAAGTTAATTTATCAAATTCATAATCTGACACTTCTAAGAAATCATAATATTCTGTTATAAGTTTCAACATATTATATCTATCTATATCTTTTATCAAACCATTTTTATTATATAAATTTCCTGCAGGAACATATATTACTTTATCCAAATAATTATGTTTAACTAAATCTACTGCAATTTGTTCATGTTTTTTGTGTGGTGGATTAAAACATCCTCCAAATATACCTATTCTCATATTTAATCCTCTAAATCTTTTAACCAAATTTCTGAATCAGCATCACTTGGCATTCTTAAATCTCCTCTTGGACTTAAACTTATTGTTCCAACTTTTGGTCCATCAGGAATACAACTTCTTTTAAATTGTTGAATAAAAAATCTTTTTATAAATATTTTTAACCATTTTTTTATTTCTTCATCACTAAATTTATCTTTAAAAGTCTTTTTAGCTATAACAAATATCTTTTTAGGACTAGCTCCATATCTTAAAAAATGATATAAGAAGAAATCATGAAGAACATAAGGACCTACAGAATCTTCTGTTAATTGCTTAATATTACCTAATTCATCTGGAGGTAATAATTCCGGACTAATTGGTGTACCCTCAATATCATATAATGTTTTTTGATATTTTTTATTTGAAGTATCTGCAACCCATTTAACTAAATATCTTACTAATGTTTTAGGAATACTTACATTAACTGCATACATACTCATATGATCTCCATTATAAGTACACCATCCTAAAGCAAGTTCTGATAAATCTCCAGTTCCAATTACTAAAGCATTTTCTTTATTTGAAATATCCATTAATATTTGAGTTCTTTCTCTTGCCTGAGAATTTTCATATGTTACACTTCTATCCTTTTCATCTATTTCGATATCTTTAAAGTGCTGTATACAAGCATCTTTAATACTTATATTTAGTAAAGTCGCTCCATAACTTTTAACTAAATTACATGCATTATTAAAAGTTCTATCAGTTGTTCCAAAACCAGGCATAGTAACTGCAATTATATTTTTATTTGAAATTCCCAATTTTTTGTATGCTTCAACTATTACAAGAAAGGCTAATGTTGAATCAAGTCCTCCACTCATTCCTATAACTGTTTTTTTCATATTTGTATGAAGTATTCGTTTTGCTAAAGCACATGACTGTATATTAAATATTTCATTACATCTTTCACTTCTTTTAGCTTCGTTTTTTGGAACGAATGGATATTCTTCATAATTTCTTTTTAAAACGTCTATTCTGTCAATTATATCTATGTCTACATATAAATATTCATTTTTATCACAATTTTCCATAAAACTCATATTTTTACATCTATCATTCATTAATCTTTTTATATCTATATCCGAATAAATTAAATTACTTTCAAAATCAAATCTATTATTTTCCTCTAATAATGAACCTGCTTCATAAATCATAGAATGTCCTGAAAATACTAAATCTGTTGAAGACTCATTAACTCCTGAAGATGCATAACAGTAAGCCGAAATAGTCTTTCCAGACTGGGTTTTAACTAAATTCTTTCTGTAATCATATTTTCCTATTATTTCATTACTTGCAGATAGATTAAATATGATAGTGGCTCCATTAAGAGCATGAGAATCACTTGGAGGATTTACTGTCCATAAATCTTCACATATTTCTATGGCAAATCCAATATTAGGATTTTCTTTGTCTCTAAATATTATTTTAGTATCAAAGGGTATATTCTCTCCAAATAAATTTATATATTTACTTTTTAGATTTAAACTAGTTGAAAACCATCTTTTTTCATAAAATTCCGAATAATTTGGTCTATAAGTTTTTGGAATAATTCCTAAAACTTTACCTTTATTAATTACAGCTGCTGTGTTAAAAGTTTGATTTTCATATCTTATTGGCATTCCAATTATACTAATAATATCTAATTTTTTAGTTTCTTCTAAAATATGCTTTAATTCACTCAAACTTTTTTCAATTAAAATGTCTTGATGAAATAAATCTGCACATGTATATCCTGTTAAAGATAATTCTGGTGTTGTTACTATACTTATTTTATTTTTATAAGCATTCTTTATCTGTTTAATTATTTCTTGTGAATTAAAATCCACATTAGCAACCTTTAATTTTGGTACTATAGCTCCTATTCTTATGAATCCATGTTCTTTATACATAACTCCTCCTATTTTTTTATTAATTTATCAACTAACTCAAGAGATTTAATAAGTCTTTCATGATAATCACCTTTTACTATTTTATATTTTATATTTTTTTCTTTCAACATTTTTTTAAGTATATTATTATTATTTTTTCTTGTTTTATCTTCTCCATATGTTCTTGTTCCATCTTGTACCCATTTAACATCCGGTTCTAAAAACATATATAAATCATAATCACTTAAATCTGATATAGAATATCCCAAGTTTTCTATTTCTTTTAGCTTATCATTTGAATAAAGTAAATTCAAGTAGTACAGTGTTATTATGGCTTCTGTATCAACAAATAATACTTTATTAGCATCTTTTGACTTCTCTAATTCCAAAGCCTTTTGTCTTATTAAAATATCCACAAAATCTTTTTGTTGAAGATTATCTATTCCCCCAACTTCATTACATACATCTCTTCCAACTTCTTTTACATATGTTGTATTATAATCTTTAGCAAGATTTCTTATTAAAGTAGATTTACCACAACTTTCAGTTCCTATTATAACAACTTTTTTTAGGTAATATTTCTGAACAGGTTTTGGTAAATATTGAAAATTATTATATGGATTTCTTCTTATTTTGGTTGATGATATATTTATTATCTTTCTATCAAAATAATAAATTTCACTTTCTGGATATAATATTTCAAATATATTTTTACCCTTATAATCATCTCCTGCAAAGACTATATCTATTAACTTACCTATTTTCTTTTTAATTTCTATAGCGCCTTTTGACCAATCATAATTTTCTTTATCTATATTATTATCTTCTATTTCTATAACTTCAACATTTTCCATATCTGAAGTTACTTGTTTTAGCCATTTGAATCTCTCTTTGTGATTAATTTCATTTGCTTTTGTAGAGTAGCAAAGTACAACATATAATTTATTACACATTGTACTTGCTTCAATTAAAGCATTTACATGACCTAAATGTAGAGGATTAAAAGTTCCTCCATACATTCCTACTTTTCTAAGCATAATTTATCAACTTCTTTCTCTTCTTGTTTTTTAACCTTATACCAATATTTCAAAGATATAATAGCATTTACTAAGAATATGAAATATTCAATTGATAATAATTTTACTCCTTTCACAAAATATAAAACAACAGCTATTACATTTACTACAATCCATAAATACCAATTGTCTATTTTTCTTTTTGCTAGCATATACATTGCAAGTAAACTCATTATTGTTGTAAATGCATCTAAGAACGGATATGATGCTGGTTCACTAAATATTTTTGGAAAATAAATATGTATATTTTTCATAAATATTCCAACTAGAATTGTTCCTCCTATAAGTATTATTGAATATATTATATTTTCTTTAAAAGAATTGTGAGTTATTCTAAGTTCATTCTCTTTATTTTTTTTGTTTTCTTTTGGGTTAAGCCATAAATACCATCCTATTATACTAACAACTAAGTAATATACCTGTTCAAACATATCTGAATATAATTGAACTTGATAAAATAGTATGAAGAAAAATATTATATTAATTATACCAATTGGATAATTAGACACTTTATTTCTTCCTGCTAAAATAACACTTATTAATCCTGTTATTGTACCTATTAATTCAACATAGCTTATATCATAATTTAATATTTTAAATGCTATATTTGTTATATCAAACATAATTTTTCATCTCCTTTTAAAAATATTTTTTTGCTCTTTCTAGAGCTAATAATGAATTAGCATCATTTATATATCCCATTTGAGCTAACTCTATTACTTCATCAAATGTAAATTCCATATATCTTATTAATTCTTCGGGATCCAAATTTTGTTCTTTTAATTTTTTACATCCCAATGCTATAAAACTATGATTAAAAGCTTTAGAACACCCTTGATCTTGATAATAACTTACTAAAAGTTCCAATTTTTCTGGAACATAACCAGTTTCTTCTATTAACTCTCTTTTGGCAGCCTCAATTGGCTTTTCCCCAAACTCTATATATCCGGCAGGAAATTCAACACCTACAGTTTCTTTACTAAAAACTCTGGGTTCTATTACTATAACAATTTTTCCTTCTGTTGTAACTGGTAAAATAATAGCGGCACTACCATCTCTTTCATTTTTTATAATTTGTTCTCTTGTTATTATTTTGCCATTATTTAATTTACATATATACTTTTTTATTGTTAAAAATCCACTTGATATTTCTTGTTCTTCTAAAAATTTTGTCATTTTTAATTCTTCAATATATTTTTTTAGTTCTTCTAATTTTTGACTTTGCATAATTTATAAATTCCTTTTTAGTTGTAATACCAAATTATTTTTCAATTCGATATATTCTTCAGTTCCAGCCACATGATATATTTGAGGCATTTCTAATCTTTTGGTTTCTGGATATATTTTTTGCATTTGTTCCTCACAATATAATTGTTTTTGTATTATATTTGGATCTTCATATACTAGTTCTCCATTAATAAATATTGGTTTTTGTAATTCAACTAATTCAAAATTTTCAATTCTTTTACTGTTGGAAAAATTAACAGTATCTATAATTATTAAGTTGTCTTTAGTAATATTTTGACCTGGTATTGAAATTATATCAGCTAGTGCACGACCAGTTTTCTTACTAAATGCTCTATATAACTTTTTATACCCGGGATTTGTGGTTTTTTCTGCTGTACCACTTATTTTAATTTTAGGAATTAATACTCCATTTACTTCTAAAGCTACTTCTTTATAAACACATCCCATTCTTCCATTTGGTTTAGATATATTATCTCCTACACCAAGACTATCAAAGCAAGCTCCTTGTTTTACCAAAGATTCAATTGTTTCAGCAGTTAATCCATTACTTAAACATATTGTTGCTTCTCCAAATCCAGCTTCATTAAGCATTCTTCTTGCTTCTTTGCTTGTATAAGCTAAATCTCCAGAGTCAATTCTTATTCCAATATGATTTGTTGGCATGGTATGTTCTTTCATATATTCGAATACTTTTATTGCATTTGGCACTCCACTTTTTAATGTATCTATAGTATCAACTAACAATATGCAATTATTTGGATACATCTTTGCATAAGTTAAAAATGCTTCATATTCACTATCAAAAGATTGTACCCAACTATGAGCTTGAGTTCCTAAAGCAGCAATATTTAACATATCAGCTGCCATAACATTTGAAGTTCCAGCACATCCTGCCATTATTCCATAAATAGCTGAATCTATAGAAGCTTCAAGTCCATCTGCACGTCTAGATCCAAATTCCATAACTTTTATTCCCTTTGGAGTTGATTCAATTATTCTTCTTGCTCCAGTTGCGTGTTCCATAGCACCATTAATTATTGATAACAAAGCAGTTTCTATTATTTGAGCTTCTATTAAAGGAGCTTTTACAGTAACTATCGGTTCATTTGGAAATACTGGAGTTCCATCAGGAATTGCATATATACTACCAGTAAATCTAAAGTTTTTCATATAATTTATAAATTCTTCACTATAACCTTTTCTCTTAAGATAATTAATTTCTGTTTCTCCAAATTTTAAATTTTTTATATATTCAATAACTTTATCAATACCTGCCATAACAGCATATCCACCTTCATTAGGTATCTTCCTAAAAAATATATCAAATACTGCTTCTTCATCTTCTTTTTTTGATAATAAATATGCATTTGACATTGAATATTCATATTCATCTGTTAATAAACTGTAATTTCTAGGTAATCTTTCATATCCATTGTAAATTTCCATAATTTAAATTCCTTTCTTTAGAGTTAATCCTAATTCTTTTTCTTTTGCTTCTAATTCTTCTGAATTTCCAACAATTTGTATTCCTGATTGAGCCATTAATTCATAAGCAATTTTATTGTAATATTCTGCATCATGAAATCCTGGAATATTATAAGTTTGAGTTGCATCTTTTACTGCAAATATTTTAATTTCTCTATTAATTTGATTAAAATAATTAATTAGTGGTATTAAGAAATTTAACACACATATATCTGTACAACAACCTACAGCCACTATTTCTCTTAAATTAACCATACTTTCAATATCTGTTAAAATATTTGGCGCAAATACAGCACTTGTAGAGTTCTTTGGATATACTAAAGAACTACTTTCATAAGGTTTTAATTCATCAACTAATTCTGCCTCACTTGTTCCAGCAATACAATGTGGTGGGAATGTTTTAAATTCAACACTTCCTTCTCCATGATTTTCTTTAATAAAAGCAACACCTTGATTCTCTCTTCTAAATCTTTCTATAAGTTTTATTTGCTCAGGTATAGTTGCAGCTATTCTTCCATCATGAAGCTTCCCCTCTCTTACAAATCCATTTACCATATCAACTATGTACAATGTTTTTTGATAATCTTTTAATTCTGTTCTTATCATAAATGATCGCCTCCATTTCTTCTTAACATTTTGTTAAGAACAAGCCTTAAAATTTTAACAAGTTTTTCTCTTGTTATTAACATTATATTAAAAACATATTAAAATGTCAACCAGTTTTTTAAAATAAATAAAAAAAATCGTTGTTTTTAACGATTCTTTTATTTCAATCCTCTTGAAAAACCATAACCTGCTCCAGCCGCTTCACGTTTCCATTCTGGCCATGTTGACATTTCATCATCCACATACTCAATTCTGTTTGTTTCTACATAATGCTTAATACCTATACCAATTACTTGTCCTTTTTCAATCAAATATGCCCCAGGTCCAAAACTTCTCGCATCTGTTGGACAATTATAATGATATACACACAAATCATATTTTTCATCCATTTCTCTTGAGTTATCATTTCTTGCATATATTTTAACGCCACCATCTGTCAATTCCGAACTTAAACTTAATTTACCTCCACTAGGAATGCTCCCATAGAATATAAATTCGCGTTCTCCAGCATTAATTAATTGACCTGTAATATTAGTTTTTATTTCAACTGTTTCTTCATTTTTTATTACAATATTTTCTGTTGCTACAATTTCAAAAAAATATGGCATTGTATCAATATAATCCTTAATTAAAGAATTTAAAATTGTTATTGTTTCTTTTAGTTTATCAAAAGTAACAACTTCGCCACCATCTTTTCTCTTTAAATCAAACCTGAATTCATCATAAACCGACAAACATCTATCCTTTGCTTGTAGAAGTTGTCTCATCATTTCTGAATTCATTTCTAAATTCTCCATATATTACCCTCCTAACAATAGGATAACATACTCCATTTATTTTGTCACATTTTTTTGTTAAAAATTAAAAAAAGAATAATTTTATTTCTTTTTATTATTCTTTTTACTTTTACCAGCATTTTTATAGGCTATTGCAGCGGCTACTTTAACTGCTTTCTTTTTAGATGTTGGTTTATAGTTTCCTATTTTACCATCACCTTTAGTATATTCTTCAACTAAATTTTCAATGTTTTTTGATATGACTTTTTTACTTTTACCTTTTTTTAATGGCATAATAATTCTCCCTTCTTATTAAATATTATTAACAAGAATTTTTAAATTATTATTTTTTACTCAAAAATAATTTCAAAGTTTGTGGTTCTTCATAACTACTTAATTCTTCATCTGTTGGTAAGTTACTACTATCAAATCCAAAATCTTCTATACAAGCATATCTACATTGAGTACCCCTAGCATGATTTTCAGCTTCTATTATCCAAGTTGGCTCAGCAGGAGTAAAAATTTTAAGACCATCTACAGTTCTTGTAATTTTAGTCCCAATTCCCGAAATATCCATTTTATATTCTTCACAACCACAATATTCACGAATATTTCCAACACTATACCTTATTTTACCATCAGAGTAACATTTTCTAATATCTGTAATATGACCATTTTCATCTGTAAACACTTCTGTTCTAAAAAATTCTTTATATTGTTCAATACCTAAAAATATAGTCCCAATTCTTAAATCTTCTAATATTTTTGAATTTTCAATAAATAATGGTAGTCTATCAATTTTTTTAGAAGTATCTAAAATAAATTTTTTTAATTTAAACGAATCAAATCCATCATGCATAAAGAAATCACCAAATTGTTTTAAAAATTCTACTATCATCTTATTTTGCTCAATTAATTCTGTTAATGGGTAATCATCATAAAAAATTGCAGACTCTATAATACTATCAGTATCAATTTCATGAGCTTCTTCAACAAACTTTTTAAAAGGTATATCCCCTTCTTTTTGTATAAACTCAAAAATTTTTCTATAAGTTCTACTATCTAAATATTTATCATTAATAATTATTTTCATATAACCCTCTTAAAATAATCATATCATAATTCTTCGTATTTTGCACTTTCGCAAACTATATATAATGTTGGATTTTCTTCATAATCAGCAAAACATATATATCCTTTATTATTTAACATAATAAATTTAAAATAAACGTCATCAATATATTCATAAGAGCAAATTTCTTTACTTTTAACCTTCTCTACTCCCTCAAAAATAATTTTAATTTTTTTCTTATTAGTTTCATAATAACCATCATCTTTTAATTTAGGTTCTCCGGACCAATAAACATTTATTAATAAAGTTATTTGAGCTTTTGAAATATCATATTCAATCATAGTAATATTACTATCATGTAAATAATGATAATAATCAAGAAATTTTATTAAACTATCATTATTCAATTCTATCATATTCACCTTAATTTATTAAATTACTATTATTAACTGTTTCTACAGAATCTTTTAACTCTTCTACCGAAAAATTTGATACATTTAAATCAGAAAAACTAATATATCTTTTAGCATGTTCGGGTACTGATTGATTTTTTTCTACAGTTTTAACACTCTTACTATCAATCAAAGTAAAATCAACAGTTAAATAATCTACTCCTTTTTCTTTTATATAATTATTTATAAAATTATATAATTTATTTGCAAGTTCTGAATCAATTAATTTATTATCCTTAATCACTAAAATCAATGATAACTTAGTTTCTTTATCAGTTTGACTTAAAAGTTTATTAACAGTCATATCTAAAGGTAATGAAGTTTCTTCTAAATAATTTAAATATATACGATTCCAATCATAATGAAGATTTAATACCTCAGTATTTAATTCGCTTTCAACATTACTAACTACTTCATCATAAATTTCTCTACCTAATTTTAATGATATATAATCATCAATTATTGTGCCATTATCATAAATATATGCTGTAAAATCATTGTTATCATAATTCATACATACATAATATACATATTTATGATCTTTCATTCCAACCATTTTTATGATTGAAGTAATTTTTGGTTTTATGTTATATTGTTCTTTAATATAATCCAGTATTTCATCCTTTTGTTCATGATAAAAAGTGTTTTGAATAATAAAATTTTTACCAAAAGTCAAAAAAGCTAATATTATAATTATACCGATATAAATAAAAGTTAATTTCTTATTTTTCATATATTCCTCCAAAGTAATTTTAGCATTTAAATTTCTATTTTACAATTGATGAGGTTTTAATGATATTAATTAATTTTGTATATTCAGTATCATAATCAGACATTTTTGATATATTTAAATAAATTACTTCACTTTTTAAATTTTTAATTTCTTTTTCAATATCTTTTTTTAGTTTAATATTATCTATATTAATAAAATCTCCTACTGCTTTATTATCTTTTCTTATATTATAATTCTTAATTAAAATTTTATCAGAGATATTTAAATATATTAAAATTATATTTTGATAATATTTTTTTATTTCATCAAAATAATTTAAAATATCAGTATGTTCTATCACTATATTTTCTGATTTGTGTTTTTTTAATTCTTTAGAAAGATTTTCTAAATTAAACGGCCTTATATATTCTTCATTTATTAACTTTAATTTTAAATCTTCACTAATTCTTTTAGAAATTATTGTTTTTCCAGAACAAGTTGTTCCTGATACAATTATTGCAATATTATTCATAAAACCTCAATTCAATATTTATTATATCAAAAAACATAAAAAAACTAACTTTTAAAAGTTAGAATTTATCATTATGGTGCGAGAAAAGGGAATCGAACCCTCATGATATCACTATCGCTGGATTTTGAGTCCAGTGCGTCTACCAGTTCCGCCATCCTCGCAAGTGAAACAATTATAACATTATTTATTTATAATTGCTAGTTATTTTCTTTATACATTGAAGTATAAAGTTCTTTTTCTTCATCGTTTGTTTCTTCTTTAAAATTTAATTTTGGAAGATCTTCTTTAGTTGCTAAACCAAAATAATCTAAAAAATCATTAGTTGTTTTATATAAGTTTGGTCTTCCAATAGAAGGAGCTTTACCACATTCTTTTATAAAGTTCATTGCAACTAGTTTTCTAACTATTCCAGAAGAGTTAACTCCTCTAATCTCATCTATTTTTAATCTAGTTATTGGTTCTTTATAAGCAACTATTGCTAAAGTTTCTAAAGCGGCATTTGAAAGTGTATAAGTTTTTGAATCCATTAATAACTTTTCAAAATATTCTTTGTGCTCTTTTTTTGAAGTTAACTTAAAAGTGTTTCCTAAAAAAGATATTCTAATACCCCTATTATCACTTTCATATTCTTTTCTTAAATTAACTAAGCTTTCTTTTATTTTTTCTTCATCAATTTCTAATATTTTAGTTAAAGATTCTAAAGATATTCCTTCATCTCCAACAACAAATAATATTCCTTCTATTATTCCTTCTAAATTCATACTAATCAACTCTTTCTAAATATATTTCCCCAAAATTATTATATTGAGTAAGTTTTATTTCATTGTCATTTGCCATTGTTAATATAGATAAAAATGTTACTATAATAAATTCTCTATTAACTTCTTCAAATAATTCTTCAAATTTTACTTTTTTATTTTTTATTAAAAAAGTTCTTATTTCTGTAATTCTCTCTCTTACTGAAAGTTCTTTTCTAGTTACTTTAGATGTCATTGGTTTTGAATACTCGACTCTTTCCATAACATTTTCTAATGCTTTTAATAAATCAAAAATACTAACATTATCTTGATTTACTAACTTTTTATCAGAAAATTCAGATATTCTTTCTGGACTTTTTGTATATACTTCGTGTCTTGTATTCTCTAAATCTTTAAATTTGTCTACACTATCTTTGTAGGCTTTATATTCTAATATTTTCCTTTTTAATTCTTCTTCTGAATTCTCAACAAATTCATCTTCATTTGATTCTTCTTTGTTAGGAATTAAATGTCTACTTTTCATTTCAATAAGTTCAGCTGCCATTACTAAATATTCACTTGCAATATCCAAGTTCATTTCTTCCATTGATTTTATAAAATCAACATATTGACCAGTTATTTCAACTATATTTATATCATAAATATCCATTTTAGATTGTTTTATTAAATGTAATAATAAATCTAGAGGTCCTTCAAAATCATTAATTAAGAATTTATGCATAATTACAACTCCACTCTTTATTAATATTATCAAAAAAAAACTAAAATGTCACTTTTTAGTTTTTAGGTTTAAAAATTAAGGCTACTATAAAAGAAATTATTATTGTTACGGATAAACCTGCCGAGACACTAACTAATAATCCTTTTAACAATCCAATAAATCCATCTACAGCATATCCCTCTAAAGCTCCATTAACTAATAAATTACCAAAATTAGTAATAGGGACTGTTGCTCCAGCACCTGCCCAGATTACAAATTTATCATATAATCCAAATCCTGCTAAAATAGCTCCAACTATAACTAATATAGTATTTAAATGACCGGGAGTTAATTTAGAATTTTCTAATATTAATTCTCCTATCAAACAAACAAGACCACAAAATATAAATGCTTTTAGATAAATCATTTTAATACCTCCAAACTTATAGCATGTCCAATTCCTGGCATTGGTTTTTTTAAATTAGTGCTTACAATTGAGTGTAAAGATCCACTTGCTACAAACAATATTTTTTTATATTTTTTAATAACATCTGAAAACAATACTAATGGACCACAAGCAGGGCCAGAACCTCCAGCAAACATTGAACCAATTTTTGTGTTATATAAAATTACTCCCGCATCATTAATATTTTTTAAATTTATTTTATATTTTTTAAGCATATACTCTTTTAACATAAGTATTCCATATATCCCTAAGTCTCCAGTTAAAATAATATCATAGTAATCAGGTTTCCTATCAATTTCTTTTAAATGTTCATATATAACTTCTGCAACTCCAGGAGCCATACATGCTCCCATATCATTTGAATCAACATGACCCATTTCAATTACTTTTCCAATACTAGCGGATTCTATTTTAAATTTTGATTTGTTTTGACTTAATAATGCTGCTACCGCTCCACTTGTAGTAAATGAATTTGATTTTTTTCTAAGACATCCATATTCTATAGGAAATCTAAATTGTTTTTCAGTAGCCAAATTATTTGAAGACGTTAATACAATAGAGTTTTTTGCAAATTTACCTTCTACCATAGTGGCAGCTATTATCAAGGACTCAGCAAAATTAGCACAAGCACTATAAACACCCAAAAATGGAATGTTAAAATTAGAGGCATTGTGGTTTGAAGCAAATAATTGATTTTGTAAATCTCCCCCTATTAATAAGTCTATGTCTTCCTCTAATAATTTGTTTTTCTCTAATAATCTTTTTAAAACTGTTTTTTGATACTCAATTTCTCCTTCTTCAACAGTTTTCATATCCATATAATAATCATGTATTGCAATATCAACCTTATTTTCTATAGTGGGTTTATTTTCTAAACTGGCAAGCAATGTAAAGTTGTCATTTATGTATACATTCTTAAATTTAATAGTTCTCATCCTATTACCACCTTTAATAAAGCCACAAAAAAGCTTATAACAATTCCAAAAAGAATGATACTTCCGGTTAATTTAAAAAAATTTGCTCCAATTCCTTTTACAAATCCTTCTTGTTTATAATCCATAGCCGCACTTGTCATAGCATGAGCAAAACCAGTGGTTGGAACAATTAAACCACACCTTGCATAAGCAACCACTTTGTCAAAAAAACCCAATCCAGTTAATATGGCAGCAATTATAACTAAAACAACCATTGTAAACATATAAGAATCTTGAATTGAGAATTCTAAATACTTATAAAAAAAATCTGTTATTCCTTGACCTATTATTCCCATTAATCCACCAAAAATAAAAGCTTTAAATAAGTTTATTAATGGGTTTTCTTTATATGTATGTTTTTTAACTAACTCTTTGTACTCTTCTTGATTCACATTATCACCCATTTTTATTATGGATTATAAAAATATTTTAATACACATAAAAATGGCTAAATAGCCATTTTACTTTTCATCCTTGACAATATCTTACTTTCTTCTCTTGAAACCTGCACTTGAGAAATTCCCATTAACTCAGCTGTTTCACTTTGTGTATAATCATTATAATATCTATATCTTATTAATTCTCTTTCTCTAGCGGTTAATTTATCAAGTTCTTTTTTTAAATCTAAATCTCTTTCAATTTCTTCCCTATTATCTATCCCAATTACATCTTGTAATATTAAATCTTCTCCAATTTCTTTGTCAAAACTTTCTATTGGGTAATTATTACTAATAGCGTTATATAATTCAATTTCATCAATATTCATAAAATGAGCAATTTCAGAAAATGTTGGTTCACATCCATTGTAACTTATTAGATAATCTCTTGCCTTTTCATATAATTTATATATTTTTGCATTCTCACTAATTACTTTTACTAATCTGTCACTTCTTAAATAAGCTGTTATTTCCCCTAATATATAAGAATATGCATATGTAGAAAATTTTGTATTAAATTCTTTTTTATAATTTCTATATGCATTTATTAATCCAATACAACCAACTTGAAATAAATCATCAATATTTGAATAATTACTATAAAAAGAAGCAATTTTATATATTAATTTTTTATTTTCTTCTATTATTTGATATATTTCTTTATTCATAACTCAAACACTCCTAAAGCAGATTCTTCATTTTTAACTTTATATAATATATTTTCTATTAAAGTTCCTTTTAGAATCTTATCTATCTTTTTATTTTTTATCAAAGTTGTTTTACCATTAAATCTAACAACTATATCATTTATTTCCTCTATTAATTCAATTCCATAATTATCTAGGTAATCAATATCATTCAAATTTAAGACTACATACCTAAAACCATTTTTTAATAATATTGGTATAATTGACTTTCTTAAATCAATAGTGTTAGTTTTGTTTAATTCTCCTTCTATTCTCACAAATAAAACTCCTTTTTTAAATTCCATATTTGTTTTAAACATATATTCACCTGCCTAATAAGTTTAGATTATTTTTTCTTTGTT
This sequence comes from uncultured Muribaculaceae bacterium, assembly GCA_964396655.1. Lineage (GTDB taxonomy): Bacteria > Bacillota_I > Bacilli_A > RF39 > UBA660 > CAYNFP01. The sequence goes on along the minus strand of CAYNFP010000001.1, from coordinate 66,005 downwards.
TTATACACATTCGACAAAACTAGAATAATAATTCTATCGACCATTTTTTAAATTTAATCTTATTTTTCTACATATAAGTATAAGAAGTATTAATATTCCACCCAAAGCGATAATAAAAACAGGAATAATAGAATAATCTTCAGTATTTGTTTTACTTCCATAATTTATTGCGATAGTGCTGTTATCTTCAGTATATTTTTCTTCTTTAATCTTATCCTTATAAATAATATTGTTATTATTTAATTTATATTCATAAAAATACATTTTAGTATTTTCATCTTTAATATAACCATCATAATTTGAAAAATATCCGTTTTTATATTCTTTTTCATAATAATAACAATTAACAAAAGTATCTTTATATCTATAATACTTCTCTTCATATGAACTATATTCTTCCCAAATAAGTCCAGCATAAGCTTTATAACTGCAGTAATTTGTAGAACATACTTTACCCATTTTACCTAAAGTAGTAACTCCTAAAGATCTAACTGGATATTTATCCAATAATAAAGTTGATTTCCAAAATAATATATTATTATCTTTTTCAAACCTAATTTCTATTTGAATTGTTTCACTATAATTATTATCTAATTTCAATATAACTTTAGAATCTTTATTTAATAATAAATTTTCAGCTTCACTTTTATTACAATTAATGCATTCTGATAAAGTAAAAGGTATTTTAACTCCACTAACATTTGTTAGAACTATTTCTTTTACTTCTAAAAATTCAACAATGAAATCATCTAACATTATGGTATTATATGTTTTATTAGATAAATCGACATTAACTATTTTTTCTTCAATAATTCTATTGTTTTTTTCTTCTGGTTTTATTAAACTCCAATCATTAAAGTCACTATTAACATCTTCAAAATATTCGCAATTATGTTCAACACTATTTTCATAATGCTCATTTACTTTCTTAAGTTTATACCATCTATATCTTTCCTCAACTTTACTAATAATTATATTTCTATTTAAAGGTAAATCATTAGTTAAAGTTTGTGAATGTATATTAGGTACAAATAAAAAAGTAAATAATATTAAAATTATTACTTTTTTCATCTTTCTCCTCCTCTATTTTTATTATACGGAGGTATTTTTACAAACTCTTTTTTTAAATTAAGCCAACTTTACCACTTATTAAATCTTTAAAATTATTATATAACATTCTAATGAATCCTGCTTTTTTAATATTCTCTTTAACTACTAAATTATATTTATATTCTTTTTTATTATAAGTAAGAATTAATTCTCCAACTACATCTCCTTTTTTTAAAGGAGATTTTACATTATTATATAATTCTTTTTCTGTCTTATAATCTACATCTTTAGTATTAACATCAATTAATATATTAACATCATTTTCCGCATAATATGATACATCTCTATTTCTACTATTATTTATATATATTGTTCCTAATTTTTTATTAGATTTAATAATGGTTTTTGTATTATACATTCCAAAACCATATTCCATCATATTTATCGTATCAGTATTTCTTGCTTCTTTAGTATCTGAACCCATTACAACCCCAACAAGTCTCATATTATTTTTTTTCATAGTTGAAGTTAAACAATATTTAGCTTGATCAGTATATCCGGTTTTTAATCCATCCATTCCTTGATAAAATCTAACTAACGAGTTTGTATTAACCAACCAGTGATTTTCACCACTTACATTAATATATTCTTCATAAGTACTTGTTATTTTTAAAATATCTTTGTGTTTAACTAATTCTGTTGCTACTAAGGCTAAATCATAAGCTGTGGTGTAATGATTTACTTCATCTAATCCATGAGGATTTTTAAAATTTGTATCAACTGCTCCTAGTTCTTTTGCTCTTTTGTTCATCATATCAATAAAGTTATCTTCAGTTCCACCTATTTTTTCAGCTAAAGCAACTGCTGCATCATTAGCTGATGCTATTCCTATACCTTTTAATAAATCTTCTACTTTTACTTCAGTATTTGCTTCTACAAATATTTGAGTACCTCCCATTCCAGCTGCATTTTTACTTATTAAAACTTTATCGCTTAATTTTATTTTGCCACTTTCAATTGCTTCCATAGCAAGCAACATAGTCATTATTTTTGTCATAGATGCAGGAGCTAATTTTTCATGAGCATTTTTCTCATAAAGTATTGTTTTTGTACTTACTTCCATTAATATAGCGCTTTTGCTACCAGAAGCATATTCCGCATTTGCTGTTTTATTCTCTTCATTAACTTCTTCATTCACAGGAACTCCATCCGCAATAAAAGAGCCTAAAAATATAAAAAATGATATTAAAACTACTATTATTTTTTTCATTACTTCACCTAAGAAATATTATGAGATTAAAATTTTAATTATGCAGATAATTCAATTTTTAATTTAATATGTAAACTTTATCTATTTTATTCTAAATATATTTAACAATGGTATAATAATTATAGGTGATGAATATGAAAAATTTTATAATAGGAATAATTTTAGTTATTGGAGTATGTGCTTTACTTTATTTTAAAGATGATATTTTTAATAATAATAATAAATTTATAAAATTGGGTTATAGTGAGATATCTAGTGGAATAATAAAAAAATTGAACCTAGAAAATGATATAAATGATACATATTATAAAACATTAGATGTTGCTTTAACTAGTGATGATTTTATAAAAGAAAATATAAATAATTATATGAAAATCAATTATAAAAACAACAAATATTTTATTAAATCAATAAATACTCTTTTAGAAGAAAATTATACAGCGGAAGATATAAATGATATTTCATATATATTTGATAGTAAAGATTTTAAAGATGATTATTTATTAAGATATGCTAATTACATAAAAGCAAATTCTTCATTAGACACTAGTAAGATAGTAATATATGTTAATATTGGACTAGATAATGATTTTTATACAAATATAAAAGAAATTGAAAACCCAGATAGTTTATTAGTTCTTGTTAATAAATATAACAAATTACCAGACAACTATTCTCCAAAAGATTTAGAAACTTTTGATGACAGTTATACTTCAAGTTCTACAAAAAGACAAATGAGAAAAGTTGCATATGATGCTTTAATAAAAATGATAAACGATATTAGAAAAGAAGGAATGGACTTATGGTTAAATTCTGGATTTAGGACAAAATCTTACCAAAATATGCTTTTTACTAACTCTGTTACTAAAAACGGAATGGAACATGCTTTAAAATATTCTGCAAAACAAAGGCACTCAGAACATGAAACTGGTTTAGCAGCAGATATATCCTCAGTAAAAGGAATGCTTGATGGATTTGAAAAATATAAAGAATATGACTGGTTAAAAGAAAATGCTTATAAATATGGCTTCATAGAAAGATACCCAGAAGGAAAAGAAAATATAACTGGATATGCTTATGAACCATGGCATTATAGATATGTAGGAGTAGATGTCGCTACTATAATAAAAAATGAAAATATTACTTTCGAAGAATATGCAGTTAAATATTTAAATTATTAATGTTTTTTCCTTTTTCTTATAAATAATAAATAAAATACTGTATATATTATAAGAAATACTATACCCGATAAAGAAATAATTATTAAAATTGTTTCTTTTTTTGTTAATTTATCTTTACCAAATAAATTAAAATCTTCTTTTTCACTACTGCTAAATTCTTCAAATACATTGGCAACTTTATTAACTTTTATTTCATATACATTAGTATTTGTTTTATTTTTACTAATAACAGTAATTTTCACTATATTCTGACCTATTTTAAAATTAGAATTACCACTTATTTTAACTACTGAGTTTTCATTGGCTTGTTCATAATTTATATTAAGTCTACCTTCATTTTCAATATATATTTCATATTCAAAAGTATTTGAATCAAAATTTATTTCATAACCTTCAATTTCTAATTTATTTAAAAATGCATTATCATAATCTTTATTCTCTTTATAGTTTTTAAAAATACTTATTTCATAATTAACTATTTCCAGATTTTTCTTTACCACTTTTAATATAATTACATTTTCACCATCAATTAATGCTATATTACCAGTTCCAGTAACATAATCATCTTCTTCTGTTTCATTAACAGTTATATTTATGTTTTCAACATCAGAGGGTACAAAAACATTGTACTTAGTCGTCTTTTCACTAAAATAAGGTACTAATGAACCCGAACTTAAATTTATGCCACTTATAGCCCTTAAATTAGGCACAAAAGAAAAGAAAGCAATTACTACTACACATACTACTTTATAAATATGTTTCAAGTTTTCACTTCCTTATTTTATAACTTTTATTATTACACTTTTTTCTCTTGGTTTTTTTTCAACTATATAAAATGCCTCTAATGCTTTAGTGATCATTTTTTCTACTTCTTTATTATAATAAATGCTACATAATATTTCATCTCTTTCGACAAAGTCTCCTATTTTCTTTCGAAGTATTATTCCAACATTATTATCGACTTCGTTTCTTAAATTACTTCTTCCAGAACCAAGAGATGTACATAACCCTCCAATAATTTCTGCATTTATTTCTTTTAAATACCCACATTTAATGCTTTTAACATCTATTCTATTAGCATTCATTTTCATTTCACTAATTTTACCTTCTTGAGCTTTTATCCATTCATGAAATTTTTCCTTTGCTTTACCATTATTTAAAACTTTTTCTACTTGTTCTTTTGATTTTTTATATCCAATACTCTTTGAAATAGAAATCATATATGAAGAAAGAGTTACTACAAGATTTTCTAATCTTTCATCTTTCTTACCATCAAAAAAATTTACAACTTCTTTTACTTCTAAAATATTACCAATATTTCTACCTAAAGGGTTATTCATATCGGTTAAAATGCAAACAACATTTCTATTATATTTTTTTCCAATATATATCATTAATCTTGCAAGTTTTTTAGCACTTCTTAAATTCTTCATAAAAGCACCACTGCCAACTTTAAGATCAATTACTATATTCTTTGATGAACAAGCTATTTTTTTACTCATAATAGAACTTGCTATTAAAGGTATTGAATCAATATACCCTGTTTTATCCCTAAGCTCATATAATTTTTTGTCCGCCAAAGCTATTTTTTTACTTTGACAAATATCAGCACATCCTACCGTATTAATTATTTCTATAAACTTTTCATTTGTTATATCACTTTTAAATCCTGGAATACTTTCTAATTTATCTATAGTGCCCCCAGTTATTCCTAAGCTCCTACCACTCATTTTAGGGACCGCAACTCCTAATGAAGCGCATATAGGTAAAATTAATAAAGAAGTTTTATCTCCAATTCCACCACTTGAATGCTTATCAACTGTAACTTTTTTTATTTTGGATAAATCTATAGTTTCTCCACTTTTTATCATTACATCAGTTAGATAAAAAGTTTCTTTTTTATTTAATCCCTTTTCATAAATAGCCTTAATAAAAGAAGTCATATTTATTTCATCAATATTCTCTTTTAAAAATTCGTTAATCATATATTCAATTTCTTTATATGAAAGAAATTTTCTCTTTTCTTTTTTATTTATTATATCTTTAAAATCCATACATAAACCTCTTTATTCTAAAGAAAGTATATCATATTTTATATAAATAAAAAAGATTTAGTTTTACTAAATCTTTATCTTATTTTATAAGGATCTTCCTCTGTTCCACTTCCACTTGAATAAATAGCTTTTGTTCCTAGTTTAATTACATATCTAAATTGTTTATTTACATTTGTTCTGCTTTCATAAACACCACTTGTGCTTATATAATAAGCATATGATGTATTTTTAGAACTTGGAGTAATAGACCAAAATGTGTTTTCTAAATCATGTATAAAATTATAATTAGTACAGTTTCTATCCTCTAATGTTTTACATCCTTTATCTAAACTTACTTGCATATATTCATAAAGAGTTAATAATCCAATTGGACTTTCTTCTTCACTCATAAGCTTGCATTCAACAGTTTCCATATTTCCTGTGTCTGTAGGAAGTCTTTTACCAATACACCATTTTGTTGAAATCACTTTGCTTTTTTCTGAGTCTGTCAATAATTCAGTCCCATAATATTCAGTTTCAATACTTTCTTTAATTCTACTTATATTATAATTATTAATTCCATAATTACCATTTGTTTCTGAATTATATCTGTCATCCCATGAACCTGTCATAGTTTTAAACTGTGAAAGCAATACTAAATTATTATCTTCATCTATTCTTAAAATTCTCCAAGGTTTCTCATTAAGTAAAATAAAATTATTTTTAACTTCACCTCTAAATACATATTCACCATTAATCTTATAAAGTCCTACTCCTTCTGTAGCTACCTGATTGTCTTCTAATAATTTGCTATATAACTCTATAGAAGAATATGCACTTCCACAATCTAAATATGGAGTATATTCATAATTACTTCCAACTTTAGAAACTACAACTTGAGCAGTGCAACTTTTTCCATCTTTTAATAAAGTATCCAAAGGTTTAATAAAATCATAATCAACTAAAGTGTTAATGCTAACAACACTTGTGGTTTTTTCGGTCTTAGGTAAATAAGAACTATTAACATTATAATAATTCTGCGCTGCAGCAACCAATTTTCCCTCAACTTCTGAATAACTATAATAAGTTTTTTCAGTTAATCTAGTTATAACTGATACTAAAACAATTAAGCCAATTAAAGCACTCATTCCAATTATTCCAATTTTCAATGTTTTTTTGTCAATGTTTCTAAGTAATTCCATCACAATACACCTCTTTTTCAATTAATATTATACATAATTTATTTTTATTTTTCTATAAGTTTTTTGTATATCTCTTCTTTTGATAAATCTATTTTTTTATTATATTTTGGAATTATATGTACATGATAGTGTTTTATATATTGAGAAGATCCATAATTTATGCTCACTGTAACGCCATCACAATGTAACTTATTAGTAACAAGATTCACGATTTCTTTGATAATTTTATTTGTTTTAATATAAGTTTCATCATCTATATCAATAAGAGTTAATATATGTTTCTTAGGGATAATTAACATATGCCCTGGAGAATCTGGAAATTTATCCATAATAACAATAAAATCATTATTTTCATATACTATATCTGAATTAATTTCTTTATTTATAATTTTACAAAACAAACAATCTTCCATAAGTCCCTCAAAAATATTTTAGCATATTTTTCAATATAAATACACTTTTATTATATGAAGTTTTTTAAAGCGCTCATAACTTATCATAGAGGTGAAATATGAATTTAAATAATGATTTCCCAATGTTACAAAAAAATATTGTGTATTTTGATAATGCCGCAACTACTCTAAAGCCAAAATGTGTAATGAATGCTATTAATGAATACTATTATAATTATTCTGCCAATTCTCATAGAGGAGATTATAATATTAGTTTTAAAGTTGATGATGAAATTGATCTTTGCCGTGAAACAGTAAAAAGATTTATTAATGCAAGGAAAAAAGAAGAAATAATATTTACAAGTGGAACAACTGAAGGAATAAATATGATTGTATTTGGTTTCTTTAAACATATTTTAGAAGAAAATGATGAAGTAATATTATCTAAAAGTGAACATGCTTCTAACATTTTACCCTGGTTCATTTTATCATTAGAAAAGAAAATCAAATTAAAATTTGTTAAACTTGATGAAAATAATAAAATAACTATAGAATCATTATTGAAAACTTTAACTAGTAAAACAAAAGTTATTAGTTTAGCTCAAATTACTAATGTTATTGGAGATGAAAGAAATATTAATGAAATTATAGAAATAGCTCACAGTAATGGAATCTATGTGGTTGTAGATGGCGCTCAAAGTGTCCCTCATATAAAAACCAATGTAAAAGAAATGGATCCTGATTTCCTAGTATTTTCTGCTCATAAAATGTGTGGTCCAACAGGAGTTGGAGTCCTTTATGGAAAGTATGAATTATTAAATAAGATGTGTCCATTAAAATTTGGTGGTGGAATGAATGAATCATTCAGTGAAGAAAAACTTGTATTAGAAAAAATTCCATTAAGATTTGAAGCTGGTACTCAAAATATATCAAATATAATAGCTTTCAGACAAGCAATCGAATATATAGAAAAAATTGGAATAAATGATATTCATAAGCATGAACTATATTTAAAAAATTATTTAGTCAAAAGATTAGAAGAAATACCTTATATAAAAATACTTAATAAAAACAGTGAATCCTCTATTGTATTAATAAATGCAGATGATATTTTATCTGGTGACTTAGGATTATATTTGAATAGCAAGAATATATGTGTTAGAAGCGGAACACATTGCGCTAAAATGTTAAAAGAAGAAGCATCTTTTGAAAACACAGTAAGAATAAGTTTATATTTTTATAATTCATATGAAGAAATAGATTTATTAATTGATGCTCTTAAAGATAAAAAAGATTTATATAATTTTGCAAAATAAGAAGAAAGGATTTATTCACTCCTTTCTTCTTTCTTATTTGATAAAAATGTAACTTTCTCCGCTATTACTTCAACATAGTATTTTGTTTCTCCATCTTTTTCAACTGTATTTGTTTGTAGTCTTCCTTTTACTCCCACAACATCGCCTTTTTTACAATATTCGCAAGTGCTTTCAGCAACACCGTTCCATAAAATGCAACTTATAAAATCTGTTTCATATATACCATCCATATTTTTAAAACTCCTGTTTACCGCTACTACTATTCTAGTTCTTTTTTTACCAGTTTCTGTTTCAAATATTTCTGGATCTTTTGTAAGTCTTCCTACAAAAACGACTTGATTTAACATAAATATTCCTCCTTTCTAAAAGAGATAATATCACAACAAAAAATATATTTCTTTTGCTAATATTTAAAAATAAAAGTTAAATAATTTTTAAAAAATAATATTTATCTAAATAAAATATAAAAACTATTAAATATTTAATTATAAAAAATAAATTTACATTTTATGCTATAATTATTTTGGGGGGATTTATTATGTTTATTGAAAAAGTAAAGCCAATTATAATTTATCCAAATTGCTTATTAAATGGAATTAAACAAGATTGTTTTAATTGTGGAAATAGAAGTAATTGTATTTCTCCAAGATCAATGTGTTTAAGGCCCTATCACAATCATCCTGATGGATGCCCAAATTATGGGATAAAAAAAGGATGCCCCCCAAATATAGAAATGTTTGATCAAATATACGACGTTAGTAAAGATATATTTGCAATTGTAACCGTGTTTAACTTGGCTGAGCATATAAAAAATAAAAAGCTAGAACACCCTGACTGGACAGAATTTCAATTAAGAAATTCTAGACATTGGCAAGGAACAGATAAACGAATACATAAAATAGCGATAGCAGAGTTTAATAAAATGTATCCAGAATTTATTGTTACAAAAGATCCCGAAGCTCTTGGGGTTAATTTAATAGAAACACTAAAACAAATTAATATAGAACTGCAATTCCCAACTATCGATAAAGTTTATAGAACATCTTTGGCGGGAATAATATCACCTGATAATTTTGAAAAATATAATTTATGTATTAAAGAAGGTAAATATAAAGAAAAAATATTATCAAAAAGATAATATTTTTCTTTTATAAACGAATTTACTTAGAGTCAATTTTTCTGCCCTTTATTTTTTTTGCTTTATAATAAATTTGAGGGATTTATATGGATGGAGTACGTTTAAAAGAATTAAGAAAAAACAAAGGCTTAACCCAACAAGAATTAGGCGAACTTTTAGGTGTCACAAAAGCTAGTATATGTTGCTACGAAAAAGGCACAAGGACTCCAAACCTTGAAACAATTATTGCTATGATGGCATTATATAATGTCACAAGTGATTATTTAATAGGTAGTGATAAAATAGTAACTATTCAAGATAATAATAAAAATGAAGTAATTACAAAAGAAGAATTACTATTCATAAAAGAACTTAGAAAAAATAAATATTTAGCTGAAATATTATTAAATGATCCTAAAAGAGGAATAGAATTAATAGATAAAAAAATAGGATAAAAATAAAAGGTATTATTACAATACCTTTTTTAAATACTCTCCAGTATAAGATTTTTTATTTTTTGTTATTTCTTCGGGAGTACCTTCAGCAATTATTTTGCCACCAGCATCTCCACCTTCTGGCCCTAAATCTATTATATAATCAGCAACTTTTATAATATCTAAATTATGCTCAATAACTATAACAGTATCACCATTATCAACTATTTTCTGCAAAATTATAAGAAGTTTTTTAATATCATCTTGATGTAATCCAGTTGAGGGTTCATCTAAAATAAACACACTTTTGCCAGTAGGTTTCTTTTGTAATTCTTTAGCAAGTTTTACTCTACCTGCTTCACCTCCTGATAAAGTAACTGCATTTTGTCCAAGTTTAACATAGCCTAAACCAACTTCATGCATTGTATCTAATACTCTTTTTACCTTAGGGACATTTTCAAATATTTTTAATGCTTCGTCAACTCTCAAATCTAATATTTCACTTATATTTAATCCTTTAAATTTAACTTGAAGAGTTTCATTATTATATCTTTTGCCTCCACATACATCACAAGGAACATAAACATCAGGTAAAAAATGCATTTCTATTTTCTTTACTCCATCCCCGTTACATGCTTCACATCTTCCCCCTTTTACATTAAATGAGAATCTGCCTTTATCATATCCTCTTATTTTAGATTCTTTCAATTCAGTAAATACATCTCTAATAAGATCAAATACTCCAGTATAAGTTGCGGGATTACTTCTTGGAGTTCTCCCTATCGGATCTTGAGTAATATTAACAACTTTATCAATGCTATCTAGACCATTAATCGATTTAAATTTTCCGGGTTTATCTTTAGAATGATATAAGTTTGAAGATAATGCTTTATAAAGTATTTCTGTAATTAAACTACTTTTTCCACTTCCACTTACTCCAGTTACACATATAAACTTTCCTAATGGGAATTTGACATCTAAATTCTTTAGATTATTTTCAGAAGCTCCTTTTATTTCAATAAAATTCCCATTTCCTTTTCTTCTAGCACTAGGAACTTCAATTTTTTCTTTACCACTTAAATATCTTCCTGTAATACTATTTTTATTTTTCAATACTTCCTGTGGAGTACCTTCAGCAACAACATACCCACCTTCACTACCAGCTTTAGGTCCAATATCAATTAGCCAATCAGCGGCCATCATAGTGTCAGTATCATGCTCTACAACTATAAGAGTATTACCCAAATCTCTCATTTCCTTCAAAGAAGCTATAAGTTTGTTGTTATCTCTTTGATGAAGTCCAATACTCGGTTCATCTAAAACATATAAAACGCCACTTAATCTACTACCTATTTGAGTTGCAAGTCTAATTCTTTGACTTTCTCCACCTGATAATGTACCAGCGCTTCTATTTAAAGTTAAATATTCAAGTCCAACATTTTTTAAGAAATGCAATCTTTCTTTAATTTCTTTTAATATTAAAAACGATATTTCTTTTTCCTCATTTGTTAGTTTTAAATTAGAAACAAATTCTAGTAAATCTCTAATACTTAATAAAGTTACTTCATTAATATTTTTACCATTTATTAAAACACTTAATACTGCATCTGATAATCTTGCCCCATTACATTTAGGACAAGTTAACTCAGTCATATAATTTTCTATCCATTCTCTAATATATGAACTGTTAGTTTCCATATATCTTCTTTCTAAATTAGTTATTATTCCTTCAAAATAATCATAGCTTTTTAATATACTTCCACTTTTAGAATTAATAGAAAAATTTAATTTATCTGGAGAACCATATAAAATTATATCCAGTTCTTTTCTAGTTAAATCTTTTATTGGTTTATATAAATCAATATTATAATGCTCAGCTGTTGTTTCAAGTTTTTTATAATAAATATTTAAAGTATCCCCACTTTGAAAAGATGCAACTGCTCCACTCATAATACTTTTATTTTTATCTGGAAGAAGTAAGTCTTCATCTATTTTAAGTTTTACTCCAAGACCTTTGCATTCATGACACGCTCCATAAGGACTATTAAATGAAAACATTCTTGGTTCAAGTTCAGGAATAGAAAAATCACATTCTGGACAAGCATAATTTTCACTCATTAATATTTCTTCTTTACCAATTACATTTATTAGTACTCTTCCATTAGCAAGTTTACTACTTACTTCAATTGCCTCAAATATACGACTTCTCGATTCGGGATTTACTACTATTCTATCTATTACAACATCAATATTACTTTTGATATTTTTTTCTAATGTTATATCTTCATCAATATTTTTTATTTCTTTGTTTATTCTAACTCTAACAAATCCTTCTTTTCTTAACATATCTAAAGTTTCTTTATGAGTTCCCTTTTCTCCTCTAATTATTGGAGACAAAATCTCAATTTTAGTACCATTATCAAATTCCAATATTTTATTAGTCATTTCTTCTATACTTTGACTTTTAATTGGTTTTTTATGTTTAGGACAATAAGGGACACCTATTCTAGAATATAATAATCTTAAATAATCATATATTTCAGTTACAGTTCCAACTGTACTTCTTGGATTCTTATTAGTAGTTTTTTGGTCAATACTAATACTAGGACTTAATCCTTCAATTGAGTCAACATCTGGTTTATTCATGTTTCCTAAAAATTGTCTTGCATATGCACTTAAACTTTCAACATATCTTCTTTGACCTTCTGCATAAATAGTATCAAAAGCTAAACTACTTTTTCCACTTCCACTTACTCCAGTCATTACAACTAATTTATTTTTAGGAATCTCGATATCAATATTTTTTAAATTGTTTTCACGAGCTCCTTTTATTATTATTTTATCCATATTATTACCTCTTATTTAGCCTTCCATAAGCGGGCATTATTATACCACAAACTTTATATTTGTGGTAATTATAATTTGGTAATTTTTTACTATTATTCTACTGCAGTAATAGTAATATCATAACTTATAGAACCATTACTGGAATTATAAGTTATTACCACATTTCCACCTACTAAAGTATTATCTTTGGGATTTTTCAAATTCACATCAAGAAGCAAAGCATCTTGCAATTCTTGAATAGTAACTGTTTTGGTTAAATCTGTATATAAACTTGCATTTATAGAAGGCTCAATTACTGTTATATATGTATTTGCAGCTCCCTCTATTTCTTCAAGCATTTCATTATATTTATCTTTTTTTGAATTACTTATTATTTTATCTAATCCTATAGTAGCAGTTAAACCAATTACAGCTATAATTGCTACTACCATTAAAATCTCAATCAATGTATACCCTTTTTTATCCATATATACCTCTACATAAATTTTATCACTCTTCGATACTTAATTCAAACATTATGTCTCTAAGTTCCATAGCTCTTTCAAAATCCAATTCTGAAGCCGCTTTTCTCATTTCAACTTCTAAATTCCTGATTATATCAGCCTTTTCTTTCTTGCTATAGGTTGTTTTAGTTTCTATTTTCTTTTCCTCTTCAACATTGCTTATAAGGTTTCTTATTTCTTTTGTAATAGTTTGAGGAGTAATATTATGTTCTATGTTATATTTTTCTTGAATATTTCTTCTTCTGTTTGTTTCTTCAATTGCCTGTTTCATTGCATCACTCATAACATCAGCATACATAATAACATGACCATTTTTATTACGAGCCGCTCTACCTATTGTTTGAATTAAACTTCTTGAACTTCTTAAGAATCCTTGTTTATCAGCATCCATTATAACTATTAAAGATACTTCCGGAATATCAATACCTTCTCTTAATAGATTTATTCCTACTACAACATCAAATTTACCTAATCTTAAATTTCTAATTATATTTAATCTTTCAAGAGTTTTAATTTCATTATGTAGATATGCTACCTTAATACCCATTTCTTTTAAATAATTACTTAACTCTTCACTCATTCTTATAGTTAATGTTGTTATTAATATTCTTTCATTATTTTTAATTCTTTCTCTTATTTCATGAATAATATCATCTATTTGACCTTTAGTTTTTCTAACTTCAATTTCTGGATCAAGTAGCCCAGTAGGCCTAATAATCTGTTCAACTGATTTATTATTAACAAGTTCCAATTCATAATCACCCGGAGTTGCAGAAACATATATAACTTGATTTATTTTTTCTTTAAATTCATCAAAATTTAATGGTCTATTATCTAAAGCACTTGGTAATCTAAACCCATAATCAACTAAAGTTTGTTTTCTTTGTCTATCTCCAGCATACATTCCTCTTACTTGAGGAAGCGTAACATGAGATTCATCTATAACTAAAAGAAAATCATCTGGAAAGAAATCAATTAAGGTTGTTGGAGTGCTTCCTTCATCTCTCAAAGCTAAATGTCTTGAATAATTTTCAATACCATGACAAAATCCAGTTTCTTTTAACATTTCTATATCATATTTGCATCTTTCTTTTATTCTTTGAGCCTCTAATAACTTACCTTCACTATTTAATTCTATTAATCTACTTTCTAATTCTTTTTCAATTCTTTTAATAGCTTCATCTAGTTTTTCGGGACTTGTTACAAAGTGAGAAGCAGGAAATATACTAACAGTCTTTTTATTATTTATAATATGCCCTGTTAATACATCAAATTCACTTATTTTTTCTATCTCATCTCCAAAAAGCTCAATTCTAATACCATTTTTTCTTTCATAAGAAGGTATTATTTCAATGACATCTCCCTTAGCTCTAAAAGTACCACGTGTAAAGTCGTTTACACTTCTTTCGTAAAGCATGTCAATAAGTCTTTCGAGTATTTCTTCCCTTTTAATCATGTCTCCAACAGTAAGAATTAACATATGATTTTTGTAATCTTCTACTTCACCAATACTATAAATACAAGAAACAGAAGCAACAACTATTACATCACTTCTATTAATTAATGAACTTGTAGCAGAATGCCTTAATTCATCTATTTCATCATTTATAGAACTATCTTTTTCTATATATAAATCTTTACTTGGAACATATGCTTCTGGTTGATAATAATCATAATATGAAACAAAATATTCAACTCTGTTATTTGGAAACAATTCTTTAAATTCACTATATAACTGACCAGCAAGAGTTTTGTTATGTGCAAGAACTAAAGTTGGTTTATTAATATTTTGGATTACATTTGCTATAGTAAAAGTTTTACCAGTACCAGTAGCACCCAAAAGAACCTGATGTTTTTTCCCATCAAGTATACCTTTACTTAATTCTTCTATTGCTTTAGGTTGATCTCCAGATGGTTTATAATTAGATTTTATTTCAAACATATTTCACCATTGAGTCATCAATTTCTTGTATACTAATAATATTTTTGTCATTAGATAAGATTTCTAACTCCTTTCTAGCAATATTATTCAATTTTTCTAGCCTTTCTTTTTGCTCAATGCTATTTGCTATCATATTAGCATTTAATACTTCTAAATTACTTAGAACAACTAAATGTAGAATATCTGTATAATCTCTTATATTACCATCTAAATTTAGATTCTTATCTCTCCATTCTTTAGCGGTCATACCAAATAAAGAAACATTTATTACATCGGCTTCATTTGCATAAACTAACACTTTTTGTTTATGAGTAAGTTTAGGAACAATGTATTCTTTTATACTATCGGTATGTATTCTATAATTAGTTTTTGATAAACTTCTTCTAGCGGACCATTCAACTTGATTTTGATATGCTTCATTTTTCTTTAATCTTTGAAATTCTGTAATTAAATATAATTTAAATTCTGGAGAAAGCCAACTCGTAAACTCGAATGCAATATCCGGGTGAGCAAATGTTCCTATGCTATATTTACCACTGCTTGGGATTATTCCAATTGCATTAAAATCCTTTTTCCACCTAGTTGGTGTCATTGTAAATCTGTTATATGGCGCTTCTTCGATTTTAATTCTATGGGATTCCATGGAATTAAAATCCTCATTATTTATTTCTTCCCATAGACTATAAAAAGCAAAAGAATCCTTATTAGACATCCAATTGAATATAACTCCAGAAGGATTATCATTATTTTGATATTTGGCTAAATCAGTAAGTGAAATATAATCAACATTACCAATTCTTAATATTCTAATTTGATTATTATCAACATTTATTACAGTTGATATTTCATTTTTCATTAATTAATCATTCCCTTTCATTTTACTATTAGTATTATAAGTTTTAAATTACCACCAAATTTCCTCTTTTTTAATAGTTCCCTTAACAGTCTTTTCTCTATTGCTTTTTTATTGAACTACTGAGATTTTCTCGGTAGTTGAATCCTTTCTTTAAGTTTGCTTTAGATTTTTCCAAACATAAATTTCCTGCATTAAATTTTCAATCATATTATAACAAAATAACTATATTATTCGATAACTCCACCATGACAACGCAAACGATATATAAGTTCTTTATTTTTATATATTTCTTCTATGCCAGTAAAATTATCAATTTCTCCAATAGTTCCAAATGTATATATATATCCATCATTTTCAAATCTACTAGGTCCTCTTACAGGTAATACATTACTATCTTCTCCAACCATCATAAGTGCAGGTCTTAATACTTTATCCATTGCTTCTTCTGATAATTCAGCATCTATTATGACTCCATAATAATTCATTCCCCATTTTGGAATATTTATTCCATAATACACAACTTCTTCCCCAATAAATCTTGTCCCTCCAAAGTACGTGTCATGATATATTATTGTTTCACCTTCTATTTCACTTTTATATTGATAATCTTTTGAGCCGAGTCTACTTGACTCTGTTTTTTCAGCATTGCCATTTGCGTATGTTTGTTTTTTTGCTTCCACTAAAAATTTCATTAATTTCTTGTAATCCATTATCCCTCCAAAAATAATTATTTTTTATCGATATCAAACATTTGTTCTTTAATTGTATCATTGTTTTTTTATAATAACAATACTTATTTTGATAAAAAACAAAAATACTGATTATACAGTATTTTATTATATTAATTTTTTAATCCAATCTCCTGTAATTTTATCTTTTTCATAAAAGAATTCAGAATATTTACCATGCAAAATTATATCAATCATATATTCAAAATCATAAGAAAAATTTTGTTCCTTTAAAGTTTTAATATCTTGCCAATACACTCTTCCCTCATCAGTACTTTCTTTAAGTGTACCAGTAAAAGAATTAGTATAATATAATAAAACCATATATCTTTTTTTAGAATCTTCTTCATACCAATTTTTTATTCCACAAAGTCTAAGGTTACTTATATCTAGTCCTGTTTCTTCTTTTATTTCTCTTATAGTTGATAAGACAAAACTTTCTCCCACTTCCACATGTCCTCCGGGAAAGGTTATTCCTTTCCAAGATTTAATTCTATCTTGTGCTACAACTTGTTTGGTTTTTTCATTCACAATGGCGCACATATTAGTAATTTCAATAGTTTCATATTCATGTTTATTCTTCATAACAACCTCATAATTTATTCTATAAGATTATAGTCTATGTTGTCAACTTTTTAATTATTATATTTTTCATTATAATCTGATTCAGCCTGTGTTTTATATACTTCTCCTCTTCCACATCTCAAAGATGTAAGTAAACATCTGTTTCCACATCCACCACAATGTAGTTTACTTAAATAATCATATAATGATGGTGGTGTGTCTGAACTCTCATTACTTGATTTAATAATTGTTTTACTACTAGAACCATTTAAATCTTCTTTATATATTTCATCTTTTTTGGTATTTATTTTTAATAATTCTTTTTTATCGTAAATAACAAAAATAAATAAAGCAGAAATTAATATTAATATGGAAAATGATATCTCTTTATTATAATTTGAATTAATTTTCATCTTTATTGTGTTTTTTATTTCTTTGTAATGCATTAATAAATGTATAAAAGTTAATATCAATGAAATGTAAGCAAAAATATAATGAAACTCTATAGTTAACGATGTAGAAACATTTATAAATAAAAATATATATTTAGAAATTAATATTCCTGTTATTATAGTTATAAAATAGCTTATAAAAACAATTATATTTATCATATAAATGATTTTAATTTTATCTTTAACATTTTTAAAATTTTTGGTTATTGATTTTATCCAACTATAATTAAAAATAAGATGAATAAAAACAACTATTGTAAAGATAATACCTAACCATTCATGTATTAATCCTCCAGTAATTCCAACATACATAAGTAATAATAATAAAATCATTAAAAACATATCAAGCACAAATTTTTTATTTGAAATCATATTTTCTCCTTTAATAAAACAATTTTATAAAATTTGCTTGATAAGAATGTGAACATACTGTGTATATTATGTGAAAACAAAATAAAATACCGATTTAAATCGGTATTTTATTTACTTCTTGTTAACACATTCATTTCTTCATCATAATATATTATTTGACCATTTTCCCCAACTTGTTTAGAAACAAAATTGTATATATCTTCTTTTGTTAAACCATATATACTATATAAAGCATAATTGGTCAAAGTTATAGTGTCGCTATAAAGTATAGTAAATTTTCCCGAAGTTGATTTGAATGGAGTAGCATAATATATATAAATTGTAGATTTATAATAACCAAATTCATATGAATCAAAATCATCATATATAGTGGCTGTATTACCATTAAATGTTACTATTGCTTCATATATTTTGGGTATTTCTACTGAAGTCTCTTCTGAAGGTACTACTGAAGGCGTCACTGAAGCCTCTACTGGAGTTTGAGCACAGCCTAACAAACAAGTTGCAACACCAATAAAAGCCAAAATTTTTATTAAATTTCTATTCATTTATAACCCCCCCTTTAATTGACAATGATTATAACAAATTTTTATAAAATTGTCAATACCATATCCTATTTAAGTATAGTCCACAACCATCAACACATTTAGCGTTTTCACTTCTGTCTTCTGAAGCAAATATTTTATCTATATCTTTAATACTCTTTTTGCCTTCATTTATTTCAAGTAATAATCCAACTATATTTCTTATCATATATCTTAAGAATGATTTAGTTTTAATATAAATATAAATATAATCTCCTCTCCATACGATTTTAATACTTTTTATTTCTCTAACATAATCATCTTTATCATGATCTGAAGTAAACGCTTTAAAATTATGTTTACCTTTTAATTTTTTAGCAGCCTTTTTAAGTAAATGAATGTCTATATATTTATTATATTGAAGTACATAATCTTTTTCCATAGGATTATAATTAAACGGATTTATTTTATAAACATATTCCTTGTTTTTTACATCATATCTAGCTGAAAAATCATTATTAACTTTATAAAGTTTTTTAACATATATAGATTTATTTATCATTTTATTTATAGAATTTAAAAATTTATTAAAGTCATTTATTTCGGGTCCTATAAAATGTAAATATTGATTATATGCATGTACTCCTTTATCAGTTCTAGATGCTCCGATAGTTTGAATTTTCTTATTAAACATCTGGCTTAATGCTTTTTCTATTTCACCTTGAATAGTATCCCATCTTTTTTGTTTTTGAAATCCATAGAATTTACTTCCATCATAGGATAAATTTATTAAGTATTTCATTTAAGTATCCTCCTTCTATCAAGTATGCTACAACAATAGTAATATGAAATAAGAAAAATATCAAGTCATAAAATCCAGCTTTATTTGTTCTATAGTTAGTTCTTTTTTTCCTAACATTAAATAATCTAATTTCTTCGTTTTTTCTTATTTGTTTACTCTTCAAAAAACTTAATCTTAAAACATTTTTATACGCATGCATTAAAGCATAAGCTCTTCCAAATATATCAGAATTATTGTAGTCTATTCCCCTACTTGATTGGCTTTTTAATATCTTACTTTCTGTTGTAATAACTAAAGGAATAAATCTTATCATATTTGTTATCTTTACTGTGACATAACTTACATTTAGTCCAAATATATTAAATACATTTAATAATTTTTCCATTCCATAGTTAAGTTCACTTGGGGAAGTTGTATAAATGATTAACACTAAATATTCAACTATAATAATTAATTTTAATAAATATACTATTATATTTTGTACATCAATGCCTAATGAAAAACAAAGAAAAGCAATTAATATATAAATATATCTTAAACTATAAAAAGTTTTGAAATAAAATCTTGTTGGCACAAAGCTAAGAAGAGCCATTACCGCAACTAATGCAAACAAAAATATATGAATTCTTAAAGACATTGTCAAAATAATTAAAATTATTGTAATTATAAAATTTAATAATTTTACTACTGGATTAAGTCTATGAACAGAACTATCAACCGGATAAAAGTTTCCAAAAGAGTTTTTAGAATACATCTCTACACACCTCTTTTATCAAATCTTTTATATCTTTATGATAACTAAATTTTTTATTCTTCTTATTATTTAAAATTCTGGTAAAGTTTAATATATCAGGTATTTTTATGCCTATAGTTTCTAATAAGTCAAATTCTTTAAATATGTTTCTATTTCCTTCTAAAATTAATTTAGCTTTATCAAATAAATAAACAAAATCTACAAATTGATATAAAAAGTCTGTATCCTTACTTAAAATTATAATTGTTTTTTTATATTTATCTTTCATTAGTTTTAATAATCTTATTAAATCTTTTTTATCTTTTGAATTTAACCCGATAGTTGGTTCATCTAATATAATTATTTTGGGATTAAATACAATTACTGACGCTAACGCTACCTTCCTAGCTTCGCTTAAAGTTAAATCGTTTATTTTCTTTTTTAAATAACTTTCATTTAAATTAACCATTTTTAACGCATCAATTGCTCTTAATTTTATTTTTTCTAATTTATATTTAAAATATTTCATTCCAAATTCAATTTCTTTTTTAACTGTTCTATTAAAAAACATATCATAAGGATTTTTAAATACATATCCAACATCAAATCTAAGCTTATTTATATTTTTTATTCTTTTTTTATCATTTACATATTCACCTACAAGAACTCTACCTTTTGTAGGTTTTATTATAGCATCTATAAGTTCCGCAGTTGAAGTTTTACCACTATTTGAATTACCAATAAAAGCATATATTCCAATTTCTTTCAAACTAAAACTTACATCTTTTAAGATGGTTTTTTCAAGAGGTGTCCCTCTATCAATAATAAAAGATACATTTTCAAATTTTATTTCCATACAGTATCCACCAATTTTTCAATGTCAAGTTCATATCTTTTTATAATTCCGTAATCCATTAAATATTTATTTAACTCTACTATAAAAGGTAATCCTAAACCCGTTTTTTTCATTAATTTCTCTTCTTTTAAAATAGATAAAGTACTTCCATCAGCAATTATCTTATCAATATCTGTTATTATAATTCTATCTCCATATAAGGATTCTTCTATATCATCAGTAAAATTTAAAACTATATTACTTTTATTAACATATTCTTTTAATAAAGAAACAACTCTTATTTTATCACTATAATTCATTTCACCAATTATATTATCTAATATTAAAACTTTAGGTTCAAAAATAATAGCAGATAATATTTTTAATTTAGCTTTATCTGAACTTCCTAATGAATTAGGACTTCTTTTTAAATGATCAATTAAATGAAATTCTATGGCTTTAGTATTAATTATTTCTCTAATTTGATTTTTAGGCTTTGCCAAACTTTCTAAGCCAAAAGCAATCTCATCTTCTACAGTTTCAGCAACAAATATATCTAAATCTTTATTTAAAACATATGATATATTTCTATAAATCTTTTCTAAACTTATTTTAGTTGAAATAATAGAATCTATATATAAATTCTTTTGTTTTTTATCAAATTTAAAAATATCTAGTATCTTTTTATTACCTTTTCCTAAAAAAGTAACAAAACTATTTTCATAAATACTAAATTCAAATGATTCATTTTCAGCATATTTTAAATATTCTTTTTTGTCCATAATTCTCAATTGTTATTATACATATTTATTTATTAAAAATCAATTTACATTATAAAACCCTAATTAAATTAAGGTTTTATATTATTGGGGTAACAGTAAGAAATCATCTTCCATTTTTTTGTAAGTTGCTTTATCATAGCCCTCTTCTTCGGTTTCGCCATAATATTTAATTAAGATAAGAGTATCATCATCGAGAGAAACGGTATAAATCCCACCATATAATTCATTAATATTTTCTTTCCATTCCTTACCTTTTAATTCATAATAGTCATAATATAATTGATTTCCTTCTAGAATATAATATTTTTCTGAAACACTTTCATAATAACCCCTATTTTCAGTATTCTCATTATAAAAATACATTTTAGTATCTTTTATTTCTAGATATGCATAAGGATTATCAGACATATCATCAATCTCTCCTGACCAATCTCTTTCTGTTTGTTGCCAATATCCTTTTAAATCAGATTGTTTAATTTGATTTTTTAATCCGCTTGAGCAACCCACAACTAATAATAATGTTAGAAATAAAATAATTATTCTTTTCATAAGCCTCCTAGATTTATTCTAACATATTTTAAAATATAATCTACTTTTTAATATCTATTTTATCTTTTATAATTTTTTTATTATCAATTAATCTTTTATTTTCGGGGTCTATTCTTAAGGCTTCTTCAGAAAATTCAAGAGCTTCTTTATATAATCCTAAATAATAGTAACTAATTGAACTTAAATCATAAATTGTGCTATCCCAAGAAAAATTTTCATTAATATAAGTCTTCCCTCTTTCTTTAATTTTTAATGCTTCATTACACATATGAAGACAAGCTAACCAATTTTGTAAAATATATTCTAAAATAGCCATCTCAACATAAGGTTCTCTTAGATAAGTACTTTCTATAATGGCTTTATATAGCCATTCTTTAGATAAATCATATTCTTGTTTTTCTTTATAGCATCTTGCAATGTACCTCATAGAAGCACATCTTTCATCTTTCCAAGTTGCAGTATCTAATAGTAAATGCTTTTTTAAAGTATCTATAGATTCATCATACATTCCAGAATACATATATTCTCTACCTAAATAATGCATGTTTCTGTCATCATTTGGATCTTCTCTTACCGATAATTCTAACAAAGGTAAATAATTAGAACGTGATTTAGTGTCATCAGGATAATGATTTACCTCAAAACCATAAACATAATCTATTTTTTCTTGATTTGATCCAATATATTTTAACACTTCATGAACTGGATGTTTCCAGATATAATCATTTCTATTATGAATTTTATCAATTAAAAAATTTACTGCTGGTTTTCCATATTTATCAAAACTCCAATTATAATTATATCTTAATCTTGTGGTATTACTTTTCCATGAATTTTCTATACATTTTTTCCAACCCGGAGTAATAATTTCATCTAAATCTATAGAAAAACAAATATCAATGTCTTTTGGTATCTTTTTTAAAACAGCATTCCTAGCCTTATCAAATCTCCAAGGACTTACTTTTATTTTGTATACTTTAACACCTAGTTTTTTTAATTTTATAATTGTATCATCTGTAGAACCAGTATCGCCTACTATAATTAAATCTGCTTCTTTAACACTTTCATACCATTTATCAATAAATTTACTTTCATTTTTACAGATAGCATAAATACAAACTTTCATTTTTCTCTCCTTATTTATTTTAAAAAAGTTGGATTTTTTCCAACTTCTTTTACGCTATTTGAATTATATTAAATTGAGCTCCAACAATAGGAGATTCATCAATAGTTAAAGTAAAATCCGAATCATTAACAACTCTAATAATATCACCTGCAGTTAATTCTAATATAGCAGTTCCCGCAACATGAGTATTTGCCGTTAAAACTTCTATTCTTGGGGAAGTATCAACTATATCATTTACAGATAAAGCAATAATAGCATTTGGACCTCCAGTTGCGTTTACTATGTATTCTATAGAATATGTACCTGTATTTTCAACGACTATTTCATCAGAACCTACTGAATGAGTTATATTAAATAATGGTCCATTATTACTAAAAGGAATACTATCTCCAGCTGCAATTGAAGAAGTTTCTTCAGTTGCCAATGTATAAACATACCCAAAAGATTCGGTGGTTCCTGTCGGACCAGTTGGACCGGTTGGGCCTGTCGGACCCGTTGGACCTGTTGGACCAAAGCAAGTAAACACTGGAGGACATATTTTAAAATTTTCATTACATTTCATTTATTTATTTCACCTCTTTTATTTATCACATTATATTTTATGAAAAATTAAAAAAACAAAGCTTATGTTAAACTATGTTTTTTAAATTTAATAATTTATTTTTAATATCTCAAACTGTTTCTTTAACACCATTGATAGTATTTTAGTAGTACAAAATAAAAAAGTGTCTATTTACAGACACTTATAAGCCTTATTTGGTGGAGAATGTGGGACTTGAACCCGCGACCCTCTGCGTGCAAGGCAGATGCTCTAGCCAACTGAGCTAATTCCCCAAAGGTAGGCACTTGATAATAATCAAGCATTGTAATTTTAACAAATACAAGTAAAGTTGTCAACTATTTATTAAAATTTATATCCGTAATATTCTTCTAAAGTAATATTATTACTATGTATATCAGTTGCGGCTTCTACTCCTACATATCTAAGTCTCCAAGGGTAATAATTAAATCCAGTAATATCCGATTTATCTTTAGGATATCTTAATATAAATCCATAATTATGAGCATTTGACATTAACCAAATATGTTCTTCATTTTCATCTGGAGTTTCAATAACTTTATTATATGGCTCTATATCTAATGATAACCCTGTTTGATAATCAGAATGTCCAGGTCTAGATACAAAAGTATCAGCAGCGGATTCCCCATTACTACTTTTATAACTTTCATACGCTGTATTTTGATCTTCATAACTTCTATAGCCTTGAGTTACTACTAGTTTATAACCACTTTCTTTAGCGCTATCTATTAAATTTTGAACATTTTCAAGTATTGACTCACTTATAAACTTTCCACTATAAGCATATCTACTAGAAATTTCTACTAAATCTGTTGGTTCATATGTTTCACTTAATTTATAATATTTATTAACTAACATTAATTCTTTTTTACCTGTATCTGTTTCTAATATTTCTTCATAAAAATCTATATCTCTATGAGTGTTTATTTTAATTATAACTTCACTATTAGTTAAGGCTGAATTTTTACTAGCATATTCTAAATACTTATCTAATTTATCAAATCTAAAATATTTTTCTTTTGATAAAGAAATTATACTTTTTGAATAATCAATTGATAATATATGAGAAACTTGAGAACTATTAAAATTAGACTTTATATAACTAACTTCTGTTTCAGAATATCCTTTTACTTCTAATTTATATTCTATTGAGTCATGTTTTTTCTTTATCATCGAAAAAATTATAATAAAAGCTATTATTACAAAAACACTTGCAATAACTCCTATTAATTTAACTTTATTTAATTTTTTAACAACCATATTTATTCTCTACTTTCAATATACATTATATAAAATTTTTTAAATTAACTCAACTATATAATTTTTTTATATAAAAAAAAGTTAAAGATATAATCTTTAACTTATTATTTTTTAATATTATTTTAACACCCTTTTATAATCATCTAAATCAATAATTCCATATTCTCTACGTTTTAATTCTAGAATAATTGAAGCTAAAAGTGGAGTAATAGCAGCACCAAATGCAATGTAAGTAAATACATTAATTGGTGTTTCATTTCCGGTTTTAGGTGAAGTTGGTGGAACTGTTGGTCCAGGTGTATTTACTACAACTGGTGTTGGTGTATCTTGTGCTGGCGGTGTTGGCGTATCTTGTGCTGGCGGTGTTGGTGTATCTTGTGCTGGCGGTGTTGGTGTATCTTGAGCCGGCGGTGTTGGCGTATCTTGTGCTGGCGGTGTTGGTGTATCTTGAGCCGGCGGTGTTGGCGTATCTTGTGCTGGCGGTGTTGGTGTATCTTGAGCCGGCGGTGTTGGTGTCACAACCGGTAATGTTGGTGTTGGACCTCCTGTACAAGGTTTAAAATGTGATATTTTACCATCTTGATAAGTTATTGTAATTATTCCATCAATAACTTCAACTTTATATTCTGTACCCCACGCCTTATCTCCAGTTAAAGCTTTTAAATCAAATGTTCCTTCTCCAACTATATAGAAAAAGTTATCATCCACTTTTACAGATGGATCTATTCTGTTAGCAAAGAAATCAGCTTCAAACTGTACTTGTTGTTCTGGTGTTAATTCACTCATTGTCAAAATAACAACATTTCCATTAGCTTGCTTGAAAACAACTGCTGTTGTTCCTGCTGGAGCTTTATATGGGTTATCTACATCTGCTTCTCTACCAAGAAATGTACTTGATACTCCGGGGATATTTCTAAAATACCCTTCTGAATTTGTATTTGCTCTACTAGATGGGTTAATACTAAACATTAATGCTGCTGCAGTTAAACCACTTAGAATTTTAATTTTACTTTTTTTAGTCATATTTAATTACCTCCCAATAAATAATATATGTATATCAATATTATATATTATTTTTTTTTCTTGTCAAACAAATTGCATATATTGTCTATTTTATATCACGAACTAATTTCATATCATTATTTTTATTCATTCCCAAATACATATTGCCACTTTTAACAGTTTTTAAACTAGATATTATATTTTGTTCTTTTGTAGGATCCTTCTGACCTTCACATATTAAAATTACTATACCATTATTCATATTAATGTTAATATTCGTTCTATTTAAATTGAAATAATTATAACCACTAATAAAAGTGTAATTTTCATTTAAATTTATATTATAAGCTTCAATAAATTTTTTTTCTTCTTCGGTTGTTAACTTTTTTGAAGTCCAAATAAATTTTTCTGAATTAAGGGTTTCAATATATATATAGTTCATATCTGAAGATATTGAATACGAAATAACATTTTTATTCATAGACCCAAAATTATTTTTTCTTCTCGTTAATTCACTAATATTATTTTGAATTTCTTCAGTAGTTTCATTACGAGACAAAACATTAGGTATAGAATATTGATACGCAAAATATATTCCAGTTCTATATTTTTTACTTCCACAACAAGTTATCAATTGAAGAACTTTATCTGCATCAATTAAATTTACGCTTTCATCTTCGGATCTAATTCTGGATTCCAATAATTCTAAGTTTTTCTTATATTCTTCATCACCACTAAAATCTGAAGTTCTTAAATCTTGAAGATCTGCCTCTAAAATTTTTGCCGCACAAGCAAATTTATATACATAAATATAATCTTTTGTAGATATAAATGCATAATCATGTTTTTCATAATAGCTTATAGAATCCATATATTTATTAAGTCCTGCAAACATTTTTCCATCACTCATATTGTGACCAAACAACGTAGAAACTTTGCTTGTAAAATCTTTATTATTTGTAAAGTCTAAAAATGTAGTACCATAAACACTTTCTTTTCCATTAAATAGTGTTTCTAACCATTCTGAATCAGAAGTAGAATCACATATAGGAAAATATATACTTGTTCCAGGAATTGATATTGTTCCAATAGTTCTTGGATTAAAAGTTATAAAATCATTTACATTCATTCCTTGAGCAATAGTAGTAAAAGTATTTTCTTCTTCATATAAAAGCTCACCTACAAGTTCCACTTCTTCAGTTGGTGTTGGTGTAATTACAGTTTCAGTTTCATATGGTTTAGGAGTTTTTGATATATTTATTGCCACAATTGTTGTATTAGTTTTTTCAGCTTCATTTTCTTCTATAGTATCCATACCACACTTTCCCAAAACAACAACCATTAAAGCTATTAAACTATAAATTAAGGGTTTTTTAGGATTACTTAAAAATTTTTTGCTCTCATTTTTTTTCATAACGTATATTTTAACAATTAATTCTTTAAAAGTCAAAATAAAAAGTAATGCTTTTTTATTTTATTTAATAATTCATGCTTCTATCTTAATAATTATATTGTATCACGTTTTCATAAAATTGCATAGCAACTTATTTAAATGAATAATATTTACCAATCTCATATTTAACACCATTATTCTTATATGTTTCTTTAAGACCATTAGATTTCTCTACTACAACTATTTTATCATCAACGTATACAACCGCAAACATAGATTTGCTATAATTATATTCCTTGTAGTATTTTTCAATGTTGGCTATTATTCCATTATATTCTATTAAATTGTCATAATTATCATAAATATATTTTAGAAAATCTTTCCTTTTGTATATAGTATATAGTTTTTGTGTTCTATCATTACCACTTTTGATAATTGGTAATTTTAATAATTTCTCTTTATCAAACTCAAAACTTAGATATTCATCAACTTGTTTCAATATTTTTTCTTGTTTTGATACAAGACTTACTTTCACACTTGCATATTCATGTAAGAATTTAGAATGTACATGCTTATTTGTTATTTTTTCTATCTTAGTTACATTGTTAATATAACTATAGTAATAACTTTCTACATTATTGATTAACTTTTTTGATTCTCCTATATTATTTATATCAAGATTCTTTATAATGCTTAATAATTCTTGCCTTTTTTCACTTATTCCAATAGAATTAATTTTATTTACTAATTGTTCATATTCTAATTGCACATTTTCTTTTTCTGAATTTTTTCTTGATTTGATTGTTTTTTGACAGACCATATTTCTTATTTTATACTTATCTACTTTTCCACCACTTGAAACCCCGCCAAATATCGCGCCTAATATAGCGCCAGCTGCAAATCCTTCTAACCCAGCCAAGAGTGATTCCTCTATAGTGCCCCCTATCGGATCGTTTTCCCAATTATAATCATAACTAGGTTCTGGGGAAAATACTGAAACAAATCCGATTATACCTAAAATAACTCCAAATAATATCATTGAAGAGACTTTTTCCTTCACCAAATAACAACTCCACTCTAAATGTAATTATAGTCTAAAATCGACTGATTAACAATCAAAATAAAAGTAATACTTTTTTTATTTAATAATTTGTGATATTTTATTATTGAGGTGAATAAAATTGTTAAAAGAATTTAAAAAGTTTATTTCAAGAGGAAATGTTGTTGATTTAGCTGTTGGTGTCATCATTGGAGCAGCTTTCGGTAAGATAGTTACTTCTTTAGTTGAAGATATTTTAATGCCAATAATTGGCGTTGTAAGTGGAGGATTAGATTTTTCAAATTTAACCATCAATATTGAAGATGCAACTATAAGATATGGATCATTTATACAGAATGTTGTAAATTTCTTTATAGTAGCATTTTGTATATTCATATTTGTTAAAGCTATTAATAAATTATTTAATAAGAAAGAGACAGAAGAAAAAAAGAAACCTTCAGAAGAAGTAAAGTTATTAACTGATATTAAAAAAGAATTAATTAAACAAAATAAAAAATAGAGAAATCTATTTTTTATTTAATTCAACTTTTAATTTTTGTTTTACTCTAAACATAGTATTTTCAATACTACGTTTATCTTTATTTAATATTTTAGATATTTCCGGATTATCATAACCCTCTGTTTTTAGTTTAAAAACTTTTAATTCAAATTCAGTTAATACATTTTTTGCTATAAATAATATCTCTTCTATAGATTCTTTATCTATTAATTTTATACTAGGATCAGAAGTTTCATCTTTAATTATTTCATTAATGTTTACTATTTCATTTTCTGTCAAACCTTCTAAAGAAACTGAACTATTAAGACTCTGATTTCTCTTTTTGTTTGCTGTTTTTAAAGCAGACATTATATGAGATTCTATGCATACAGGAGCATATGTATAAAATAATACATTTTTATTAATATTATAAGTATCAATTGCCTTTGACAAACCAATAAAACCCTCTTGAACTAAATCTTTTTCTTCTATTCCTAAATTTCTAGCATTATTAATATATTTTCTTGCAATAGAATATACAATACCTGTATATTTTTTTATTAATTCTGATTTTGCTTCTTCATTAGATTCTGAAACCAAAGATAAAAGTTCATTATCATTACCCTCTTCATATTTCATAACTATTTCCTCGTTTTTAATACTTCGTAAATCATTATACCAGCTGCTACCGAAGCATTCAAACTATTAATTTTACCTTTCATAGGAATTGAAGCTATGAAATCACATGATCTTCTTACTATTTCTTTTAATCCTTTACCTTCACTACCTATTACTAAGGCTACTTTACCATTATAATTTATTTTTGTATAATCTTCTCCTTTTGAATCAGTTCCAACTATCCAATATCCATTTTTCTTTAATGCCTCAATTGAGTTATTTAAATTTGCTACAACACATATTTTAGAATTTATAACCGCTCCACTTGAAGTTTTCATTACAGTTGAATTTACCATTACATTTCCTTTATTCGGAATTATTATATAATCAACTCCAGCACATTCACAGGTTCTAATAATTGCTCCAAAATTATGAGGATCTTCAATATGATCTAATATAACTATAAAATTAGCATTATTATCATTTAAAGCAGTTTTAAATTCAACATAAAATCTTTCTTTTATTTCTAAAAGTATTCCTTGTGAATTATTTTCAGATAATTTATCTAATTCATTTTTATCTTTATAAATAATATTAAATGATTTATTTTTTAATAACTTTAATATTTCTTCATCATTAAAATCATTACTTAACATTATTTTAGTAACTTCATCATTACTTTTTAGTAATTCTTTAGCTACATTTTTTCCATATACTAGCATTTTTACCTCCTAATTATAAATCTTTGATATCATTTTTAACACTTATTGCAGCAGTAGCACCTTCTGATGCGGCAGTTATTATTTGATATAAACTTTTCTTTATTGTATCTCCGGCAGCATATATTCCTTTAATCTTAGTTCTCATATTTTGATCTACACTTATATAATTATCTTCTGTTAATATACCTAATTTTGAAATATAATCTGTACTAGGTTCAAAACCAACATATACAAATATACCAGAAACCTCTAATTTTTCACCATCTTCTAATAAAACGCCTTCAATTTTATCATCTTCTAACAATATTTCTTTTATTTTACTGTTTATTCTAACTTCCATATTAGATTTTTCTTTTACTTCATCTTGCAAAACTTTATCTGCTCTACAAGTTTCACCTCTATTTAAAATAATTACTTTACTTGCAAAATCAGATAAATAAAGTCCTTCTTCAAAAGCAGAATTTCCACCACCAACAACCGCTACCTTTTTTCCTTTATAAAGAGGAGCATCACATATTGCGCAGTAACTTATACCTTTTCCCTCAAGTTTTTCTTCATCTTCAACGTTGATTTTTCTTGGTCTTCTTCCTCCACAAAGTATAATTGCCTTTGTTTCATAAGAACCTTCTGAAGTTACAACTACTTTTTTATTATCTTCAACTATTATATTTTCTACTTCTTCAATCTTATATGGAATCTCTTGTTCTTGAGTATGAAAAAACATTTTAGTGGCCAAATCTGAACCTGCTATATTTTCATATCCCAAATAATTATCTACAATATTCATTTTTGAAATTAAACCTCCCGGAGAAGATTTTTCAAACATAATTACATTTAATCCACTTCTTTTTGCATATAACGCTGCATTCATTCCTGCAGGACCCATTCCTATAACTATTACATCGTACATTTTAGATTTTCCTTCCTTAATACATTAATTTATCAGAGTTTTTATTATATAAATCCTCTTTATTTTTTGCTTTTATTAATAAAACTATATAAGCTCCCGCAAATAAAATAATACTTACTACTTGAGCAACTCTTGTACTTCCTACAAGCAAACTATCTGTTCTATACATTTCAATAAAGAACCTTCCTACAGAATACCACATTATATATAAACAAACAATCTGACCATTTTTTATTGTTTTTATCCTTCTTATAAATAATAATATTATAAATCCTAATAAACACCAAAGAGATTCAAAATAGAACATTGGTAAATAATAATTTCCATTTATATGCATTCCTTTTATTACAAACTCTGGAACATATAGTTCTTTTAATCTATTATAAGTAGTTATAGATCCATATGCTTCACTATTAAAGAAGTTTCCCCATCTACCCAAAGCTTGAGAAAGTAATAAAAAAGGCGCAAACATATCTAAAATCTTACCTGCATTAAATTTATATTTTCTGCAATATAAGATTACTGTTAAACCCCCTAGTATAATTCCCCCATGAATTGCAAGTCCACCATTCCATGTTTTGTATATTTCTGATAAATTACTTCCATAATAATCCCAATTAAATATTACATAATAAAATCTGGCACCTATTATTCCAAATATTACTGCCCAGAAAATTATATTTATAACAAAGTTTTTATCTATTTTAAATTTTTTTGTTTCTAACATTACTCCAAAGTAACTAATAACTAGCCCCAAAAGGATTAGAACACTATACCATTTAATTTCAAAATTTCCGATTGTTAATAATATGGGATTCATTATTTAATACTCCTTATTATAGGTTTTATTAACAATTTATCAAATATTATTCTAAATATACTAATAAATATTGAGATAAAAAATAATGCCCAAAAACCTTTAATATCGAAATGACTTCCCAATAAAAATGCTGTGACTTTTAAAATAATCATGTTAACTACAGGATAAAATACTCCTAAAGTACTTATTGTTAATGGTAATGTTAAATAAATTAAAGCTGGTTTTATAGAAATGTTTAATCCCGAAATAATTAAAGCCGCTAATAAGGCCCAATAAAAATTATCTACATAAAAACCTTTAAATATATTATTTACTATTAATAATATTAATGCATAAGCAAAAATCCCTAATAAAAATTCTATTAAACTCCATTTGTAAACTTCTTTTTTTTCTTTTTCTTCTATTACATATACTTTGTTTTTCATTCTATCCTCCAATACAATTATACACTATAAATATTAATCTTTAAATATGCTTTTATTTTAAAATTTAATTTATTTATGATAAACTTATAATAGGAGTTACAAATGAAAGAAGAAGTAAGACAAAAAGTAATTGAAGAATATAAAGAAAGATTAAGAATAATAGATGAAAAAATAAAAAGATATAAGATTTTACTAGAAACACCAGAAGTTAAAGAATTTTTATTTCTTAGAAGAGATTTAATCGGGCCAGATAAAGCTTACATAGAAAAAGAAAAAACTAATTTAGGGCAAGTTTTAACAACCAGTCAAATGATTGAAACGATATTTTCAAAATATTCTAGAGAATGTGAACATGATGTCTTAATATGCATATATAATTGTGATGATTTTAAAAGTTATTTTTGTTTAGATTGTGGATGTATGGTTTCTTCAAAAGGGAATTTAGAAGAGTTTGAAAAAAACAGAATTATTATATACCCAAAATCAAGTTCATTTTCTTATTGTGACATTCGTAAATATTATTTAGAGTTACTTTCAACATTTAATTCAGAAGAAGCAATAAAAATATTAAAATTAAAAAATAAAGTCAAATAAAAAGAGGAAATTCCTCTTTTTTTACCATCCTACAAAAGCTCCAAAAATTATAGCCAATAAGATGAATAATATTAGTATAATAAAGAAACTATTTCCGTAAAATCCTCCTGTCATACAACCAGTCACTTACAAACACCTCCTTATTAAATGAATGCACCTAATATGATTACTAATAAAATAAATAGTACTAGGGCAAATGCTGCTCCAGAAATTCCACATGGACTTTTACAACCGCATCCTGTATTCATACTACATTCCTCCTTTTTCTCTTTACACTTTTATTTTATGGTATATTTAAAATTGTGTGAGTGCTTATTATTGTATTTTAATTTATTTTTTGTTATCATAAAAGATACGAGGAGGATTAAATGAAGAAAGTTTTATTATTTATCACATGTTTGTTTTTATTAACAGGTTGTGGGGCTGTAAAATTAACTAATGGAGAAAATGCAGTAGTTACATTTAGCAATAATGAGGGTATAAGTTCTGATGCAATTTATGAAAAATTAAAATCAAATTATGGTACTCAAGCGCTTTCTAATATGCTTATTAATATGATAGATACATATCTCTTAGAAAAAGAATATAAAACTACTAATGATGAAACCAGTTATGTTGATCAAGTAATTAAATCTGTAAAAGAAACTGCAACAAAGAATGATATGGAATATATGGATTACGTAAGTAAAAATTATGGAATATTAACTGAAAATGATTTTGAAGACTATATTGCACTAAATTATAGAAGAAATCTTTGGATAACTGATTGGACTAAAACACAAGTTTCAGATAAACAAATAAAAGATTATTATGATACTGAAACAGTTGGAGATATTGAAGCCAGTCATATTCTTATATCAACTGAAGGTACAGATGATATGACAGATGATGAAAAAAACACTTTAGAAAAAGAAGCTTTACAAAAAGCAAAAGATATAATTGTAAAATTAAATAATGGAGAAGATTTTGCTACTTTAGCTAAAAAATATTCTGATGATGAAGCAACTGCTTCAAAAGGAGGAAGTTTAGGATACTTCAACAGAGGCGAAATGAAAGAAGCATTTGAAAATGCTGCGATCGCTCTAGAAGTCGGAAAATATACAACTACTCCAGTAAAAACCGAATATGGTTATCATATTATTTATAAAACAGCTCAAAAAGATAAACCAGAACTTAAAGATGTAAAATCAAATATAACAACAACTATAGCAAAAGAAATGTTAAGTACAGATTCAACTTTATATTTGAAGGCTTTAAAAGCTTTAAGAGAAAAATACGAAATGAATATTAAAGATTCAGAGTTAAAATCTGGATATGATGAATTAATGACATCAAATTAAAAAGAGTTTTATAAAACTCTTTTTAATTTTAATTCTTCTCTTGCTTCATTTAAAACTTCAATTACTGGAGTTTTTTCTATTAGATGATTTTCAAGACAATATCTTAAAGCATATAATCTACTTATATATTCTGTTCTTGTTAAAGTTGATAATTTTGGACTATCTTCACCTGTAGTATGATCCAATCTTTTAGATCCAGAAAATAATAAATTGTGTCTATAAAATGGATTTTGAAATGCAAAGTAATATAATTCATTTAAAAAACCTTGATACTTTTCACTAAATCTATCAACCGGCCCTTTAGGAGTGTATAAAATTCCATCTTTTTGCCATAAATATGGAGTCATTCCCCTTAAATGCCATGAATCAATACCACTATATCTGTAACATTCTTCCCTCAAAAGTTCACTATCATATTTAAGAGATTGTATTGCAGCCTCTATTGAATTTACAGTTCTACCAAAAAAGTATTCAAATTCATAAGGATATAAATTTGAAAGGATTCTTGCTGGAGTATTTTGTGATTTATAACTTATATCAATATAATCATCAGTTACTCTAATCGGCTCGTCTTTATCATTATATTTCAAACTTATTGGAACAATAATTCCATTTTCAACTTCTCTATCTTTTAAAATTCTATCCATAAAACACCTCTAACTTTCAAATTCTTTTTTTATATCATAATAATTAAAACCTTTTCTTTGCAAATATACATATATTTTATTTTCTAATTCTTTGCCTTTATATTTGCTAGAGAACTTTTTATAAGCTTTATTATACTCGAATTCTAAATTATTACAATCATAATCATTTATATTAATATTTTCAAGTTCTAAAGACACCATATCATTGTCAAAGCCTTTTAAATACAAATCATACAAAATCTTTTGTTTAAGAATAATGCTTGAATACTTTTTATTTAAACTTACCGCTTTATCTATATGTTTTTTTATTTTTGATTTCCATACATTATTATCTATTTTAGATATGTATTCATCTATTAAGCTTTCATTAATACCTAAATTTAATAAATTACTTTTTATTTTATAAGGACCATCACTTTTTAAATTAATTTCATCATTTATATAAGCTTCAATAAAAACTTTTTCATTTAAATAGCCCTCTTCTTCTAAGTGTTTAATTACTTCTTCAATTAATTTATTAGAAAAATCTTTTTTACTTAAATAAGAAATTATTTCATCTTTACTTCTTAATTTTATTGAAATATATTTTAAAGCAATATTATAAACTTCATAATATTTATTTTCTTCTATAATAGTTTCCAATTCTTTTAAATCTATATTATGTTTTATAAGTAAATTATATTTTAAAATAACATCTTCATATAAAATTAATTCAGTATCATCTAAATAAATTTTATATTTATCTAAGCCGATTTTTTTAAATTTAATAACATTCATAATACCTCCTTTAAAATAACAAAAAAGATTTAATTTTCTTTTATTCTAACTAAACCCTTTTCAACTTCTTCTAATGCTCTGCCTATTTCTTTAATTGATTTGTATTCTGATTCTTTCATCTGATAATGATTTTTTGTAATCATTTCTGTTGCTCTTATTGCTGCTACATGAACTAATTTGTATTTAGAATCAATAATATTTAATAATTTATCAATAGAAGGATATATCATATTTATCACTCTCCTAATATAAATATACTTTATTTATTTTTTTCTAGCAATCAATTTGACATTTATTTACATTTATTTTACCAATTCTCTTAAACCATTTAATATTTCGACCATAGCCCAAGTATCTTGTTTGCAATATTCTGTAAGGTTCTCCTTTGTTTGCTCTAATTCTTTTTCACTCATCTTATCATAACAAGAATATACACTTAACGCTTCGCTACCATTGTGAACTTCTAAATCTTTATAACTTAAATTGGTAAATAATGGTAATGTTTTTTTAATAGAAAAACTTCCGCTTTGGTTTGTATTATAGTAATTCATTATTTTAGATTCATCTTTACCAAAACCCAAAGATTCATAAAGTTCTGCATTAGTATCTAAATAATAAAGCAAATCAGTAGAGTTATCTCTAATAGCCAATAATTTATCTTTATATTCAGGAAATACTTCCGATAAATGCTTTAATACATTTCTTTCAAAACTAACATTTTGAGCAAGCATTGTTCCATTACTTCCATCTATGTGTTCAACTAAAGCTTTTACTAGTTCTAACCTTTCATCTTCTAAAGTGTTTGCTAAAAAAACAAAATTGTCTTTTTCTTTATCACAAACACCAGGATAATTTTCTATATGTAATGAAAACTCAAAAGGACTTTGAGTGTAAGGGGTTTCTCCTCTAAATCTTGGAATTGGACATGGAAAAGTTTCAAAATCTAAATGATATATAGGATATTTAATATGTTCAAGTCCTGATTTTATTTTATCTTTATTAATATGAATATAATCATTATCATAACAGTCTCTTTGTATTTTATGATTTTCATTAGCTAACCAACTTAATGGAACATCATTTAATTTATAATAACCTTCATTTATTAAATTATATTTATCATAAGTAGTTCCGTTTTCATCTTTAAAACATTTAAACTTTTTATAACTATAACTTGCATTTGTTTTAGGAACATCTTTAAAACAAATAGATTTAAATTTGCATTCAATATTCTTATTTAATCCACAATAAATACCAACTTTGCAAGGAATATTCTCTCCATTAAATATATAATTCTCTAAATTAATTCTGTCTTCTTCAACTATACGCATCATAGAAACAGTTAGATCATTCATATCAAATAAAGATATAATCTCATTACCACTATTATCTTTGTTATAAATTCTTACTCCATCTTCTTTATATCCATCATATATATATTCGTGATTTAATACCGCTAAATAATAATTTACTTTTTTATTTATATTATGAATTTTTAAATCTCTTTCTATAAAGTACCTTTGAACAGCTAAGTCATATATATACTTACCTTTTCTAAATCTATCTTTAAATGAATTAATTTTATTTTCATAATCATTAATATATTTTAAATCTCTACATTTACCTATTTTATATATATCATTTTCAAATACAAATAAAGGATATTTATCTTCTCCTCTACCATAAATCGTTTCTAACATAACTTTAGATGTAGTGGCTTTAACTTCTATAATATTGATACTTTCTTCAGTCTCATTATAAATATCAACATAGCATAAATATCTTATACCATTAAGTTCAAAATCAAAAGATTCTTGGTTATAAGTTTTTTCACTATAAATACTTTTACCACCAAATAATTTATTAACTCTTAAAGCACTAAGTAATTCAACTTCTTTATAATAGTCCATCATGGCTTCTAACTGTTTATTTTCTTTTACAGTAATATCATTATCTTCTTCATCAAACATATCAGAAACTAATTCTTTAATAATTTCATCTTTTTCTTGTATTTTATATTCTTCAATATTCATTTTAGAATTTAGTTTATCTTTTCTAATATCTTCTAAACTAAAATATCTTTTGCATCTAGTATAATTTATAAAATCAGTTTTAGTAACCGCCATAACTAACCTCTCTTTTTTAAATTAATGATTTCTATTATTACATAAGTTAATAAACTTAGCATTAAAAATGTATATGTAATAAAAAATAATAAATCAATATCTTTACTTTTAATAAAATTTATTAATATGAGAGGATATAAACCAACACTTAACCCGCTTATAGCTCCCCCAATAAATAATAGTCTTCTTCTTTGAGACAAATCTAAATCCTTCATATGTTTACTCCATATAATAATTATACCAAAAAAGCATTGAATTAACCAATGCTTTAAACAATTTATTTTTTCAAATTATTTTATTTTTTATATAACTCCAAAGTTCTTTTAGTACAAAGAGATTCTATTTCTTTTATAAAAGCAGAATCTTTGTTATTTTCATATATTCTATCAAAAAACAAACTTTGTAAAGCTAATAATAAATCAATATTTCTTATAATTTTTTTATTATTATGAATCTCCACTTTTTTATTCATTAATTCATATGCTTGTTTTTTATTTATTAAACCATTTCTTACTAAGCTATGAATTACCATTAATTGACGATATTTAGCATATTCAAAATTTATTAGAGGATTGTTAATATTAGGACTGTTAGGTATGCCAGTTAAAAATGTTGCTTCTTCTAAAAGCAAATCAGAAGCGGGTTTTTCAAAATAAAATTCACTAGCATTTCCTACTCCATAAACTTCATTTCCATAATTTATGATATTTAAATAAAATTCTAATATTTCTTCTTTAGTAAATATTTGTTCTAACAAAGCAGCTAAATACATTTCTTTTAATTTTCTAGAAAGGGTTTTTTCAGGCATTAGAAATAAATTTTTAATATATTGCTGAGATATAGTAGATGCTCCCTGTAATTTTTGTCCAGCCTTTATATTTATATATGTTGCTTTAAAAAATCTTTCCCAATCTAGACCTTTGTGTACCCAAAACTTTTTATCTTCAACAGAAACCGTTGAAATAGTCAAAAATTCTGATATATCTGGAAGTTTTATATATTCTTCTTTTCCAATAAAATCTAAATCCAAGCTTTCTGAATAAGTTAAAAAATGATTTTTATAAATCAAATTTAAATTTTCATATTCCATAAATTCCCCCCCCTTTTTATGAGAGTTATTATATCAAATAAGAGTGAAAAAGTCAAAATTTTACATATAAAAATATTTTTTTAAACTTTCAAATATATTATCAGCAATTTTTTCTAAATTATTAGTCATCCATATTGCATCTTCTTTATTGTCATGATAACCAATTTCCATTAAAACAGCATTATATGCAACTTTCGGTCTGACCTCTTCAATAAAACCCAATCCATATTTAACCCCTCTATATGTAATTACATTGTTTTTATCATAATAAATATCATGTAAATTATCCATAAGTTTAGTCGCTAATGAATACATATTACTATTTTCATTATCTATCCAAACTTCTATCCCCTTTTTATTATGAAGGGAGCTTCCATTAGAATGTAATGCCAAGTGAAGATCTGCGTTTAAATTTTTACTTTCATTACCCCATTTAGCAACTTTCTCATATGGATTATCCCAAGTCCTCTCTTTGGGATTATTTCTATATACCAAAAAATTACATTTTTTTAATTTTTGCTCCAAAATATCACATAATTTATTCATCATTTCCCCTTCATTAGTATAACCACTATCTTTAATACCAAGATTTTGTATTTGATTAGAAGGACTAAGATAAATAATGGGCTTTTTGTTTTTATTAATAAGGAAATCATATGAAGTAATAACACTTTTAACAAAATCCGTTTTATACGCAATTGCTTTTAATGTTTCATTTTTATCAATTTTAATAGGGGTTTTATATTTTAATGATTTTTTATTTGGATTAGTTCCATTTAAAGTATAATAAATTTCAGAATTTTCAGTTTTAGTATTTAAAGATATCAAGGTTTTACCATTTATTATAATATTAGTGTTAATATACACTGGAGAAACTTTGTGCTTGGATTCTATTTCTTTATGATTTTTAATTTTATCTATTTCTTCTGTTAATATTTTTTTATCAATAAAAATTAAATTATTCAAATTATTTATAAAAATATAGTTGTTGTTATCTTCTTTCAAATATTTTAATTCTTCTAGCTTTATATGATTTATATAATCAAAATAATATGATTCTTTTCTTATTCTGCCATTTTTCATGTCTTTATAAGTTAAACAAAAATATTTATCTTTTTCTTCATATTCTATAACTAAAAACAAATAGTTATTTATTGAGAAAAAATCTCCGGATTTAATTTTATACATAATACCATAACCTCTTAACAAAATCAGTTTATCATATTTATAAATAATTTGCATAGTTTTGCATAAAAAAAGACTTTAAGTCTTTTTAAAAATTACAACATGAACCACATTGCTCATTTACTACTACATTCTCTTCACAGCAAGTATAGCAAGATCTAAAAACATGTCTATAAATATGATGATTTATTATTCTAGTATTTACAGGACAAATACGGCATTAAGTAATAAACGAAATGTTTTATATTTTAATTGCATAATTGTCTTTTTGCAGTTATTTTTCTATCAAGGCTTTCTTGTAGTGCTGAACAGTTTTTAACCATTCCATCTATTATCTGATTAAATTCTTCATTTGTAATAACTATAGTGGTTTGAATATCTGTATCTTGTTTAAAAATCCTATAGTATAATTCTATCTTGTCTTTTAACCATTCTACCATTTTTTTGTCTTCTTCTTTAGTAAAATCCTCAGGCCCTTCAAAGGTTTCAGCATAATAATCCTCGCCATTGCTTCCGAAATCAGGTTCTTCTCCATCGATTTCACAATCGTGAATATATCTTCCGATTGATGTACTAAATGTTTCTAATGCTTTATTAGCTAATATTAAATCGTTTGCTGTATAATTTGTTGCACTACCACTTTTAAATGCATTAGTAATTGCCTCAACTTTAATCATATAAGCTATCTTAATTTCCTTGAAAGTTGCATTTCTTTTAACACCTAAAACTTCATAAAGATTAATTACTTTGTTATTTTCCATTCTATAATCCCCCTTAAAACGCTTATTATGATATCATATTTTGATAAAATAGTCAAATATTTGAGTTTAAAATAGTATATTAAATTTTTTGCATAAAAAAAGACTTTAAGTCTTTTTAAAAATTACAACATGAACCACATTGCTCATTTACTACTACATTCTCTTCACAGCAAGTATAGCAAGGTCTAAAAACATGTCTATAAATATGATGATTTATTATTCTAGTATTTACAGGGCAAATATGAGGTATTGTATGACAAAAAGTTCTATGTACCACTCTTTCTCTAGGGCATTCCATAACTTCAGGCATAACGCATCCTGATGCACCATCAGCAGCAGTTGCAGGAGTATTATAATCTACTTCTTGATTTGAAGTTATATTAACTTCATTAGCTCCCTCTACATTATATCCTTGGTACATTCCATAATCTTTCATTAATCCAGTCACTCCTTTTCTCTTATATTTTATGTTATAGAAGTTTTATAGTATAGGTGAAAAAACTATAAAAAAACAAACACAATTATTGTGTCTATTTTTTAATATTTATTAAAAACGGGAATTTAATTTAAGTTGAATATTTAGAAATACAATATTATAATATTTATATAAAGAAAAAATTAAAGGAGTTTTTATGATAAAAAGACTTAATAACGGGAATACACTAATAATTTCTCATATTGCTGATATCGATGGTATGGGAGGTATAATTTTAGGCTCTTTAGCTTTTAAAAATATGGATTATTTTTTAATAGAGTTTCATGAACTTGATGAAATAATTGATTATCTTTTAGAAAATGATTTATATAAAAAATATGAAAGAATCTTTATAACAGATGTATCAATAAGGCAAACAAGTATTTCAAAGATTGAAAAAAGTGATTTAAGAAATAAACTATTACTTTTTGACCACCATCAAACAGAAACCGAGACAAATAAATATGATTGGGCAACAGTTATATCTGAAATTAACGGATTTAAACCAAGTGGGACAAGTTTATTTTATAATTATTTAATACAATATTTTAGTAACCCAATATTGGAATCACAAGCAACAAAAGAATTTGTAGAAGCTATAAGAAGTTATGATACTTGGGCTTGGAAAAAAGATGGAAATATTAAAGGTAAAATTTTAACAAATATTTTTATTAAAATGGGAATAGAAAATTTTATTTTGTTTTATACCGAAAAATTAAATGGCATTCAAAATTCTTTTGATTTTACTGAAGAAGAATCTAAAATAAGTAATGATTTGGAAAGGGAAATAAGAGAATATATATCTTGGTGTGATGAAAATCTTTATAGAATAAAATTAGACGGATATAATGTTGGTTTATCAATATCCACTAAATTCAGAACTGATGTTGGGAATACACTATCTCAAAAATATAAAAATGAATTGGATTATATTTTAATAGTTAATCTTGAAAGAGAATCATTTTCTGCAAGAACCGTAAATGATATAAATTTACCTGAAATTTGCAAACAATATGGCGGCGGCGGAAACGGTATGGCCGGAGGATTTCCTATGACACTCGAGAACTTAAAATTAGTTGAAGAAGCTATTAAAAAAATTGATAGAAAATTCACTTTTGACAAATTAAAAAAATAAACATTAATTAATGTTTATTTTTTTGTATTTTTAATTCCGTGTTTTATATTTCTTAAAAACATATATAATTTAGGAAATGCATCTATTAATATTCTTTTAGCTAACCCTCTAAGACTCTTCTTAACTTCCGCTAAGAAAACTAAAAATCTTCTGGGTGTTAATGGTCCTGTAAACCAAAAGTCATAATATCTTTCCATAAAATGTCTGAATTTTGTATCTTTAGCAAAGCACCATTTATATCTTTTTACAAAGTATTTAAAATATCTTACTGCAAATAATACTTCATGATCTGGAAACTGAGGTTGGTGCAAAAACACTTTTGTTTTAGGAGTGATTTCTCTTAAAAACCCTGCTTTTCTAGCGGTATCCTCTAGTATTGTCATTGGATATGGATAGAAAATATTGGGTATCATATCATCACTTTTCAATTTTGCATTTAATTTAACTGTTTCAAGTGCTTTATGAAGATCTTCATATGGGAGACCAAGTATATTATAAGTTAATACTTTTATTTTATATTTGTTAAACCACTCTGAACATCTTATCATTTGTTCATCGGTAGTATATCTTTGTAAATATTTTTTTCTTATTTCTTCATTTCCACTTTCAAGACCAATATCTATAACATAACATCCAGCTTCTTTTAGTTTTTTTACTGTTTCTTCTGTTACGATATCAAATCTAAGATTACATGTGAATGGTAATTTAATTTCCTTAATATATAAATCAATAAATTCTTCATACCATTTTGGATACATATTGAATATAGCATCTCTAAAGTTTAATGTATTTATATTTGGATATTTTTTTAAAAC
The DNA here is from genome assembly GCA_964396655.1 of uncultured Muribaculaceae bacterium. Taxonomy (GTDB): domain Bacteria; phylum Bacillota_I; class Bacilli_A; order RF39; family UBA660; genus CAYNFP01. The sequence continues at coordinate 22,182 of CAYNFP010000001.1, read as the reverse complement.
TATTTTAATTAATTCAATTGCTTTTTTAGGACTTCTAAATCTTGCATATTTTACTTTATTTGGGTATATATTTCTAAATTGTGAATTACCACAATAAGTACATGCATAAATACATCCTCTACTTAACATAATTAATGCTTGATTTAATTTAGTAGAATCTAAATTCTTATAATCAAATAAATCAATGTCTGGGAAAGGTAATTCATCTAAGTCTTCAATTAAAGGCCTTACAGGATTTTTAATTATTTTCTTACCAGTATTAAAATAGAAACTCTCTAAATCATAGTAATCTTTTCCTTCAACCATTCTATTCATTAAATCTAAAGTTGGATATTCTCCTTCACCTACACATACTGCATTTAATCCCTTAATTTTCATAAATTCATCAGGAACTAATATTGGATGATATCCTCCACAGAATATAAATACATTTTTATCTAATTCTCTTGTCCACTTAATTAAATCTTTTGAATAATCAAAAGCTGTAGTTCTAACAGTTATTCCTATTAAATCCACATCTTTGTATTCTTTCAATTTCTCTTTATATTCTTTTTCATCAAACATATGAGTTATGTGTAGTAAACTAACGTTATGTCCACCTTGTTTTACAACAGCAGATATAGAGGCTAAACCTTCGCTATAACTTCCTCCACCACTTTTTTTGTCTGTATCTTGTTCTAAAAAATCAGGATACACTAATAATAAATGTAATTTTTTACTTTGTTTTTTCATTTTCTACTCCTTATTCAATTATACAACTTTTATTTTGTTTTAAAAAGGCATTTTCATACTTCCGTTCTTAAATTTTTTCATCATATCTTTCATCAGATCAAATTGTTTTAATAATTTATTAACTTCTTCAACTGATGTTCCGCTTCCTTTTGCTATTCTTATTTTTCTTGTAGCTTTTAAAATATTTGGATCTTTTCTTTCTTCTTTAGTCATTGAAAGAACTATAGCTTCAGTTCTTGCGAGTACTTTGGGATCGATATTCACATTATTAAGTCCCATTTTAGAAGCTCCTGGTAATAATTTTATTAGATTTTCTAAAGGCCCCATTTTTTTCATTTGTTTTAATGTAGATAAAAAATCTTCTAAATCAAATTTACCTTTTTGAAAATTCTTTGCTGTCTGCATTGCTTCATCTTTATCAATAGTTGCTTCTGTTTTTTCAATAATAGAAAGAATATCTCCTTCTCCAATTATTCTTGAAGCCATTCTTACAGGATCAAATTCACTAAGTCCATCTAATTTTTCTGAATCTCCAATTAATTTAATCGGAACATTAGTTAAATATCTTAATGATAGAGCAACTCCACCTTTGGTATTTCCATCCATTTTAGTCAGAATTGAACCAGTTAAATGAATCTTTTCATTAAATCCATTTATTACATTAATTGCATCTTGTCCCATCATAGCATCTATTACTAATATAATTTCATTTGGTTTTACTTCTATTTCAATATTAACAAGTTCATTCATCAATTCTTCATCTATTTGAAGTCTACCTGCAGTATCTATTAATATATAATCACAATTATTATTTTTAGCAAATTCTATACCATTTTTAGCAATTGAAACAACATCTTTACTATCCTCTGAATATACTTCTATTCCAAGACTTTTACCAATATCAATTAATTGATTAATTGCGGCAGGTCTATACACATCACATGCTATGAAAAAAGGTTTTTTATGATATTTTTTTCTTACTAAATTACCCAGTTTACCTATAGTTGTTGTTTTACCACTACCTTGAAGACCTACTAACATAACTATTGTTGGTTTTTTATTTGTTTCAATATCTACTTTTTCTCCAAGTAACTCTACTATTTCGTCTTTAACTATTTTAACAAACAAATCTCCAGGTCTTAAACTTTTACTTACTTCTTCACCTAAAGCTTTTTCCTTTACTTTATCAGTAAATTCTTTAACTATTTTATAATTAACATCAGCTTCAAGTAAACATAATCTTATTTCTCTCAAGCTTTCGCTTATATTGTCTTCAGTTATTTTGCCATAACCTTTTACTTTGCTTAATGCTTTACCCAATTTTTCAGATAATGTTTCAAACATAATTTTATTTTCCTCTATATAAATTTTAACATTTAAACTAGATTATATCAACTTTAGCAAGAAAAAAGATTATAAAATATTTTTTATAATCTTTTAATTTATCTGCTTTTATAAAGACTTAATGTGGGTATATTAGTTGCTTTTATGATTATTCTGCCTCTCCAAAATCTAACTTTTAATCTTTCTTCTTCAAGTCTTTGGCAAAGAGCATTTACCGATACTGTAGCATATTCTTCAGAATCAGTATGTATTGAAATACGAAATTCCCCTGAAAGACCCATCGGTGCATCAAAATATTCATATGAACAAACAACTTTACTTTTATTAATATCAGTTTTGGAGTAATCTAACAATCTTCTTTCAACATCATACATAACCGTAAAAAGGCCAAGATTTTCTTCAAATTGTGCTTCTTTTCTTCTTGCTTCAATATCTGTTTCTTTTTTTATCTGTTGCTTTCTGGTTTTTTGAATTTCATCAAATATACTCATTATAACCTCCGAATTTATCTTTGTCTTTTTCTAATATTTGTAGTACTGTAATATGTATTGCCTCTACAAAATCCTGCATCGTATGGTTTAGACACATACTCTTTTTTATGAGATCTTTTTATTTTAGGTTTATCTTCTCTTATTTTATCAGTATCAAGAGCATTATAATATTGTTTAGGTATTACAAGCTCTATTGGTTTATTTACAGTTTTTCCATCTTTATCTCTTTTATCTACTAAAATAGTTTGAGTTGCTGAAGAAGGTGTTAGTGCCATTGTAATAATTACTAGCAAACCAAGCAATGAATTATTTTTCATATATCCCCCTTTTAAACTGGGATTATTATACTATAAAAGAATCAAAATGTCAATTTAAAGAAAAAAACAAAAGACTATAAATTTTTATAATCTTTTAATTTTACTGTATGAGTTTTTAATATACAGTATGTAATATTATTTATAGCCTTATTTAATTCTTTTTCTAATTTAGTTATACTTATAAGCATCCCTCCTAATAAATAATATACTATTTATTTAATTTATGCATCAATATCGACAAAACTAGAATTTATTCTGCAGGAACTTCCATTAAAGAAGCAATATTTATTTTATTGAAATTTGCAAACTCATAAGTATAAGTTACTTTTATATAATCATAATTTAAATTTTGATACAAATTTGTTAAATCAAGCTTTAAACCTTTTAAATCATCTTTATTATAATAAATATCTAATATAACTTCTCCACTAACCCTTTTATCTAAATCTGTTTTATTATAATCATTATAGATATCTATTACTCTACTTGCTTCTATTTTATATCTTTTTATATCATAATCTTCTTCTTTTAAATCTATTTCATAGGTATGTTTTTCTATAAGTTCATTAATATTATCCATATCCATGAAAGTTTTATCATAATTATTATATATTTTTGAATTATTATCAATTATAAAATTATTATTTGAATATTTAAATATTTTATCTCCATTTATATAAAATATTTGATTCTCATCCCTATATGTTTTGGCGATTAACTCTTTTGTTTCATTTTCCTTTCTAATCAAAAGATTTAATAAATCTGTATCTGCGATTATAATTAGATCCGCATCATAATTATTGTTATTTAAAGATTTTAATAATCCTTCTTCATCGTTGGTATTAGTACTTTGAGTTGAATTATTATCATTATTATTTTTGTTTTCATTTTCTTTGCTTGTATATTTTGTAATTAAAGATAAAATTAAAATGATTCCAAAAACAACACCATAAAATATCATTTCTTTTTTATTTTTTTCTTCAAAAGTGATTTTGGTTTCATTTTTAGTTATTTTATTCTCTAAATCTTCTTTTTTATTTTTAAAAATATTTCTCATTTATTAAATACCTTTCCCAATAAATTTTCTTTTCTTTTGCCATTTACATAATCAGTTGCATTCATTATGTTTTTTCCTTGCGGTTTTAATTTAGTAATTATTATTTCTTTATCTAAACATTTAACTCCAATTCCTTCTTTGTAAATATTGGTAATTTCTCCTGATAATCCATTACAAATATTACCGTTTTTTGATTCTAATATTTTTATTGTTTCATTTTCTAATACTGCATAACCCGTAGGAAAAGGATATAAACCCCTTATTTGATTATAAACATCAACTGCTGGTTTATTAAAATTAATTAATTCATCTTCATGTTTAATTACATAACCATAGGTGGCTTCTTCGTTATTTTGCTCTATGCTTTTATTAGTTTTATTAAAAATTGTTGGTAATGTCTCCATTAATAGTTTGCTTCCCATTCCGCTTAATTTGTCATGTAAAGTTCCAACGTTATCTTCTTCTTCAATTTTAATGTTTTTTTGAGAAATAATATTACCTTCATCCATTTTTTCATCCATATACATTATTGTAATACCAGTTTCTTTATAACCATCAATTATAGCATGGTGAATTGGTGCTCCACCTCTTAATTTAGGGAGTAACGAAGCATGAACATTTATTGCTTTGTAATGAGGAGTATATAATAATTCTTTAGGAATAATTTGCCCATATGCACAAGTTATAATAATATCAGGTTCTAACTCTAATATTCTATTATAATCATTTCTTATTTTAATTGGTTGAAATACTTCAATATTATTTTTAATTGCGACTTCTTTTATAGGTGAATATTTTAATTCTTTATTTCTTCCAACAAAAGAATCAGGTTGAGTTACAACCAAGATTACATTTGTATTTTTTATTAATTCATTTAATATAGGAACCGAAAATAAAGGGGTTCCCATAAACACTACTTTTTTATTCTTCATTTCTAAACTCACACTCTTCTTTGGAATTAATTACTTCTGATTCAAGAATGGTTTCTTTATCCATTTGTCCCTCAATCATTATTTTATATCTACCATTACTTACACATAAATAATCTAATTCATTTGTTTTTTGATTAAATTCTACCACATATTTTAAAATATCTTTATTCATCATAATAGCGGTTACCTTATAAAAACTATACTCTTCTACTGAATAACCTGCTTCCATATCTTCTTTATTTTGCTTTATTGCCATATCATAAACAGAAGCAGTCTCTTTTATAAAATTTTTTAAAGTATTATTGTTAAAAATTTTTAAAGCAATAACTGTTAATATAATTAAAATAGTTCCACATATTGACACAACTGTTATTGTATCAAATAATTTGTCCTTGTTAATCATAATTCTCTCCTATTTTATATATAAATATTAACATTTTTATATTCTTTTTACAAGATATTAATAGGATTAATATCTATGTCTATTCTTAGTTTTTTATCCATATAGTTATTATTAATATCATTTAATATTATAAATAAATTTTTTTCATATTTGTATTTAACTATTATTTGAAAGTAATAATTATTTTTTAGTTTAAAAATTCTTGAAGTTGAAGGACCTAATACCAAGAAAGAATCATCTAAATTTTTTTCTAAATATGATTTTATCTTTTTTGATTCATTTCTAGCTCTTTCATAGTCATCACTAATTATTTTTATAACTGAAATATTATAGTATGGAGGATAATTCAATTTTTTTCTTATAAACATTTCATGGTTATAAAATTTAATAAAATTATTTTGTATTACATATTTAAAAACATAATTATCTGGATTGTATGTTTGAATTAAAACATTTCCTTCTTTTTCGTATCTTGCACTTCTTCCAGAAGTTTGAGTTAATAATTCAAAAGTTCTTTCACTGCTTCTAAAATCTGGCATAGATAAAGAAGCATCTATATTTAAAATTCCAACTAAAGTTACATCAGGAAAATTAAGACCTTTTGAAACCATTTGAGTACCAATTAATATATCATATTTGTGATTTTTGAATGCTTCAATTTTCTCTTCATAACTACCCTTTTTGGTTGTGGTATCCGCATCCATTCTAAGTACTTTAGAATTTGGATATTTAGTTTTAATAATTTCTTCTAATTTTTCAGTACCAAGCCCTAAATCTTTAATAGATTCTTCATGACATTCTGGACAAACATTATTCATTTTATGTTGATATCCACAATAATGGCAAATTAAATTATTTGTACTTTTATGATAAATCATAGATATATCACAATTCGGACATTTATAAACATATCCACAATTAGAACAACTTATAAAAGTAGAATAACCCCTTCTATTTAATAATATTATTATCTGTTCTTTTTTTTCTAAAGTTTCTTTTATTTTAAAATCTAATTTACTACTAATTATAAAATTTCTTTTTTTAACTTCCTCTGTCATATCAACTAATTCTATTTTAGGAAAATTTGATGACACTCTTTTATTAAGTTCAATTAATTTATATATTCCTTTTATTCCTTTAGCATATTGCTCAAGTAATGGTGTTGCACTTCCTAATACACATATACCATTATGTAACTTAGCTCTTTCTATAGCAACATCTATTCCATTATATTTAGGAGTGCTTTCTTGTTTATATGTTGCACTTTGACATTCATCAACTATTATTATTCCGATATTGTCTAAAGGCGCAAATACGGCACTTCTAGCCCCTACTACAACACTCACTTCATTATTCATTATTCTTCTATATTCATCATATTTTTCTCCATCAGAAAGTCTTGAATGAATTACTGCCACTTGTTTATTAAATGCGGATTTAAATCTAGATACTATCTGAGGTGTAAGACTTATTTCGGGAACTAAAAGTATTGATGTTTTACCTAATTTAATATAATGCTCAATTAACTTGATATATATTTCTGTTTTGCCGCTTCCTGTAACTCCATGAATTAAAAATATATTTTTTTCTTTTTCGTTTACTATATTATTAAAAACATCTTTTTGTTCTTTATTTAAGGTAATATCTTTTTTTCCTTCTTCTAAATAAAAAACTTCTCTATTAATTTCAATGTTTTCTAATAATACGATTTTATTTTTAATTAAATTATTTAAAGAATTAGAACTAAGTTCTTTTTTTAATAATTTTCCGTTTTTTAATTTATTTAAAATTTCTATTTCTTTTGTTTTTCTTTTATTTAGATTAATATATTCATCTATATCTATTTCTTTATTTAAAAATATATATGATTCATATTTTCTATTTATATTAGTATTTTTACTAGCTTTTAAAGCTGTTGGTAACATTATTTGGTAGCAGCTTATTAAATTACTTAAAGTTTTACTACTCATAAAAGTTCCTAAAGATAGTAAATCTTTTTTTAAATAAAAATCTTCTTCTATTATTTCAAGAATTTCTTTGTATTCTAAAGAAGTATCAAAATCATTTGATATTTTTAAAACAAATCCTTCAACTTTAGTTTTTCCAAAAGAAACTAATACTTTATTTCCAACTTTAATAGTTTTTATTAAATTACTTGGAATCAAATAGTCAAAACTTCTATTTAATGATTTTACATTATATTCAATTAGTACACTTGCAATCATTTTAAAACCTTCAAATTGTTTCTGCAATATTGATTAGCTCATCTAATTTATTAATAGTAACAAAATCCCCTTTTTCCAAATCTTTTGAAAATCTAACAGGAATCCCACCCTTGCTTTTCCAGGCTCTTAAATTACCAGAATAATCATCAACTAAAATAGCGCCCTCACAATGAACCATCTCAGTTTTTTCTATTTGTTTGGGAGTTAATATAATGGTAATATCTTTAAAATATTTTCTAATATAATTTATTTTTACAATTCCTTCTTCTAAAGAATTTATGTGAGTTAATATAGATATTTGAAACAACTTACTTTCTTTTAACTTTTTTATACCTTCAATTGAATCATTTAATATATTTTCATCATTTATAATTTTCGAATAATCATATCTAGAAAAAAAATGACATTTTTCCTTTTGACTTTTTGTATCAATCTTATTTTCTTCTAAAGCTGCATATAAAAACGGAATAGTGTCCATAATAACTCCATCAAAATCAATATACAATTCTTTCATAACCTACCTCACTTTAATAATATTATACTATAACTTTCAAGTATTTCAAATTAATTGAATATATTTTTTATTTATAGTAAAAACTAATAAAAGGTAACTCTATGAATATTGAAAAAGAAATAAAAAAATTATACGAATTTAAAGAAAAAATGCCAGACTTAATAATTAGAAAAATAAGCGTTGGTGCTTTATCTAGTGTTTATATTTTAGCTTATCAAACTTTAACAAATGACGCTAAAGTAAATGATTTTGTATTAAAATATTTTTCAAACAAAAATTTTTTTAAAGATAATACTAAAATAAAAAAAGCTATTAGTAATTTTATTCCTACAATAAATTTTAAAGAAATAACTAAAAGTGAAGAAATATTTGAATACTTATTAAATGGTTTTACAGTGGTTTTATCTTCTAAATTATGTGGAGCATTTGAAACAAAAGCTTTAATAGATAGACCAATTTCAGAATCAAGTACAAATCCTTCTATAAGGGGTCCAAAAGATAGTTTTAATGAAAATTATAATATGAATATTGGATTAATTAGAAGAAGAATAAAAAATGAAAATTTATTTATAAAGGAATATATAATTGGTGCCGAAACAAAAACTAAGGTTGGTATTTTGTATATGGATAATATTGTAGAAAAAGATTTACTTAATGAAGTTTGCAATAAAATAAACAATATCAATTGTGAAGGAATATTAGATTCTTATTATATAAAAGAGTTTATAAGAAAAGAAAATAAGACATTATTTACTACAATAGGAAGCAGAGAAAAACCAGACGAAATATCTTTAGCATTACTAAAAGGTAAAATAGCTGTTTTAGTAGAAAATAGTCCAAATATATTAATAATCCCAACTTTTTTTATAGATTATTTTCAAAATGGAGAAGATTATTATCAAAAATCTTTTTATACTTCGTTTGTAAGAATTATAAGATTAATGGCATTTATGTTAGCTATATTTTTGCCTGCATTTTATTTAGCCGTTACAACAATAGATCAACAAATTCTGCCAACTAGTTTGTTAATGAATTTCGCAAGTCAAAGGCAAGATGTTCCTTTCCCAGCATTTTTGGAAGCACTAATTCTTATAATTACATTTGAAATATTATATGAAGGAGATGCCAGAACCCCTACTTCTCAAGGCACTTCTCTTTCGGTCTTGGGGGCTTTAATATTAGGAGATGCCGCAGTTAAAGCAGGACTTGTTTCTCCAATTATGGTTATAGTAACAGCAATTTCAGCTATTTCTTCTCTTTTATTCATTTCTTTAGATTTACAAGGTCCAATTAGATTTTGGAAATATATATCTTTGCTTATTTCATCAATTTTTGGGTTAATAGGTTTTATAATTAGTGTAAGTTTAATGTTAGTTAATTTGTGTAGTATAAAGTCGTTTGGAAAACCTTTTTTAATTCCTTTTGTACCTTTTTATAAAAAAGAGGCTAAAACAGATTCAATAATTAAAAAGCCAGAAAATAAAATCAATATTAAGAAAACTTACTTAACTTCTGAAAACGAGAAATAATATGAAGAAGATTATATTTTTATTTATATTTATTGTAATATTTATGTCTGGCTGTAAAGCAAGTGAAGAAATAAATCAGCTAGGGGTTGTTTCTGCTATTGGAATCGAAAAACAAGATGACGAATTTATAGTAACTGCACAATTAATTAACATAAAAAAGGCAACAGAAGGAGGAACTTCTGATACATCAAATGTAATTACTTATACAGAAAATGGGAAAACAATATTTGAAGCACTTAGAAAAATAACAACTAAAAGTTCTAAAAAATTATATTTAGCTCACATGAAACTTGTAATAGTTGATAAATCAATAATAAATGGAAATCCTGCAGATATAATAGATTTTTTTGGAAGAGATAGCGAAAGCATGTTAAATTTTTATATATTAGTTTCGACAGAAGATAAACCAAAAGACATTTTAAATACTTTAACCCCTTTTGAAAATGTTCCCGCAGAATATATAACAAAAGTTTTAAAAGCAAGTGATAATTATTACGGTACAAGTTATTTGATGACATTTGAACAATATTTAAATGATTTAATTACTGAAGAAATAGATCCAGCTTATACTAAAATCTCTTTAACAGAAGAAGCCAGAAACAAAGATAGTATGGATTCATTAAAAGCAAGCGAATTAAGCAGTTATATTAAATTAGGAAATGTTTTAGTTTTTGATAAGAATAAATTATTAGTTGAATTAACAGAGGATGAATCTAAAGCTTACAATATAATCAAAGATGATGCCAAAAACATGTCAATGACTTTTCCTTGTAAAGAAGAAAATTCCTATTCAGTTGAACTCCTTGGAGAAAAAGTTGATTTAGAATTTGATAAAACAAATGACAAATTGACTTTTAATATTAAAGTTACTGCAAGTGTTTCAGATTATAATTGTAAAGAAAGTATTTTAAAAGATGAAAATACAGCCGAAATAAAAAAACAAATTAAAAAAAGTTTAGAAAAAGATATTAGCTCTATTTTAAATAAATCATTAAATTACCAAAGTGATTTTTTAGGTATTGGAATATTTATTAAAGCAAGACACAAAGATTATTTTGATTTTAAAAATAAAGACTGGGCCACTGAAGGTTTAACAAAATTAAAATTAGACTCTAATGTAAAAATTGAACTAGAAAAAAGAGGAAATTTAAAAAATATGATAAAATACAAGGATCAATATGATAAATAAAGATAAAATAAATAGTTTTGAATTTATAAGTTTAATTCCTTTTATAAGTAGTTCAATAATAATGGGAAGTGGGTTTTTGTATTTGTATAATAAAGCTAACAAATCCGCTATTATAAGTATGGTTATTGGTTTCATAATTAGTATATTCTTTGATTTATTAATATTTAAAGTATTTAAAACCAATCCAAGCAAACCACTTTCTCAAAAAATTAAAGATACTTTTCCAAAATGGATTTATATTTTATCAACAATTATAATTATTATAGTAACTTTCTTTTCGGGTTCTTTGGTATTATATAGATTAACCGCTTTCTTTTACACCCAATTTTTAACAGATTCCAATAAAATAATGCTGTCATTAGTTTTATCATTGTTGATTTTTTATGCTTCAACAAAAAATATAGAAGTATTAGCAAGATTTTCTATAATTGCTCTATTTATATGTATTGTTGTTTATTTATTTAATTTTTTTACTCTTTTACCCCAAATAGAAATCAATAATATGCTTCCTATTATTGATGCTAGTATAAAAGATATATTAATATCTAGTTTAATATTTTCAATAGTTGTAAGCGGACCTTCTCTTTTACTTTTATCCGTTGCTAGAAATAATATATCTAACCCAGAAAAACTAAAAAAATATTTAATACTTACATATATACTAACTGCCACAATGTTATTAGCAATTAATATTTGCACTCTCGGAGGTTTAGGTATTGAAATTTCACAATTATACACTTATCCAGCATATATTATTTTAAAAAAGATTCATGTTTTTGAATTTATAACAAGTATTGAAAATATTGCAATTTTAATTTGGTTTTTCTTTTTAGTAATATATTCTGTCTTTACATTTATAGTAATAAAAGATAAAACTGCTGAAATTTTTAAAATTAAAAATAATAAAATTAAAAATTTGGTTTTACTAAGCTTTATTATTATTGGGATTATTGGAGATGTAGTATTGTTTTCAAATAAAACTTCTTTAGATAAACCAGATTTTATTTATTATTCAGTATTTACTTATATACCAGTTTATTTACTTCTTATAATATATTTAATTGGATATAAAATAAAGAAAAAATAGTTTATAAAACTATTTTGTTAATGAATAAAGTTTTTTTATTTCCTTTATATTAAGTGGCCTATATTCTCCTTCTTTTAAACCTCCTAAATCCAAAAATGAATATCTAATTCTTTTTAATTTTATTACATCATAACCAAAGTATTTAAACATATTCTTGACTTCATGATTTCTTCCTTCGGTTATTTTAATAATTAAATAACTTTTATTATTTCTTTTATCTTGCTTTTTTAATTTTACTTCACATCTTTTGGTTTTTATTCCATCAAGCATAATACCACTTTCCAAAATTTTAACTTCATCTATTTTTATTATGCCTTCTAATTTTACTTCATATACTTTTTCAACCTCAAACTTAGGATGAGTTAATTTATTTGTTAATTCTCCATCATTGGTAATCAATAAAACTCCAGTAGTATTATAGTCAAGTCTTCCTACAGGAAATAACTTTTTTTTACTTTCTATTAAATCAATTACAGTAGTTCTATTTTTATCGTCAATAGCAGAACTAATTACTCCTTTAGGTTTATATAATAAATAATATTCTTTATCTTCTTTTCTTAAAATTTTTCCAGATACAATTATTTCTTCATTACCATTAACTTTTGTACCTAATTCTGTTACTATAACTCCATTTACAGAAACTTCTCCCTTTTTAATAAGCTCTTCACTCTTTCTTCTTGAAGCTATTCCGCATTCACTCATATATTTTTGTAATCTTATCATATTCACTCCAATTAGATTATATTTTATTTTCTCCAAAAAAACAATATAGATTTTATTTTTTGAATTTTAGTTTTACTTCTAATAGCATAAATATTTTCCCTATAAATTATTTCGTCCTTTAATTTTATATTAACATACCCCACTTTTTTTTCTCCAATTATTATTTTATTTTTTGCTAATTTTATCTCCATTTTTAAATCTTTTATTTCACTTTTCTTTAATAGCATATAAAAATCATTTTTTATATATAAATGAAAATTCTTATATCTTTTTTCATTAATTAAAAATGTATTTTTATCTAAAATTTGATATCTTTGATATTTTGAAAAATATTTTTCATATAAATTTTTATGATTATTAAATCTATCAGTATCTTTGAATGACACGATAATCAAATTCTTATTTTCTTTGCTAGCACTTGATACAAAAACATGTTTACTTTTTTTAGTATAGCCAATTTTACCACTAGTTGAAAATTTATAAATTGATAATAAATTATTTTTATTGTACCAAATATGTGTATTTAAATTAGTTACACATTTATATTTTTTTGTAGAAGTTATTTTTAAAAACTCATTATTTTGAATAGCATATTTCATAAGTAAAGCCATATCTTTAGGAGTAGAATAATTTTTAGTTTTATCATCTAATCCATGAGGATTTTCAAAAACGGTATTATACATATTTAAAGAAGCAGCTTTTTTATTCATAAGATATATAAAATGGTCATAATTTTTACCTATATTATTAGCTATAACCATAGAGGCATCATTGCCACTTCTTAACATCATTCCATATAATAAATCTTCAAGAGTTAGTACTTCATTTTCTTTTATATAGACCATAGAGCCATACACTTCTTTTATTTCAGAAGATACAGTATATTTTGAATTTATATTTGCATTTTCTAGAGCCACAACTGCAGTCATTATTTTAGTTGTTGATGCGATTAACATTTTTTCATTTATATTATTACCCGCTAAAACTCTCCCGCTATCTGCATCCATTACAATAAAAGAAGCTGAAGATGCTTCTATAGAAATAGGTAAAAATAAAAATATTAAAATTATTGCTAACTTTTTCATCAATATTAACATATGAAAAAAAGACTTGTTTTAGTCTTATTTTAATATTTGATTTAATAATTCTTTAATCTCATTTACAACGTATTCTTTGTTTTTTCTTCTCGTTTCTAAATAAACTTTAATATTTTTATCATAATATTTACCAGTTTCTTTTTCAAAAATACCAACAAATACTTCATTATCATTTCCTTGACCAACGTTACTATGATCTACTCTTTTTAGTTTTCCAGTAATTCCTACTCCATAATCAGAATCTGTAAATTTTGAAATATTTTTTGCCATTTCGCGAGCGGTTTCCATACTATAAACAGAATACTTTTCAATTACATTAGCGTCAACTCCCATTTTAATTTTAAATTCGTTAGAATAAGTAACCGCACTAAATTTTAATACTTTACTAGCATCATCAATATTTGTTATTTCATTTGCTAAATACCCACCTGTACAAGATTCCATTGTTGATATTGTTTTGTTTCTTTTAATTAATTCCTTAACTATATTTTCCATTTTATCACCTAATATAATTTTAACATTTTTTACAGTAATTAAAAAGAGCTTTTATTCGCTCTCATAATCGTAAGTTCCATGAAGTTTTTCTTTAATAGAATTACTTAATTCTTTTATTTGCCATTCGTTATCTACTTTTTCTAAATAAAAGTCTATTGTATAGTCTATTGTGTCATCAGTCTTAAGCATTTGATCTAATTCATAAGTAAAAAATTTACTTTGGTCATAAGTTCCATTGGTTTGAAATTCTGCTGTATTTTGATCTGAATAAGTTTGTGCTTCTTTCATTGTCTTATATAAATCATAAACAGTTACTTTAGCGGTTACAATAGCTTCATCTCCATTGATATTTTCATCAGTAATTTCATATTTTAAATCTTGATATTGACGAGTCATTACATCTTTATATGTTTGAGTATTTGTTGAACCTAAGTTCTCAGCCTCAGCACTCAAGTCTAAATCAGATAAAACATCATCTGATAGAGATTGATATTTCATTAATAATTCCTCGGTTTTTTTAGTTGGAGTATTCATAGAGGTACACCCTACCAAACAAAAAATACCTAATAAAACTAAAACTAATTTTTTCATAAGTCCTCCTCAATATTAGGTTTTACACATTTATTATTTTTATACATTTTATTCTTTAATGGTTATCAAATTTAATATCTTTAAAAAGTATTCATGTTTTTTAGGATAATAAAAGAATTTTATATTATCAACTAACTCATTATACTGATTTTTGTTAGAACTTTTCTTATTAAACCATTCATAATATAAATAATTTATTTTTTTTGAATCATTTTTTATACTTTCTAATTCTAATAATATTAATTTAATTATCTTTTTACCTTCTCTAGTAATAAAAGAAGGATTATAACTATTTTCAAGAAGTTTTTTATAACTTATTTTTTTTGCCTTTATTGATTTAGAGATTTCTAGTAATTCAATTTCATCTTCAACAGTAAATTTACTTTTTTCTATTATTAATCCATCAGAATTAAATATAAAAGCAGTAGCGTCATCTCCATTAGTCATTACCGCACAATATGTTAAGTACTCTATTTTTTTTTGATTTAATATTTCTGTTTTATTTTTAATTAAATTTAAAAAGTTTTCATCAACAACTATATTATCAGAAATAAATTTATTATATAAATATTTACTCACTTTAAAAAGCATACTTTTTTTTAAGTACTCTATAATATCAGTTTCTTCCCACTCATAAAAATTATAAATTTCTTTATTAAAATTAACTAATAAATCATAAATATATATCATTTAATTTATTTCTTCCTTTCCTAAGGGACAAAATTATTAATAAAATTCCAAATATCAATAACCAACATTCCCACCTACTAATAATAAACTTAACAAAATCTAAAAAACTATACCCTATACTTAATACATTTAAATATAAAATAATAAAAACTAATGATAATGATGTTAGTAAGACTCCAATAAAAAACATTAATATTTTTAGTAACATATTTTCACCAAATATTATTCTTTCTAATAATTATTATATGTAATAACCAAGATTTCTTTTAATAAAAAAAAGCAATAATGCTTTTAAAATATTTCAATATCTTCAAAATTAGAAGCTGGCTTTATTTTTTTATTCCATAAAAGTTCAATTTCTTCTTTTATTACATCTGGATCAACATATAAATATTGTTGTTGTTTTGATAATGATTCTAATCTATCTTTTTGTTTTAATAATTCTAACATATCTGTAAAAATTTCAAGATAATTTCTGTTATTTTCATTTACTTTGTTTTCTTCTAATGAGAAAATTTCTTTTTCAATAATTGCTAAGTCATTTTCTTTTTTTGCAATTTCTTCTTTATATTTATTTATTTCTTTTATGTATTCATTTTCATTTTTTATGTTTTCATTAATCTCATTTTCAATATCTTTTATTATTAACTTTATTTCATTAATTTCTTCTTTAGAATAAGATTTTAATAAATTTTTATAAAATTCTCTTTTCTTGCTATTTAAATTACGAATATAAACCATTCTATTATCTTTTAACTTTTCACATATTCTTTTTAGTTCTTCTATTATATTGTTAATAGCTTCAATTTGATTGGGAATATATTTTTTTCTTTCTTTTAATGATTTTAATTTACTATTATGATAAGCATTATTAAAATTTATTACTTCATTTTTTAATTTATCTTCATATACTTTGCTTTCAATTTCTGATTTTAACTTACCAACTTTTTTATTATATTTATCCATTTCTGTAAATATATTTGTATTGTTAATTTCATTATGAGTCTTTTCTAATTCTTCTTTAGCGAGTTTAACCAATTCATTAACTTTATCTTTTGCATAAGTATATGGTTTACCATCAGTAAATGTCTTTAAAATCTCTTTTGCGCATATGATTGAATTTTCTCCTATATCATTTAATGACGATAAAATAATTTCTTTTTCGTTTAAAAAAATTTCTAATTCTTCTTTTTTATTTTCATTATTCAACAATAAAACTTTAGAAGATATTTCATCTAATTTTTCTTCTAGTTCTTTTTTTTCTCCGTTTTCAAACAATTCTAATCCTGTTTTTCTAACTAAAATATTGACTAGATCCTCTAAAGCCTTGTAGTCCATTTTTATTCCTTTTCTTTTTTACCAATCAAATTCGACTTTCTTCTTTTGATTTAATTTATCATCGATAGGTTTTTTATCTTTTTTATCATCCTCTAAAACGATGTTTGTTTTTCTTTCATCAGAGTTTTTATCTATCTTTGACCATTCTTTAATTATTTCATTTTTAACTTCCCCAACATTTATATATATAACTTCTTTTTTATTGTTTAGTTCTTTTAAACTACTTTTAATTGTTTCTTTTTTGCTTTCATCTAATGCTCTATTAGTGTAATCTGCATATTGATTATTATTAATGCAAGACTTTATTTTTTCTATATGTTCTTTACATTTACCTATTTCTTCTTCTATAAAATCTCTTCTTATAATATATTCTTCTTTACTCTTTCTCATATCTTCAAGTAAAGCTTCAAATTTTTCTAAAGTATTTTTTGCATTGTTATATTTTTTCTTCATTTCTAATCCGGCTTTTTCTAATTTAGCCCAAATATCAGTGTTTATAACTTTTTTATTTATTGTTTCTTGTTTTACTTCTTCTAATCTTTCTAAATTCTTTTCTGTATTTACTAAATAAACTTTTATAGTAGAAATAGTTCCTATATCTTTTGTTTCTACATTTTTAATTCTATCTAACTCTCCAGTTATATGTTTTAATTCAGCTTCATATTCAATTATTTTATTATTTAAATAATTTATTGTTTGTTCATCAAGTTCTTTAGATCTATTATCACTATAATCTTGATTAATTAAAGATTCTTCAACACTTTCTTGTTTTTCTTCAAGAATACGTATAGTGTCATATATATGTGACATTAAAGATTCATTAATAGTTTCTTCTTTGTCACCTAAAGCTAATTCAACTAATTTATTTAAATCAGTTTCTATTTCTTTAAATGATTTTTTCTCTTTATATGCATTTAATATTGATTTACCTAATATTTCAGCATTGTTTTCCCAATTTTCTTCAATCTTTTTAAAGTTATTAATTGCTTCTTTAAATTCTTCTTTTTCATCTTCTTTAGCTTCTGTTAATTTTTTTTCAAATTCAAAGATATAAGACTTAGTTTTTTCTAACTCTTCTTCACCTAAATTTGCGGATAAATCAAAGCCAGCTTTTTTTACTAAAAGCTCAACTAAACTCCTAATTGTCTCATAATTTGTGTCCATATAATATCCCCTGCCTCTTATAATAATATTAACACAAAAAAAGCACAGAAACAACTATAAAATTCTTGTGTATTCTTTTGTAAAATTATTGTAAATTCTAAATTATTCTATTTCAATGCTTTTATCTTTTTCATCTATTTTTACGTGGCTAATTGAATCAAATCTTTTAGATATCTTATCAGTGGTTACATTAATATCTTTTATATCATTTGTTACGGTAGTTATGCTTCTTGATAACTTATCCCACCTTATTTTATATTTATCAAATTCTATCCCTAATTTATTTAATTCCTCATGTATAACACTAGCATATTTATCTCTTTCAATTCCCATTAAAACTGCTTGTATTATAGTTAACAAACTTATTAATGTTGTAGGAGAGGCAATCCATACATTTCTTTTCTGAGAGTATGTAATTATATTAGGGTGATATGCATTAATTTCAGCAAATATTGCTTCAGCTGGTAAAAACATAATAGCTTGGTTGCTGGTTTCTCCCTTTATAATGTATTTTTCACTAATATCATCTATATGCTTTTTAACATCTGCTTCAAAGTGTTTTTCTCTTAAAACTCTCTCTTCTTCAGTAATTCCCTTTTCAAGCATGGTTCTATAATGTTCTAAAGGAAATTTAGAGTCTATACAAATTGTTCCTAAGGGCTCTGGCCCAAATAATACTGCGTCCGCTATAAACTTATTAGACAAAGTATATTGAGTTTTATAAATTCTATCATTATTTTCTCCAAATACATTAGATAATATATGATATAAATTAACTTCTCCAAAGATACCCCTTGTTTTTTTATCTGTAAGAATTCCTTGTAATGACACTATATCACTGCTTAAACTATCTATTTTCTTTTGAGCTTCATCTATTTTAGCAAGTCTTTCTAAAACATTTGAAAAAGTTTTATTGGTTTTCTCAAAATTAACTTCTATTCTTTCATTAACTTTATCATTAATCATATTTAATTTTTTTTCTACTCGTTCATTTAAATCTATAAAATCCTTATTTAAGTCACCAGAAAATTTTAATTTAAATTCCCCAATTTCCTTTATTAAATCTTTTTCAACATTTCCAAGACGTTCTGTTATATTGCTTTCACTTATATTTTTCTTTGATATTGAATTTAATAACAGAATCATCATAATTAATAACACAACCAATAGTCCAATTATTATATATTCCATAATTACCTCCATTTTAATTGTATCATTTTTTTACATATAAAAAAATAGCCAATTTAATAATTAACTATTTCTTATTGTAGTAAATTCTCTTGCTCTTTTCATGCTCTCATTTGATGTTCTAAAACCTTTTAAATATTGTTTCATAAAATATATTTTGCTTAAATTATCAGTAAATATTAAATCACATAATTCTAATGCTTGATCTAGATATATTTTACAATAAGGCAAATTTTCAGGAGTACTTAATCTCCTTTTTTCAATGGTGTCATAATCATATTTTGATAAATTTTTTGAATAAAGTAATAATCTTACAAACAAATTAACATTGTTTTGCCATATTACAGGATTAAGTGTGCCATTAGGACATCTAAATTCAATAGTGTTTCCTTCTATATATTCTCCATTTTTAACATTTCCTAAATTAACAGCTCTTGATCTTCCTCTCCTATGAGATATAGTGGTAAAAAATTCTTCAATTAAAGTTTCTTCAAACAACTTATAATCTTTTAAAAATTCTTCTCTAGAAGGAAAACACAGACTGATTCCGGGTAGACCCGTTAGAAACTCTCCATCTGTAAATCTATAAATCACATTTTCATAAACAGCCCACAATTTTATAAAGTTTAACCAAGCTTCTTTTTCTTCACCAATAGTTTGAGTTCCAACATGAACATGTGCAGCAGAACTTTTTCCAACTTCTCCATAAGTTTTTGCTAGTTCACAAACCTTTTCTAATTCTTGCCAAGTAGAAAAAGAATCAGTTAATATTGGACTTATTATTTCTGCCCCTTTAGTTAAAGTGGCATCAGATCCTAAATCCCATAACTCATTGAATTTTATACTTACAAATTCTTCTTTCAATTTATTTAAATTTAATATGTTTTCAAACTCTAATTCTAATCCAAAAGTAATATAACTATCTAAACTTAAAGATTTTCTGAGTTCCAAAAAATAAAAACTTAATTTTCTCATTAATTCTTTTACATCTGATTCAGTCATATTAGAAAATTTATCATTTTGGTTTGGATTAACAAAAGATAAAATATTATTTTCCATAAATAAAACCCCTTTTAATTGATGAATATTATATAACTTTTTAGAGTTTTTGTCAATAAAAAGCCCTTACAAAAAGGGTGATGTTATTTTAATTTTTTCTTAATTCTATAGATTTTTCTATTATAATATCTAATAACCTAGTAAAGTTTATATTTTTAGCCATTGCACTTTTAGGTACTAAAGAAGTTTTTGTCATTCCTGGTAATGTATTTATTTCTAAAACAAATGGAACTTTATCTTGTATTATCATATCAACTCTAGCATAAACCTCACAATTTAAAGTTTTGTAAGATTTTAATGCAATTTCACTAACTTCATCGTAAAGACTTTTTTCTAAATCTATAACATATTCATTAGCGCCATTTATTTCATATTTAGAATTAAAATCAAAGAATGATGATTTGGGTTTTATAGCAATTATAGGAAATAATTCTCCATCTATAATGGTGCAAGTAATTTCATCACCTCTAATAAACTTCTCTATAATAACTTCTTTATCATACTTAAGCGCTTCTTTAACATATTTTTTTATATCCTCTTTTTTATTTACTATAAAAGTTCCAACTGAAGAGCCTCCACAATTTGGTTTAATAACTACTGGATAACCAATTTTTTCAACTAAAGAATAATCTGTTTTATTAAAAGAAGATATTAACATCCAGTCTGCTGTTCTAATATCACATGCTGTAAGAATTTTTTTTGTCATATCTTTATTCATGCATATTGCCGAACTTAATACTCCACAGCCAGAATAAGGAATTTCTAATGTTTCTAAAACTGCCTGAATAGTGCCATCTTCACCGAATTTACCATGTAATGCTAAAAACGCAAAATCTATGTTTTTTATTTTTTTTAAAGCATCTTTTTTATTATTTAAAACAATAGAAACAATTTCATATTTAGATTTATCTAAATTTTCAATTATTGTTTCACCACTTTTTAAAGACACTTCTTTTTCAGAGGAAATTCCTCCCATTATAACTCCAACTTTCATATATTCTCCTAAATATTATATTCTAAATCTTCAAAAACTTTTTTAATATTTTAGAAATGATATAAGTTGTTAAAACAACAATAGTTATTTTAATTAAAATCATTGGATTTTTAAAACTCTCTACAAGGTTTGTCCCAATATATCCCCAAAAATATACTAGACCAAGTTTTCCTATTAATAAAGAGAGATAAAATTTCTTTTTATCTATATTAGAAAGTCCAGCCGCTATATTAACAAGAAAAGCAGGAGTAAAAGGTATAGCTATCATAACTGTTAATTCTGGAAATGTAATATTATTAAACTTTAACATTAAGTTATTTAATTTATCTTTATTTTTTGTCAACCTATTAAACCAACCTTGAACTCCTTTTCTAAATATTAAAAATGACATTATACATCCAATTACAGTAAATATCCATGATAATATAAAACCTATTAAATCACCATAAGTTAAAAAATTAATTGTTATAAAAACACCAAGTGGCATAATTGGAAACATTGACT
Source organism: uncultured Muribaculaceae bacterium (assembly GCA_964396655.1). Lineage (GTDB taxonomy): Bacteria > Bacillota_I > Bacilli_A > RF39 > UBA660 > CAYNFP01. The sequence continues at coordinate 519 of CAYNFP010000001.1, read as the reverse complement.
CTATTGTTATTAAAAAACAAGATAGAATTGGGCCATACATTCCAAGCATATCTATTAATTTATATATAAATTCATTAATGACTTCCATAGAAACCTCTTAATAATTATAATATAAAATTATTTATATTTCCATAGCAAATGCATTATAACCTAAATAACTAAGTATTGTAGCAGCCCTTTTACTTAATTTGCCACTTTTACAATAAAAATAATATATATTATTTTTGTTTAAATATGTTCTGTAATTATTCATCAAATCATCATAGGGAATATTAATTGAGCCAGGGTAATGCCATATGTCGTAGTAATATCTATCTTGTACATCTATTATTATTTTATTCATATAATCACCTTTAATATATTATGTTATGCTTTTATTTTAATAGATAACATTTATAATAAAAAAATAAAAAAAATTTAATTTTTAGGTTGACAAAATATTAAAGTTAATATAGTATATAGACTTACCAATTCACTTTTAGGCGAATTGGTGCTAGTATCACACTAGCCAACCCCTTT